>CAYFMU010000019.1:0-50831 GCA_964344315.1 uncultured bacterium | reverse complement strand
CCATTGCGCAAAATTCCCCACTGCTGCCTCCCGTAGGAGTCTGGGCCGTATCTCAGTCCCAGTGTGGCTGATCATCCTCTCAGACCAGCTACTGATCGCTGCCTTGGTAAGCCGTTACCTTACCAACTAGCTAATCAGACGCAGGCTCATCCTATAGTAATAGCCGAAGCCACCTTTAATTTTTACACCAGAGTATGAAAATAACATCCGGTATTAGCACCGTTTTCACAGCGTTATCCCAGTCTATAGGGTAGATTGCCTACGCGTTACTCACCCGTCCGCCAGTTTACTTGTTCCCGAAGGAACGTTCTCCTTAGACTTGCATGTGTTAAGCACGCCGCCAGCGTTCGTCCTGAGCCAGGATCAAACTCTCCATTGTACATAGTATGGATCTTTGATCTTTACTTACTTTTTTATATCTTAGTTTACTACGATTAAATCGCATGTCGCTCATTTGACAGTTCTCGCTTCACGTACACTCTCAATTTCAAAAATCATCTTACGATTAAAAACCCTACCGCAGTAGAGCCCCGTAATTTAGAGGGTATTTATTTACCCCCACAAGTAAAATTTTAATTATTTTAAAATTTATTTTTCAGAAAACAATCGGAGCAGATTGGGTTCGCTCCGAGCCCCATAATTTAGGGGGGAAATAAAACTTAAACCAAACCTATTTTTAATTATTTTTAAACTTTTTTAATGGAAATTAAAATGGGCCCATAAGAACCCATTTTAAAGCATTTTGATATTTTATTTAGACTTATTTAATTAGTAGCATCTTTTTACGTTCTACGTAGTCACCAGATCGAAGCTCATAGAAGTATATTCCCGTTGACACTAATTTATCTGCATTTGTATTTGAGTTCCAGTACACAGTGTACATGGTTCCTGCTGATTTATATTCGTTAATTAATGTAGCCACCCTGTGCCCACGAATATCATATATGGACAGGTCAACATGCCCAGACTTCTCCAGTGAAAATTCAAAGGTAGTAGAAGGGTTAAATGGGTTAGGGTAATTATCCTTAAGCACATACTCTTTAATGACCCCATTTATTACTGACAAGCAATTACCCTCTTCATCTTCTATTGCACCACCTCCACATACTCCATTGCAATCCACAACTGCAGTTCCACCGCATTCATCATTGCAATCTAAGTCTACTAAGCAATTGCCATCACAATCCTTGTTCTCTTCAGGCATAGTACCATCACAATCACAAGCACCTTCGGCAATACCACTACCTCCACACACTCCACATTCATCAACTTCTACATCACAGCAGTCTGCAGGGCATGTATCTAAACTTTCAAACAAATCCTCTTCACAAATTCCATTTCCACAAGAAAGGCAATCTGCAGGACAGGTTAAGAATGTTTCCAGCAATTCTTCATTACTTGTATTATAAACAGCACACACTAAATCACCGCAAGTTGGGGCACAATCTTCGGGATTTTCTGTAGCATTTTCAGTACCCCCTAATCCTTGAGATTCATCATTACAAAACCCATCGCCTGAAACACTTTCACAATCGGCTATACAATTAACATAATTCTCACCTTCACTGCATATTCCATCCGTACATGTAATTTCAAAGTCACCACAAGACTCATCTTCAGTACCCCCAATTCCTGCATGATGATAGAATCCATCACCACACTCAGAGGGGCAATCCTCATCTGATGGATTTTCAGCACTGTCACATACTCCGTCACCATCTGTCAACACATAATCAGCTTCACAAGTATCATTTTCACCATTTTCATAATCGTAATATGAATCACCGCAAGTTACAGTATAATCTGGCACACATTCTTGATTCTCCGTTCCAGCATCATCCTCTATCCCTGCATGATGATAATAACCATCACCGCAAGTTTGAACATAATCAGCTTCACAGTTTTCATCTTCTGTACCAGGATTCCCTTCATATCCTGCATGGTGATATATTCCATCTCCACATGTAGATTCACAATCTAGTGTACAATTTTCAAAATTTTCAACACCCACTGTACATTCACCATCTCCACAACCTTCATTGCAATCTTCTGGGCAATTTTGATCAGACTCACCTAAATCACATTGACCGTTTCCACAGGAAGAACCACAATCTGCTTGACAGGTACTGTAATCTTCACCATCATCAGAAGAGCATACGTAATCACCACAACCGAATAATGGACAATCGTCAGATGAGACATCATTGCTTTCACCCATTGCCCAATGACAGAACCCATCACCTGCAGATGAATCACAATCTGCTGCACAATTGCCAAAGTCTTCTGACAATGCTGAGTCACAATAAGCATCGCCGCAGAATGACTCACAAGCACTGTCTGTTTCTACGCTCTCGCCTGATAGCTCTGAGCAGACACCATCATCAACAGAGATAGGTGCATAAGATAAACTACCATCACTACCTTTGGTAATTACAATCGTAGAAAACTCTGAATTTAATTCTTGAGCTGAAGTACCTGAGATTATTAATTCTGCGGGACAATTAAACCCTTCACGCTCACATATATCGAGTATTGAAATTTCAAAGGTTCCTTCAACAGCTGCTGATAAGTCAATTGATATCCCTTCCACTAATGACTGCCCATTTTCTGAGATGGGATAAGAGCCACCACCAAATGATGCGCCTAGCACTCTTCCATCATTAAATGAAATAACAAAAACACCAAATGATTCTGTCATTACTGATGTAGGAAAAGTAAATTCTGATATTGATACACCATCAAAATATTTTTCACCTATGTCATAAGAACCATTTCCTTCAGCTCCATCTGCACTTCCTATCCACCATCCACCGTTTGATTCACACTCATTCTCAGTATCAAATGCAGTCCATGTATATCCTAAATCGTCACAATCGGTTTCATCTCTATGAGGTGAATACCACACCCCACCTTGAGTTACATTGCAACAAGATTCTGGCCAATCCAATACATCACCACTATTTCCTTGGTTTGTACCATCAGAAATACACACACCATCTACCTGTGAGCACTCACCAGAAATAGTACAACTAGGCTCACTTTCATAATTATCAAAGTTTGGATCTGGATTATAATATTCCCATTCATAGCCATTGTCTGAACATACCGTGGGTGAATTGTTGGGAATCCATAAATTATTTGGAGTCCATATATTTCCTGCAGAGGTCCAGGTTGCACCAGCATATAAACATGCACATTCTGAAGTATATCCTGAATCAGAACAAGTCCCTGCATCATCACATTCATCTTTAGTTATTAAAGAATCGTCAGAACATGTTCCTACATCTGTACAATCACTACTCTCAGATATAGATGAATCTGTACATTCTCCAGACTCTGAACATTGATTATCATCGTCATCTGAATTGAACCCATCCTCATAGGCGTTCTTAATTCCATCTGTACCTAAATCAAAATAACATTCATCACAACCAGCTGGTATAGAGCTACCTAAACATTTACATTCATCATCAATTGCATTTGCTGCATCATCAAATACACCATCACCTGAAATTATATCAAACTGAAATCCACCGACCTCTTCTGAATTAATCATCATTAAATCAAAAGTGGCCGTTCCATTTCCCGCATCTTCAAAATTATCTATATACAATTGTACTTCTGTAGCAATTGCAAAACTAAAAAAGCATGTAAAAATTGTTAACCATTTTTGCATGGTACCTCCTGATATATAATATTTGTTATATAATAAAAAAGGGGATGGTTTCCCATCCCCTTAATTTACCCAATTAAACTAGATTATCGCAATAAGGTAATCTTACTAGATACCACTTGATTATCAGTTACTAATTTAACCATATAGATTCCAGAAGCAACTTCATTACCAAGATCGTTTGTACCATTCCATAATGCATTATAACTACCTGCAGCAACATAATCATCATGTAGGCTTACAACTTTTTGACCCATCAAATTATAAATACCTAAATGAACATTTGAGTCCATGGTTAATTCATAATTGATATTGGTTTGTGGATTAAACGGATTTGGATATGCACTTACAATTGCAAAATCATTGGCAATCGTAATTTCAACATTTTCACCATTAGAAGCCGCTACAATAATATTGTTTGCATTCTCCAATTCAAATGATGATGTTTCCAATTGTCCAGTTACCAAGTTGTAAATCATAGTTGTACCATTTGCATATTTTACAATATCAGCACCACTTACTTCAGAAGTTAATTTGCCATCAAATTGGATACCTCCAACATTAATAGCTTCCAAAGTTGAACCAACCAATGCAGCTTTAGCATTTGAAACTTCTCTTGCTAAAGTACCATCACAAGAACCTGTACCTAAAATGCAATTTACCATTCCAACAATGTCTAAAATATTTATTGCACCATCACCGTTAAAGTCCCCTGCACATTCAAACTCAATTGTACCTGTACCTAAGATATAGTTTACTAATGCAACAATATCCAAGATATTTAAGAATCCATCACCATTAACATCACCAACAATGCCAGTTCCACAAATATCATCGTTACAATCTGGTTGGGTGCCATCAGCTGATGTTAATTCTACTTTACCCACATATACTCTACATTTATAATCTGGGTTACCTGCATCACCAGTGGTTGAACCATATGGGTAATCAGGCATTTGGAAGTTTACATACAACTCATCAGCAGTAGCTGTTGATGCACCATGTGCAGAAATTTCTTCTGGTGAGTCTTCATCAGTTGGGTCAAGATCTGGCGTATTTGAAGCATTGTAAGGACACCACCATGATGCACCATTATCTTCTGATTTCATCACATATACATCCAAACTCCATTCTGGATACTCAGAATCATATGTACAAGGGTCACCATCAGGATCATTTTCAACACCTTCAGTTACCATAGAAGAAGTAACATAGATAGTTGAATCATCATCTGCAATAGTCATACTTGGGAATACCAATTGCCAGTACGAAGAACCTGCAGCATCATTCCATGCCCATGTATCAGTAAGGCTTGCAACAAATGAATAATTCCAACCGGTTGCTGTTTGAGGCTCACCTGGATTATCTAAATGATCTTTATCAATTGTAAAATGATAATAACCATTGGCTTCTGCCACACCAGGGAATATGTATTCACCATCACCCGGAAGCACCCCAATCACAAAGTGTGGATTACCATCAGCATCAACTTTTAAGTCAAAATCATAAGTCATAAATAATTCAGAAAACGCATAATCTTCAGAATCTGGGCAGTTATCTGGATCTGACCATGTTGTTGGGAATAATCCAGAATCAAACATATGTTGAATTACATTATCAGGAATGTAATAGTATTTATCTGCAGTGGCTGCACCAAAGTCATGTGCTGGTGCCCAAGATGCACCATGATCAACTGTTTGTCTAAAAATAAGGGTATGATATGAACCATCCGCTACCACACTTGCACCTGCATCGGCACCACTAAAGTATGCTGCTGCTGCATAGTATCCAATACCATCAGCATTTACATCAACAACTGGAGATGAAGTATAAGAACCCTCATCATCACCACCTACGAAGTCAGCCGTTTCATCTAAAATTTTCATTTCAGAACCAAATATAATTACACCATCTTCATAAGCTTCAGAATGGAATAACCAACAATCATTTCTAGTCCAGTCTGCATAGGCAACATTAAATACTTCCATCCCATCCATATCTGAAACTACAGGAGATCCAACCCAAAGGTCTTTACTATCATCCCATGTTAAATCAATATCGTTTGGAGCAGAGAATGAACCACCATCCCAACCGAATTCATCAAATGCATAGTATGGACGACCACCATAAGAAGGATTACCCGTACCTGTGTATTCATTCCAAACAGCATAGGGATAATCTGCTGAACCAACGGCACTTGGATAACGTCCAATTGACATTAGTCCATTAAGGTTAAAATACTGTGTCCAAGACAGACCATCATCAGAATATGATGCACCAATTTGACCACTAGTACCCGTATCACCTGCCCATTGTCTGTATACAAAGAAGAAGCCTTCATCGCTTTTGAATAATGGGTTTGTAGGTGAAACAATCATACCATAACCATTTTTTGAGGAATCCACCACAACAGATGAGAACCCATTTCTTTGATTATGTTGAACAATAGGAGAAGTATGGCCTGTATTCACAGTTTCTACACCCATAGGCTCAACTTTTGGTTGATATTTTTTAGACAGTTTCGCAGGAGCTAAATGGCTTGACTGTGTTGCCGCTGCCATTAACATGGCACTCATTGCGAAAATTGTTATGATAGAGAATAATCTACGCATATTTATTTCCTTTCCTTAAAATTAATTACCCATAATCATGTTTACAATACTCACGATATCAAGTACATTCAACGAACCATCTTCGTTAACATCAGCTGCACATGATTGATATGCTGATGGAGTATCATTACCCATGATAAAGTTTACTATTGATACAATATCTAATACATTTACTGCATCATCTTCATTTACATCACCGAAATCAGAAGCAGAACAATCTCCGCCACCACCTTCACCTTCATCCAAGAACACATGGAACATTAAATTCCCTGCAATTGGAGATGCTGAAGCCCAGTTATCATCTGATGAAAATGAGTGACCTGCGTCAGAGCTTGTATCCAATCCAAATGGCTTTGTCGAGCTAAACTCTTTAACACCAATCCAGAAATCACCACTTACTGACAACCCTTGTGATGATAAATCTTTTTCATTCCATCCTTCAACTAATCCGCTGGCTACGATACCACTATATAGTTGAGTTCCAGGAATGCCACCATTATCTTCATATAATCGAAGATAAAATGCACCACCATCTTCAGTTTGATACCACTTGAATCTTACTACATCTTCGCCTCCATCATTGGCATTGAAGCGTACTGCACAGTAGTTTGTAGACCCTGCATTAAATGAAGACTCCATTGAACCGTCATCATATGAATCTTCATGTACAGTATTAGACTGAGGTGTAGCAATTGCAATATTTGAGAATCCACTTTCTTCACCATCGGGATATGTTGCTGAAGCTGCATACTCATATGTCATATTATTTTCAGCCATATTGTCTGTATATGCATTATTGGTTAATCCGCTGGCAATCATTGCTTCATCACGATATACGTTGTAAGTTACATTTGCACCTTCAGTAGTTACATTTGCACGAATACCCCATTCACCATCACCAATAGATGCACCAGCAACACTCCAATCATCCCAGCCACCACCAGTAAATAGCACTTTACTATGTGATGATGGAACTACAGATTCATCCAGAGCTGCAGAAACATCAAATGAAAATAGATGTGCAATAATGTAATTGTTATTAAACTCCCATCCATCAACATCAAATGTATTCCATGCATCTGCTTCATCAAGATTTACTTCTAATGTGTACATGGGCTCATTTGAATATAAGGTTCCCAATGTACCAAACACGCCAATTGTAGTGGGTGTTCCTGCAGGATTAATATTAAATATTGATACAGAATTCACCGTAGATGGACCTGCAATTGCCATCTCCGCACCTGCCCATGCAGTAGAGCCTTCAGTACTCATGGTAATTCCATTCCCAAAAGCATCATTGTCGTACACATAGTCATTGGTACCTGCAAGGTTCATATCATCCCAAGAAAGCAATACCTCACTATCGCCTGCTTCAGCCATGAAATTCTGAGGAGCAGGATAAGAACCAGAAGAAATTTTATATACCGTCAAGTCATCAATCCATAATCCTGAACCTTGACCACCTAAGCCTGTTTCAGTGTAAAAATCACCATCATATCTAGACTGAAATCTAAAAACCACATCTTTTCCCGCAAAGTCACTTATATCCATAAATGTATTCCCATTAAAAGGATAACCTGGGATATATTCAGTCCAACCTAAGGCACCGGGCTGTGTTTCGTCGCCATATTCATAGAACTGATCTACCCATACTGCACCTGAAACTGACATTGATTCGTTGTCATCACCAGTATCACTAAATGCACCTCCAGAAACAACAATATTATCTACCTGAAAACCATCAATAGATGCATCATCAATAGTTGAATATGCAGGGTCTGAATAAAACGCAAAACGTACAACAACATCTTGACCTTCATACATTGATAAATCAAAACTTACATTATGCCAATCTTCATTACCACCCCACCCTGGAAGTCCTTCAAGCCCATTATATACTGTTCCATATCCACAATCAAAATCATATGGGTCAGAACCGTTTAACATTGAAAATGATGCACCACCGTCGGTAGAAATTTGTACATTCGCTTGATCCCAACCATCAACACATGTATTTGGAATTGCACCTGCTGCACCTGCTGGAGATTCAATACCCCATCGCATATCTGCAGACAAGGAAGCACCTGAAGGCACTGTAAATGAAGGAGTATCTAAATATTGAACCCATGAATCTAAATATCCGCCAATTTCTTCATCACCACACCACCAGCTATCACCATCTGTTGAATTATGATTTGATGTATGCCATGCTAAAGCAGCGACGTCCATGATTGAAATAGCCCAATAGTCAGCCAAATATTGTGATTCATCATCTGGTGTAGCTGGATCATCTTCTTGGGTGAAATCTGGCATATCCGAATGAACATGAAATTTAAAATGCATTATTTCACCTTCACCTAAATCTGGCAAGGACAAAGTCGGCGAAAATAAGTCATAACTATTCCATTCACCCGTATCATTAGCATCAGGTGAATTCATACTATGAGTTTCAGAATTGTAGCTTTGATCTGATAATTCCCAACCAGTACCAGTATTCCAGCCACTCACATCACCTTCAAAATCTTCAACATGTAAGATAATTTCTTCACGAGTTGTAGATGTCTCAGGCATATTCACATCAACAACCACTTCAGTTGGATTTTGAGTTGAATTAATTATTGTATTAGTCTTTACAGTAGGATGTAAATCCTTTGCGAAAGTAAACGTTAAAGATAGTATAAAAATACTTGCTATAACTTTCTTCATATTAACCCCTTCGTTAAATTAATTGATATTTCCTCCTGTATATACGGTGCCTTTGAAATGTATCCGCATATAGAGTGGTAAATATACATTATCCACCCATAGATGTAGTATAACTTTTTACACCTATCCGAGGATAATTTTACGACTGAAGTCCGTTATATTAAATTGGAAATATGTAACAGAGTGTTAAAACCCGAAGGTAAGTCCGAACTGATGTGTGTCTTCAAGGATGCCATAATTAGCAAAGGCATAATCTACACTAATTGAGCCTATTTTCACTCCTCCACCAGCGGTAAAGGACGCCGTGTCATGATTTAAATGTGTCCCCAGTCTAACATATGCTAGCTGTAGCCAACTATACTCTAATCCTACATTCCCTGTTACCACATAATCAACAGGGTTTACGCCATCTGCAGCAATTGTCAACTTATGGACTTCATTATTAAATACTTCTTTACTCAAACCCACTCTAAATGACATGGGTATTGGAAACTTCTCTGTCACTCTTGATAAAGTCCCATCCACACTTAGTGTATCTGCAACTTGTTGCTCTAATCCTTCACCATGAAACTGAACTTCTGGACCAAAGTTACTTACTGACATCCCCAGAACAATTCCATAAATCCCTGTATCAAAATTTGATCCTATATCTAATGCTACAGTCTGCATTGAGGTTGTATAGATAGACTCTCTTATATATTTTATGGAAAATCCAAATTTCAATCTATCTGTAAGAATCTTAGAATATGTCCCCCTTAATGAAAGACCTTCTACTTCAAATTCTTCACCCGTTCCATCAGGGAAGAAAGCATTAGTAACTTCCATACTGCCTGAATTAAATGAAAATAAATGTAATGCTACTTTATCTGTTGGACTAATTTGAGTACCATATGCTAAGGTGCTATGGGTTATCCCTGCCAAATAATTTGTTTTTGAATAGTAAAGCTCTGATCCTTCAATAAACCCTATACTTGCAGGATTATATGATAGGCCTGATATACCTTGAGCTGAGGCAACCATGGCTCCTGCCATACCTACACCTCTTGCACCTGTTTCCAACTTCAGCCAATTTGCTGAGGTAGTAGCAACCTTGGTTACAACATCAGGGATGTCTCGGTATTGACCAAAACTTATCCCTAAGATTAGTATTATTGTAAGTAGTCTGTGTGTCATTATCTTACAATCGCAAACTTACCAATATGCTTAAATTGATAATTAGAGCCTGACTCTACCGTATAAATATATAATCCAGGGGCGACCTCATCACCATTTCCTGTTCGTAAATCCCAAGAAGCCTGACCATCAAAATTATCTGCATGGTTAAAAGACGTTACAAGTTCACCTGATACTGTATATATAGATATGTAACATTCAGTGGGTAAATGAGTAAACCACATCAATCTAGATTCTGGTGTTTCATCAAATCGTGAATTAACAAAATATGGGTTTGGAACTACACTTACATTTTCTAAATGATTTTCTTCAATAGTCAATTTCTTACCTAATTGACTAAAATCAGCTATCCATGCATCACCATCAACATACCAAGACGTTGGTTGAATAATAATTTCATCACCGTCATTCCATGGATATACTGGATTCCAAGGATTATCATTTACACCATCATCATTTGAGTCTATCCAATCTGTTGGATATATTTCAGGAGAGACCTCAGAAACAGCTTCCCAAACCATTTCACTTCTACGAACGATATCACCAACGGCATAAGATGCAGAAGAATCATATCTAGATGCCATCATAAACAATCTAAAATCAATTTGTAAGTCAAAGGTATATTCTTCAGAATCAATTTCTGTAGAAGTAGAAACCGTATCTTTCTTGAACGCAATGTTTTCATTTACTTCCCAAAAACAATCTTTATATCCTTTTAAATCTTCACACACACCATTATTACACCACTGATCCGATGCACAAATTTCTGTACAGTTATCTTCATTATACATAGTACCATAATCAGTATGATATACTGCCACCACTTTACCCGTTGTTAAATTTGTAATTTCAAATGGTATTAACGTATTATTGGGGTTATCTGAACATCCCGATGAAGGAACAGTTCTATCAACAGGATAAATTGGAGATTCTGAAAATTTTATCTTATACGCATAAGGTGGCTTCTTGGAAAAAGCAGATCCATTATTACCATATTTTAGTTTTACACTAAAAAATTCACTGTTCTCAATCTCAGTTGTATCTTTTATTCCCTCTATTTCAGTTACATATTTAATGCTATTTAAAGATGCAACTTTGTCATCAGGCAAGCTGCGCAATGAATTATCAAATCTAAACTTCAACCCATCAATAAAATCAGTAAAATTACTACTATACCCTAAGTCATCTAAATATTTCAGCTTAAAATCTTCAAATTTATACTCAGGAACATTATAATTTATTTCATCAACATCAACCGTTGCACCAGGCAAATCGATTATTAATTCACCTAATCCTTCAAGGCAACTTTCTACATCATAGAATGCAACCAATTCTGAATTACATTCATTGGTCAATTCTAATGACAGTGATTCAAAAATTTGCTCTATGTTTTCTTCATAAAGTTCATATGAATTGAAATATTTTGGAGTATTATCTACTAAACTATTAATCTCGTAAACATATAATGATGGATCCTCAGACTTATACCCTTCAAATACTTCATCATCTGAAGCACTGGCTTGTATTTCAAATCGATAAACATTATTAGATAAATCATCTTGATTTACAATAACGAATGATTTGGGACCATTACCAACGGTATTAGCTTCTTCATTAAGAATAATTCCATCAGCATTTTCAACACCATCAAATGAAATATTTTCAATATTTTCAGCATAGAACCCTGGAATTGCTGTTACAACATATGCCAATGTATCAATTGATATTTCACCTGATGAAATTAATTCAGAAAGTACATCTACGTCATTGGACTCAATGCTTGCTAACCCTGAAGTAAATGAAATTATTGTGGTATCCCCATCTATTATTACTGTAGACGATGATATGCTATCTGGGTTTGTTACATGCCAATCTTCTACTTCGTTAAACAATTGTATCCAATTGCAATCGTTACAATCTGAATATTCACATCTGTTTAAATCATCGTCCCAACTTCCATCATTTGCAGAACAACAATCAGTTTCACTCGCAATTGTGGTTAACGCATCTGCATCAGAACATTCACCCATTTCTTTGTCATCTTCAATAATTGATTCATAGCTTAATTCAAAAGTTCTAAGCCCAATATCATATGCAACGATAGCATAAGTATATTCTTTACCATTATAAACATCGTCATCTGTGAATGTATATTCTAAACCTGTATCGGAACCAAGGTCAACCCAGGGTGCAATAGGGTCTACCCCAGAAATACCTGCCCCTCTTGTGCCATCTTCTTCAATATTGCAATCTTCAATTTTTATACAATATAACGAATCCTCTTCTGCCGTTAAATCAAATTGTACAAGAGGTGTCCATCCTTTTTCAACTCCATTATAATATATTCGGTCATCAGCCGTACCCCAAGTGATTCCACCATCCGTACTTTTATAAATTCTATATCCAGCAAAATCTCTGTAATTGGTAATTGAATCGATAGAATTTTCAGATTCACTTGTCCAGTTTAATATAATTTTTCCACTATCTGCTTTAGCATAGATTGTAGGAGAAATAGGTGGAATATTTTCAGAAAGTCCGAAAGTAAATAATATTGAAAATAATAATCTTTTAATCATATAAATCCCTACCTAAAACCCGAAGGTAAGTCCGAACTGATGTGTGTCTTCAAGGATGCCATAATTAGCAAAGGCATAATCTACACTAATTGAGCCTATTTTCACTCCTCCACCAGCGGTAAAGGACGCCGTGTCATGATTTAAATGTGTCCCCAGTCTAACATATGCTAGCTGTAGCCAACTATACTCTAATCCTACATTCCCTGTTACCACATAATCAACAGGGTTTACGCCATCTGCAGCAATTGTCAACTTATGGACTTCATTATTAAATACTTCTTTACTCAAACCCACTCTAAATGACATGGGTATTGGAAACTTCTCTGTCACTCTTGATAAAGTCCCATCCACACTTAGTGTATCTGCAACTTGTTGCTCTAATCCTTCACCATGAAACTGAACTTCTGGACCAAAGTTACTTACTGACATCCCCAGAACAATTCCATAAATCCCTGTATCAAAATTTGATCCTATATCTAATGCTACAGTCTGCATTGAGGTTGTATAGATAGACTCTCTTATATATTTTATGGAAAATCCAAATTTCAATCTATCTGTAAGAATCTTAGAATATGTCCCCCTTAATGAAAGACCTTCTACTTCAAATTCTTCACCCGTTCCATCAGGGAAGAAAGCATTAGTAACTTCCATACTGCCTGAATTAAATGAAAATAAATGTAATGCTACTTTATCTGTTGGACTAATTTGAGTACCATATGCTAAGGTGCTATGGGTTATCCCTGCCAAATAATTTGTTTTTGAATAGTAAAGCTCTGATCCTTCAATAAACCCTATACTTGCAGGATTATATGATAGGCCTGATATACCTTGAGCTGAGGCAACCATGGCTCCTGCCATACCTACACCTCTTGCACCTGTTTCCAACTTCAGCCAATTTGCTGAGGTAGTAGCAACCTTGGTTACAACATCAGGGATGTCTCGGTATTGACCAAAACTTATCCCTAAGATTAGTATTATTGTAAGTAGTCTGTGTGTCATTATAATTCCTTAACGAATAATGGCAAATTTGCCAACAAATTTTTGGTTATCATCTGATTCAACTGTAAAAATATAAAGCCCAGGTGCAGCTTCTTGATTATTCATAGTTCGCAAATCCCACTCCTCAAATCCACTTTCTTCATCATCATGTTCTATGGTATTAACTAACTCACCTGTAATAGTATAGATTTTAATCGTACATCTTGCAGTTAGATTGTTAAAGAGCAGATTCCTTAAATATTCAGACTCATTAAACTTTGAATGTACAACATAAGGATTGGGAACCACGTTTACATTGTTCAGATTATTTGTAACTTGAACTCCCGGAGTAACGGTAACAAAATTCTTATCTTGGACAATAGTACCTCGTGGGTTTTCAATACTTTTATACCCAAAAGGTGCAGCCCATTTATCTGGATTAGCTTGATATAATGTATCCAATGAATAGTAATCTGTTTCATTTATTGTTATAATTTCAGGATCTACTTCTGCTCCAGACACCCCCATATCGTACGCAGTAATTGCATAAGTATATTGCAATCCATCAACTACTGTGGAATCAATAAATTCATACATCCCAGTTTCAGAATTAAAAATATCATCTAATCCAGTATTGCTACCTAATGAAAACCAAGGCGCATTTGGATCTTCACCCGAAACTACAAACCCTCTAATGCTTTCATAATTACAACAATTTGAGGCATCCGATTCAGACTCAACACAGGACTCCCAAGTTCCGTAATCTGCATTATCACCAATAATTAAATCATTATTAAGACCTTTTACGCAGAATAACGAATCTTCTTCCGCAGACAAGTCAAACTGTGCAATTGGTTGCCAGCCAACAAACACACCATCCTGATCATAAATTTTATCTTCAGCACCACCCCAAGTTGTACCACCATCTAAACTTCTATAAATTTTAAATCCTTCAAAATCAGAATAGCCAGTAACTACATCCTTTGAGTATTTTGCTGCCGTATCCCAAGATAGCTTCACCTGTCCTTTTGAGGTTTCTGCAACTAACGTGGGCACAAGTGGTGCTGTAAATCCTTGATAATTTGAATTATACATTACTTGTGCAAATCTTGCGTTCTTAATTAAATCATCTTTATTTTGTCCAAATATAATACAGAATGAGAATGGCACCTCTTCACCCACATCTAAATCAAATGGTCCAGATGACATTTCTAAAACACAATCTAAACCGGTTTCACCTTCACCACTTTCTGCTACTTCTAGCAAACCATCTAATGAATCAAAGTGTGGATTTAAAAGTTCATCTAAATCTGAACTTGGATACGGCGTATGGAAGTACCAAGATTTCTCATCATCGGTCAAATTTGTAGTGTCCCCTGCTATCACTTTGTATTGGATCAATTCTTTATTTTCCGCTTGAGGTCGAGATGCTGTATAACCCGCGCAACAGTTCGAATTACTTTCTCTACTTACAACACCGGGTCTATTATACCAATCAAACCAATGCCAATCTGTCATCTTTAAAGGTTCACCTGGATAAATATCTGTAATACCATCAAGATTTAAATCTACTTCTGTGGTTGCAAGCGGTGAATCAAGCAATTGTACAGCAACAACCCCAAAATCGCTTCCAACATCTTGACCTGTACCAAGGCTATATCCTTTTATAGAACCACTACTTCCATCGTAATCGCCGATTAGCGCCATACTAATGAGCATTTCTTCGCCATTTACTTCAAATCGTTCCCAGTAGTATTCCATAAAATCATCTGCATTTGTATGAACTCCAAAGTTTCCATCAATCGTTGCAGTTAATACATCTGCATCCATATAAAATCCAAGATAGAGGTCTTTATAATCAAACCCCGCACCACCATTTAGCTGAGTTCCATCTGGCATTACCATTGCAGAGTGATATGTACCATCCTCATCATACCATGAACCACTTTCATTTCTAACCTTAACCGTTACAAACATGATATCTTCAGCATAGGACACACCATAGGAATGAGCCATTGAGCTTACCTTTAAGCCCATGGGGTAACCTTTTTGGCTATATTCATTATTCTCCACCTGATTCCCTCGATGAGCCCATCTATCATCAAACTCTAAATATACGTCAGAATCAGAAACATGTCTATCAGCAGACTCAATCCAACAATCCTGATCTTTACGTGTACCATTACAATTTTCAATGCCCAATGAAGACCATAGCAATGGCTGATCGCCATAATAGTCTTTAGCAAACCAGCCTGGCCAGAATGCATCATAACTACCAGTTTCCACATTATATTGAACTGGCCATGTACTCTTAAAATTACTATGTGCTAATAATGGACTAGAGTCATTTTCATCTGTAAACTCTGAGTTTCCAAATATATCCCCAGCCGTTACATCTGTATTATGTGTATTTTCTCTAGCTTTTGTTGTCGCTTGCCAATCTGCAGCATAACTATTTGAATATCCAGAAAAATATGATTCAGCTAAATTAGCACCAAAGTACTCATACTCATCATCTTCCGTCCATTCCTCTTGATCTTCACCATATTTGTACAAATCAAACTCATCTAGCCTCTCATCTAATGCAGGTCTTACTGCCCAGGGATAGACCAATCCAATCATTGCATTAGATTTATTTGGATCGACTTCATCAAACTCGCTATATTCAACCGAAAGAAAAATATATTCATCCGTTGAATTATATCCCCATTGATTTTTTTCAGAAATTGAGTCTAAACTTAAAACTTTAGAACCAAGCTCACCTTCATCACCTTCAACTTCGAATACAACAGATTTAAAAACATCATTTACACCAGGCGACCACTCATCATAGGCATCACTTGAACACCATACAACTAGCTCTTCAATCCATTCATCAGGAGTACAATCTTCCCACGTATAGTCAGATGTATAAGCATGCCCAGGAACCCCCGCCATAAAACCTACTGTTGGTAAGTATGTATACTCACCCCAAAGACCTGCAGGGTGAAAATCCCAATCAATGTAATTACCATAATTCCCAATGCCATTTTTAACTTTACCCTTAAGCAAAAATCCTTTTGCACGGTCATTCATAGGGTTTGATGGATAGCCATGATCACCGATTTTACCCAATTGACTATCATCTTCATTATAGTATTTTTCATGTGCAGAGAACAAGCAACTACCAACTAAAATTGGTAATAATATTAATTTTAAATTTTTCATTTTAATCAAATTCATTAGTTAAAATCCAATCGCACAAAGAAGTTCATCTCTCTTGGTGATGAGAAATACCAAGGCTGATCATAGTAAGTTCTTGACAATGATCCACCTTCCATTGGTAATTTTACTTCTTTTAGATAATATTCACCTGGGTCATCTGGTTCACCCGTTAGCGGATAAATATTCACAGCATTACGAGTATCAAATAGATTAAAAATATTTAACCCCATTGATACCTTATAATCACCAAATTTTAAAAATTTAGAAAAAGACATATTCATACTTTGATACGGAGCTGACCGCTTAGTATTTTTATTTTTTACATCTGATTCAGGTTTATCTCCATTGAATATCATAGGAGTATACGGAAATCCAGATTGATAGAATCCAGTTAGAGATGTATTTATACCAAATGGCAGGACTGTATATAACGATAATGTTAAATCATGCGTTCTATCAAAAGGCATTAAAAACTGCTGAGATGGAGCATCTACCCATTGACCACCAAAAGCCGCCTGATCGTACTCTCCATTTGCCATAGCAATTGAATAAGTATATTGTAACATTGAAGTAAAGAACATACCTCTATTTTGCAGCGTTAAATCTATACCCTTTGCGTTTCCATAATCACCATTTGAAGATATTTGATATTCATAAATTCCTGACCTATAGGTTTTAGCTTTAGTCATTTGGTCCATATCTTTTAGCCATGCTCCGATTGTAACACCCCAAAACTGACCAATTTGGAAATTAAATGCAAATTCATACGCTTGACTTCTCGCTGCAGTCATCGTTGCATTACCAATATATCCAGAACTCTCCTCAAACAGTTCTTCTGGATCTTCTTGTCTATTTGTATTTAAGTAAATGTTTGCATATGTTGGAGTCTGATAATATACCCCATAGTTAAATGTGAATGTTGCTTGGTCTGTAATCACATGACTAAATCCGATTCTAGGACTAATTTTCCATAACCATTCTGAGTTTTTAAAGAATACTTCGGCATTTGACAATCCAAATTGATCGCTTACTTTTTCACCCTTATCTTCAAATGCCTCTCCATCATCATATTCTCCATTACCCACAACATCATGAATATTTGGATCAAATGTATCTACACCAGGGGTATATACTCCATCACCATTTAAATCTTCCCAATTATCACCTTCCCCATATACACCATCTAATGCATCCGTATAAACTTCACCATAATTCCACACACCATTTCCATTACTTTGATACACGCCATCACCTTCTCCAGAATCAGGGCCGTCATAAAAATTACTGTCAGCACAAAGTCCATCTAAACCACAATCAGACCAAAACCATGGCTTTTCAGGAGAACTATTTCCATTTTCATCCGACCAAATTTTAGTATTATAATTCACACCGTCAAATCTAATCCCAGCATTAATAACCATCCAGGGGACCTCAAATGTATTTTGTAGATATCCAGAAATCTCCATTGGTTCAACATAATCATCCCATTCTCCATTACCATTAAAATCACCATATTCCTCACCAACATCCCACTGCCCATTTCCTTCTCCATCGTCAGGGAGCCCAGAAGAATCATCCAAAAAATATGTTCCATCTGCACCAAAATCATCCCATTGCTCAGCAAAACGTTGTCTTAGGGCACCTACATCTTCCCATGGATTCTCAACTTCATAATAATTCAATTTATGAGATTTTAAATCAATTCCAACTCTGGCCTTCCATTTATCTGTAATTTGAGAAGTCACATCTAATCGTGCCTCTCTAGTTAGAACAGACGAATCGTGGTAGAATCTATCATGTCCCCCAAATATTCTTCCTTCTGCCCATTCCCCTTCTGAAAAAACATCTAAAAAGTATAACGAGTCTCGATTTTCAAAATAGTCAAAAAAGTATTGCTCATAAGCAGGGTTCTGGACGATATCATTCCAAAAATTCTCATTATCCAGAAAATTTTGATAATCAACATACATTTCAGGGGTTAACCAATAGCTACCATCTCTAAATACACATGAATCAACTAAAGTTGGGCCTTCCCATTTCCCATTACCGTTTGCATCTTCAAATTCATCTATTCCATCGTCATAGACGCCATTATAATTCAAATCTGTAAAGCTCTCCGCTGTATTCCAATTATAATTTCCTGGAACTTCTGCACCATAATACCATCCACTCGTCCATTGCTCTGGACCTAAACCATCCCTCTTAGTGTAATAAACACTCTCTCCATTATCAGATAATGTATAGGGTACAACATTTGCATTGTATGGATCTGAAATACTTACCCCAGATGGGTTTTGGCGTTCACCTGCAGGATAACTCCACTCAAACCAGTCAGGGTAACCATCTCCATCAGAATCCTGCCATCTTACACCTTGAAACTGATCTTGAATGAACTCGGATGCCCTAAATGTATAGAATGTCCTTTCAGTAATCGAATGATTTACTTCTAAAGTTTTTCGCTCAGTATCTCTAAACAATTCGCCTTGACCTTCATCCCAAAACAAATAGCTTGGATTAAAAGATTTACGATGAGCAGCTACTTTCCAATATGAAGTGTTTATTTTTAACTTATCTGTCAACTTAAATGTTAAACTACCAAATACATCCCAAGTGTTATCAAAACCAAAGCCCCTAAATCCAGCTTCAGTATCCCAGGGTTGAACTAAGTTTTCTCTATTATTATTATTACCTATATCACTAGGATCATAAACAATATCATCAAACTCTAATACTCTATAATTTTCTTTATCGGTATGTTGCCCAGAAACCCAGTAATTAATTCTATCTGTTAATGGGAGCTTACCCCCAAAACCTAAACTTAAATCATTTAGCCCACGAAGTTCATCATACCTACTACCTAAAGCAGCACCTACCAAACTGGTTTCATATTTAAATTTATATTGGAATTCATTACCTCCACGATTAGTATGCATATTTGAAACGGCAGACATTGCATCACCATATTCTGCATTAAACCCACCAGGCTGCCAATCAAATTCTTTCACTGCAAAAATATTTAATCTAGTACCGTTTCCAATTCCACCAAAGATTGGATTCCTGATATAAAGTCCATCAATCATATATGCAATTTCACCTGAACGACCACCTCTTACATGGACCTCCTCAAGTCCCCTTTCTTCGTGATCAGGGATTCCTCCACGCATTCCAGATTCAACTTTAACTACACCCGATTGGAGTGAATATAAATCTGCTACATCCCTAATGGGAAGCGCTTCAATTGCCTCCTTATTTACCGTTACCTTTTTAGATGTGGACCCTTTTTCAACCAATTCTTTTTGAGCTGAAACATGAATAACTTCACCTTCAATTGCCTCTACTCTCATTGAAAAATTTAACCATACTGTTTGATCCATCATCACTTCTACATCTTGAATAACTTGAGTTGCAAAGCCAATCATTGATACAGTTACATCATATGTTCCAACCTGCAAATTAAGCAATACGTAGTTTCCATCCACATCAGTCATGGTCCCAACACCAACTTCAGCAATATATACCTGTGCCCCTGGAAGAACATTCCCTTCTACATCCAACACCTTTCCTCTTACTGTACCATCTGTACCAGAGAATGAAAATGCCATAAAGCAAATTGCAACTAAAATCTTATATATTCTCATTAACATCCCTAATTCCCACTCTTTATATTCACTGGTGAGATTCCAGCAGTTCTTTGCTTAATAAATGGATCACCTTCCAATGATTGCAATTCATTTATACTCAACCTATTAACACCTGTGAGATTATCAAGGATAGATCTACTTCTTTCCAATTGGCTCATTCTAATATCTGACATTTGAAGATCACTCAATTCATGCCAAACTTCCGAAGTAGCACCAACTCTTTCACTCCATCTAATTTCCAATTTTTGCTTTACTATCCCTAAATTTTTACACAAATATGATGTGGTCCTTTCACCATACTCCACACCACTTCCAACCATAGTCATTGTAGTAATTTTTGTAATTTTAAATAAATTCGTCACTGTTGAATCAAATGCTGCAGTTCCCAGCTCATCTATACAAGTCTCATTTTCAGTTGCATTTATGTCAACATCGTTAAAACAAGTTCCAGAGCTAGAATCGAACAAAATTTTTCTCATAGGAACAATCAATTGATCCTCACTAGACACACTGTAATCTACTTCTATCAAATAATTCCCATTTGAAGTTTCGTGTACAGATTCATATTGCACGGACTCACCATCCCTCAATTTTCCATCGTAAGTAAAATAAAGTGTATCTAAAGACAAATTAGATTCAAACCAAAATCCGCCTGCGATTTCTGATGGCTGAAAGTAAAAGCCATAAGGCTTAAAATAAGACTTATATGCCAATGAAGTAATTTCATTATCAATATTTAAAATGCTATAACCATATTTCCGCTCGAATGTATTAGTGTATGGGAATTCATACTTCAAAATATTAAATTCCATATTATACATGATTGAATCTTGGATTTGTGCAATTATTTCATTTGAAAAAGTTGTACGCACACTATCAACTTTAGATACATATTGTTCTACTTCATCTACAATACTTTCTTCAACAATTGGGACATAGGTATCTCCATTCCTCAATGTAATAGATGTACCCTCAGAAACTTCTCCAACAGCACTTGTATCAGAATAGTCTACTAGCAAATTTACAGGGGCATCAAAAAGCTGAGACATCTCTTCTCCAACATCCCATGCTTCATTTTCATTTGCATCTTCATAGTATTCATCACCATCCCAAAAATTATTTCCAACGTCAACAAAATCTTCTCCTTCATCCCACTGGCCATTCCCATTAGCATCTGTATATGATTCTGCATCATCCCATTCACCATTACAATTTAAATCCTCAAAAGGCTCCACTCCATCTTTTTCACCATCGCCATCTACATCCCAAAAAACTTCAGCATCGTCCCACTTATTATTGGGCGAATCTTCAAACTCATAACAAATATCAGCCATATCTGAATCATCACCACAATAATTAAAAATTTCATTTTCACCTTCATCTAATATGCCATTAGAATTTATATCATTAAATTCATATACAATATCTGTTGAATCTCCGTCTCCATTATAATCTGCGATCTTATTTTCAGCAGATGTCCACTCTCCATTTAAATCACAATCAGTATTTACTCTAAACATAATTGAGTCCACTGCAAGCACATTTCTTGTAAATTCAAATGTTTTAGATAATGGTATCATTGTGGATGAATATATGCTATCTCTTTTAACAAACTCTGATACATCAAAATAAAATTGGCCTGTTGCTTTATTCAACAATGTATCCAATGGTGTTACATATACAAGGGAGTCATATCTATTGACTGAGGTATCTACGTATACGGTGTCTAAATCATAAAGCCATTGAGAAGTAATTGTACTTCCACCATTTTCATATTCAAACTCTTCAAGTACAGGCTTATATCTATTATCATCTGTATCCCATTCTAATTTGGAAATGCTTGAAAATTGATGTGAATAAATTATTAATGAATCAACTTGAGGGATGCTCGAAAACTCATTCTGACTAGAAATTTCTCCATCACCATCGATATCTGGACAACTACTTCCTACTTCAGTACAACTCCCTGAATTTGACTCGTCAAAAGGGAGTACAGTCGTTTGTTCTACTATATCATCTGGTGATACTACTAAAATATGATCGGGAAATGTTTTTAGGTTTAATATATCTTGGTCGTGTTTCAATAAAGATGGATTTAAAATGGTGTTTCCAGATGGACTTTCTTTTTGAAAATATAAATATTTAATATCAATATTTTTTGATAAATCAAAAAAGTAGTCTGAAAAATTTCCTTCATCACTATTCAGGGAACTTTTATCGAGAGTATTGGAATTATTTTCTGAACTTTGTGTAGATTGAGGATCTTCCTCACATCCTACTAAAATTAATAAAATGAATAGTAAAAATTTGAATTTCAATTCGTCCTCACAGAGTAAATTTCTTTTTATTGCAAATAAATTATTTATTTCTTGGGGTAAAATACAGACCCAAATTTACTCATATTTGAAAGTGGTGTTCAAGTGAAATACTTGTAACAATATTTGACAATCTTTTGATTGTCTATTTTATGAGGAGAGCTTTTTGTGTTTTATTAAATGTATTGTTACTATTTAATGAATTTGCATCAAGTTTAATAAAATAAACCCCACTTGCAATGGACGAGGCATCCCAGTCAAGTTGATGATAACCAATACCCACTACTTCATTTAATAATTCAGATACAAGACGACCTTGTATATCATAGACCTTGATATTTACTAAACTTTCTTCGGGTAAGGCAAATGGTATTGCTGTAGTTGGATTAAATGGATTAGGGTAATTTTGACTTAATTCAAATGCTTGAGGAATTTCATTAACTGAAAGATCTACAGATTGAACAATATCAAACATATTGTCATTATATAATTTAAATCCAAAATTGCTGTCCAATACACCATTGATCTTATTGGTACTTAATTCTATTGTGGTTACTACATCTTCTATTAATTTGAAATTAGCATAGCCTAAAATACCATTATGGTTTTTAGGATGTTGAGTAGCAAATGCTAAGCAATTATATAATCCCCATTCTCTATTTTCTAGAAGTGAAAAATTATTTTGACTTATAGTTGCAGATTCCCAATCAAAACCTACAAACTCCAAGACTTCCTCATCAAAAGTAATTTCTATCTCAACACCTTCTATTAAGGCTTCATCATCTTTATAAAGCGGAATTCTTATCGTTTCATCTACACCGCTAATTTGATAATGACCATCATTAGATTCTCTAGATAGACGCTCTCTATCATCATACCAGTCACCATCTACATCGCCTATCCTATATGCAGTAATAATTTGGTTATCTACATTTTCCACAATAGTTGAAAGCCCATCAGCATTTAAATAGTCTTCTACATCAGAACTATTGATTTCAGATAAAGCATTAATCATAACCTCAGTACTATCCAAAACATCCATATCGACTAAAGATGGGTCAAAAATCCAGTTTAATGGGTATTCAAAATCAAGGATGTCATTATTATTCCCATCAAATAAAACAGAAATAAATGAAGGGTCAAACGTTGAAATATTATTATTGGATTCAGGTACAAATCTCCAATGTAATAGTTGAGAATTAAGCTGACTAATAATACCCACTAAATACCGAGCAATTCGTGCAGCATCAAAGGCATTTACATCACCATTTAAATCTGCATCTGCTGCGTATAGCTGTTCTTGTGTAAATGAATATAATCCAATTTGATGTCGAGCAATTCTAGATGCGTCTACAGCAGAGAGCCCTTGTACAGAATTGTCTGTTTTATTTATCACACTTAAATAATCACCACGTAGTAGCTGTGAAATGTTAAATTGTCCAGAGCTATTTGTAAATGTAGTATAAGAGGTATCTCTTTCAGTCAATTCTGAAATTCCCACAATATCTAAATCTACATCATGCACTGGAATCGATTCATCAGAGTAATATTGGACTTGACCCTCAACCTCAAACAAACCTTTAACAATATTTAATTTAATGAGATTAGAGTTCACATCTGATAAATTTAATTTAGACATTTGGAAATCAAGGGTAACCTGCTCACCAACATTTCCAGTAACATCAACAATTAAATCAAAAATATGACTAATTCCTCCTGGATTAATTGGATCACCAGTAGCATAAATAACAATACCTAACACATCTTGGGCTTCTGATGTATATCCCCATATTAAATTATAAGATGCATTTATGCCTTCATTTTCATTAACGCTAGCTAACCCATCACCAAAAATTCCATTTGTAATATCCACATCTGAAACGACCACTTTATCTGGATCAATATTAAATTGGAGTTCAATTCCGTATAAGTACTCTTCATCATAATTATATAGATTTACAGGCACCCTATTTACTATTTCACCCTCAGGATAAATGTTATCCTCTATGAGTGGTAATAATATTGATGGGATATATTCACAACCGCTTAAATCTTCAGTTACTGAGTGTGGATTATAGTTTGATGCACTTTCATCACTACACCCTGAACATGTATCAAAGTCACAACTTCCATCATCATAAAAATTATCAGGGAGTTGGTCACCATCACAATCAATATTGGTTAGACAATAATAGTTACAAGCATTACTACTGCTACAACCAGAAACATAATTCAATAATCTTACTTCGATAGATAAATTTTCGAATTGTTCGGCAGATACTTTTATCTGATCTCCATTTTGCGTTCTCATATCTATAGGATCTTCACCTACAAATAATGTAATGCTATAATCATCGCTGAGACCATCCATTTCCCAAGACAAAACTACTTCATTGTCGGGATTTGAAACTGGATGATGAATATTTAGTGATTCACCAATAAGATTCCATACATATAATGTATCATGTGAAGTCTGAATATCTTTCATAAAATGTTCAGAATCTAATGAATACTCATCTGACCATTGTGAATTATCAATTTTTAACAAGGTATATGGTTGTAGTAAGGAATTAAACGGAAGATGGTAGGCATCTTCACCTTTATTAAATCCATTTGATGCTGATTCATCAAAACCAACTTCAATATAATCTCCAAAACTTTCAGCGTTTGCCCCAAAAGCACGTGATTTTAATTTCAATGTCCAATGAGAAGGGTCATCATTCACTTCTGGAGTATAATCTAGCTTATTTTCTACGCTTAAAATTAATGACGATTCATGTGCATATATCCAGTATCCCTTAAATGGCTCAGATAAGTTTGATGGAATATGTGTAGCTAAATCATTATCAAACCCTAATAATAAATCACTTACTAATTCGTTTTCTACAGCTTCACCCCATGAATATAAATCACCACTGGCATCAATTATATCGAATGCACCCACATCAATTGATTTGATAAGAGGAATTGAGATTAAATTCCATCCATATTCTAATGGGATATCATATTGAGAATATAAATCACCATTTAATAGCATATTAGATGAGTTTAGGAGCCAGAAATAATATCCCTCACCGGAGTTTAAACTCAAGTCTTGGTATTCACCTTCCTGATTGATGGCCATCCACGTACCTGAATTAATTCCTGAATAGTTTATGATATCATCTAGGTTTTCACCTCCCATCCCTAATGGACTTCCAAACAAATGCCACCCCCCTTGGAAATCTACATCCAATTGATTTTCTGTAATGATAAACTGATTATCATTTTCATCCATATATTGGGAAAGATCGCCACCATCACCAAAAGTATATCCACCCACATCAGTAATTTGAGCTCTAATTTTTACTTCATCTGAAAACCCATTTATATTTGATGGGTCTATATCTTCATAAATTGTAAATATATCATCTGTTGATATTAAAATCTGTGACTGTGAATCATCTTCAAAGTCACCACTATATGATATGTATAAATCCAAATGATTAATGGATTCTACATTCTCAAATTCTAATTCCACATCTAGGGTACCTCTACCAATAATTTCTGCTCCATTTGGAGAAACAACGGTTACTGAGGGTCTATCTTTAGTAAATATGCATAATTCATCAGAATACTCACACTGGTCATTAAAATTACATGCTAATATTTTATAGCAATACTCAGTGGATGGTTCTAAATCCTCATCAACAATTTCAAACTGATCAAATAAATCTCCATCATTGGCAAATTGAGGATCAATTACATCCACGATTGGTAAATCATCTCTCAAAATTTTATAATAACTGGCAAATGTATCATCAGCATCATTAATACTTAGGCCAAAGTATGGTGGTCTTGGTTTATTTCCACCATCGTACTGACCATTGTAAAGTCCATCATCATTAGGCTCATCTACAAAGGGTTCTGCATCATTCCAAAGCCCATCGTTTGATACATCGTCCCAGTACTCAAACTGTTCGCCTTCACCTTCATCCCAAAGACCATTTTCATTTAAATCTATAAAGTCATGCCAACCATTTTCATTAATATCATCAAATTCCCACGTTCCTGTACCTTCACCTTCATCAGGGTATGTATATCCTAAATCACCAGGGCATAAGTTGTCAAAACCACAATCTTCAAAAAATTCAAAATTATCCCATTGACCATTATTATTTAAATCCATATAAGATTCACCTGTAAAGTGAGATTCAATCCATTGTAGATTAATAAAATACAAATCAGAAGTTGCAATTATACTATCAACTTTAGCAGGTTTTGGAGCTTCCATAATATTAATGTAAACTGAATCAGGGGCAGATGAAGATTCTCCATCAGTAACCACAAGTTCAAATCCCTTTAAACCAAGATTCCCAATTTGAGTACTAAATGTTGCTTCTTCAAATTCATTTTCAGATGCCGATGACCATGAATAACTCAAATCATCTAAATGAGGAATATATTCAAATATTTCATTATTATTTTCATAATAATTATCTGGATCTATTGATTTGTTTTCATTTGTAAAATCATCGTTAAATGGCAAAATAATATCTACATTTATTTCACCATCATTAATTAAATCATAATAAACTAAATCTTTTCCGGCATTGGCAATGGGCAATCTATTTTCTAGTGTTACTAATTCTAATACTTGAGCTGACTTTTCACCCTCTCCTGCAATATTTACAGCTGAAACCTCATAAGTATAAAATGTAGAAAAATCTAATCCTCTATCGGTATAACTTGTCCCTAATACACTTTCAGCAACAAGTTCACTATTTCTCCATATATTAAAACTCTCTGCAGGATACTGCTTCAATCCTGATTGACAACATGGGTCTTCCCATTGGATGTTAGCTTCCCTATAATTACCCTCACCAACTAAATTGATTGGAGGTTCCGGTATTGCATTCCCAACAATTATTTGTAAGTCATCACGAGTACCAGGGCCTAAATATCCTAAGTCAACTTGTTGTCCATCTTCAATTTTTTGGAAGGTATCATTATAAAAGAGATATACTGTATTTCCACCTGCATTATTCACAAAATAAAATGTTAGTTTTGGGAATCCATAAGTATTGGTTTCAAGCTGAGCATTCCATTCAATAACGGAGGAAGAAAGATCCACATTTTCGCGTATATCCTGTGTGTACTTTTCAATTAGTTGATTTCCAATGAAATTCCCCCACTCAGGATGTGGGAAAAATAGTGAAACATAATTGCCAAAATGGGGTGGCTCTTGGAAATCTAATTCGTCTAACTGGTCATTTGCAGCATCATCTACACCAATAAGATTATATTCATCAGATTCTAACTCTTCACCACTGAATCCAATAAATTCTGTAACTATTTGAATTCCCCACTCTAATTGCTCACCATAAGGCGACTCTGGTGTTGCACATGCAAATTCTGAGCTTACAGAGGTTCCATATCCACCTGTTGAAACTGAATTAATTGCGAAACAATATTCAATATCTTCTTCCAAATTTGGAATATGTACTAAAGTATCAGCCAGAGATAAAATAACTTCATTTTCAATATTAACAACTTCGTATGTAAATCCACTATCAGCATATAATTCAGGAGGCGACCAATGTAAAATTACGCGACCATTACTAGATTCTGAGTTGAAATTTTCCACAGTTGGTAGTGGAAGTACAGTGGTAGAAACAGGTTCATGTGCTTCACCTTCTACTCCATTAGGATTTATTGCTAATACTATATACTCATTTATGGAACTTGCCAATAAATTGATATCAGTGTAGCTACCAGCTCCAAATCCAAACCATTGATTTTCAACAATTAATTCACCATTTCTATAAATACTAAAATATGGATATTGAGGATGAGGCATCCAATTCAATACTATTTCACCCTCACCGGCAGAAAGGAGTAATCCTTCAACTGGAATAGCTGGAGGAATATCTGCATTTTCACAAATTAAATCTGAAGGCATCGAATCGCCATATTGATGACTTGCGATAATGCGAATACAACTCTCTTCATCATCTTCAAGGCCATCAATAGTAATTTCATTACCATCAAACTCCGATGCCAATACATTATCATTACCATCAAATATAGTAAAAGTATAATTAGAATCTTCTGCATAGGGTTGTGGTGATCCCCATATAAATGAAACTAGTCCTGCATCAGATATAGTTTCAAACTCAGTTACTCCATACATTGGTATAACTTGAGAAGTAATTTCATCTGAGATTTCACCTTCGTATCCCTCACTATTTGTTGCAGAAACTGAAAAGGTATAATTTGTACTGGTATATAGGTTTTGTGAAATATAGGATGTGTCATCTGCTGAAATACTTAACTCTAAGATTTCGTCTTTATAAATATTATAACTAGAAGCGTGTGCGGTACTACTCCAGTTTAACAATATATTTGCTTCACCTGGAGTTATGGATAGATTTTCTACTTTTTCTGGAATACTTTCAGGGCCAATTTCAAATTGGAATGGTGTTAATGATTCACCAAATTCAGATTGAGTACTGAGATTTAAACTGTAAGAGGTGGACCAACTCAAGCTATCTAAAATATATGGAGATGAAATACTAATACTTACATCTTCTCCATCAATATCCCCCACTATATAATAAGCAAATATATTACCGAGCCCACACGGCTGTGTCCATTCAATTTGAATTTTGTTTTCATTTTCAAATGTAATTACATTTAAATCTGTTAATATTCCAGGGCTACCGTCACATTCATCTGGGTCTGTAGCAAGGGGATCAAAGTCACATGAGTTTTCTTCCATACAACCAATAATTTCCAATTCATCACAAACTAAATCCCCATCAATATCATTCAAACAATTGCTATCGCAATCTAAATATTCTTCTGTAGGATACTCACAATTTCCGTCATCTTCTGTAGCATTTTCATTAAAGTTGCATGCACTTTCATCTGTACAGCCAATAATTTCCAATTCATCACAAACTAAATCTTCATCCGAATCATTAAGACAATTACTTTCGCAATCGTAGAATTCTTCTGGATACTCACAGCTTCCATCATCGGTAATGGCTTCAGGATCAAAATTACAAGCGTTTTGATCGGTGCAACCGACTTCATCTGCCCATGTAAAATTCATGAGCAATACAATGGATAATATAAACCCTAACTTATTCATTATTTATTTTGAACAGCGTTTTCCCTTGCTAACATACTATTTTTTAAGCAATTCACTTTGCTTTTACCGACGGAAAATTAAGAATTCTAACCTATATAATTTTATGAAAAGAATCACAAACTAATACAATCCCCTCAATTTTACGAAAATTGTGACTATTGTCACAACTAAAGAAAGCATTTTAAAAACTTCAATATACACAGAAGCCCTCACAATGGAGGGCTCCCATGTAAATTATATTGAATTAACTTATTTCAATAACATTAGTTTTTGAGTTGCAATGTTATCACCAGCTTCAACTTGTACAAGATACATACCACTTGATACGTTTCCTGCATTCCATTGGATTGTATGATATCCAGCATTCATATGTCCATTAACCAATTCAGCTACAACTTGACCTACTACATTGTAAACCTTAACAGATACGAATCCATCTTGGTTTAAATCTAGGTTTAGGCTAGTTGTTGGGTTAAATGGATTTGGATAAGCTGAACTTAATGCAAAGTTATCAGGTACAGGATTCAAGAATGAATTCACATTACCTACAACAATTGTCATATTTTCAGCATTATCAATTTCAACTGATGTTTCAGCTTTCATATCAATCACTTCACCATCAACAATCAAAGATACATCTGCATCTAATTCAACAGGTGCATTCCATGATAATTCAATGGCATTTTCCACGTTGTATTTATCAGCAGAAATATTCCATGCTTGATATTCATCATAATTGGTTGATTTAACATCTTTGAAGAAATATGGCATATTTACTTCTACACCATTTGCATCTTTTTTGCTCATCCAATCTGTGTTATCAATGTACATATCAATCATTGATGCAGATGATGGATTTGGCATATCAAATTCATCTTCACCAAATTTGAATGATGTAGTTGCATCTTCAGACAATGCAATAGTGATATAATCACCAGTAGCATTTCCTTCAACATCTTTTGCATGTACTGATAATGCCCACACATCTGCAGATGCTTCTCTTGCAAGTCCAGACTCAGTTGGAGCAAAACTTAGAGAAAGATCTCTTGATGTATTAATCCAGTATCCACCCCATGGTTGTAAGCGGTTATATGGGAAGTGTGAATCACCAAACCAACCATTAATTGTTGGAGCAACCCAACCAGCATCAACAGCGGCTTCCCAACCTAGAGAAACACCATCAAAACTTACTTGGATATCCCCTTTGTCAACTTCTGTTACTAGTGGATTTGCAATCAAATTCCAGCCATGAGATAAATCTAATGAAGAGAATTCATCACCATTACCTGGATCACCAGTTACAGGTTGACCATATTCAAGAGATAATAATCCACTTGATGAGTTCGTTAATGCAAGATAGAATCCTTCACCGTGATTTAGGTTTAAGTCTTCATACGCACCATTAGAATCAAAGGCTAACCAATCAGCACCCCAAGTTCCTAATGAACCGACATTGTCGTTCATCAATGTGCTACTTGCACCACCAACATCCATAGCAGAGCCAAATAAATGCCATCCACCAGAGAATGATTTAGAAAGTGCATGTGCAGCCAATGAGAATGAACCATCACTGGCATCATCATTAGATTCTTTATTACCACCGTTAAAATCACCAATATCAGTAACGGTAATTCTGATTTTACCATCATAGTAAATTTCAGAGCCATCTGAATCAACTGAAGCTGAATATGATCCATTGTCATCACCATCGGCACTACCAGAGATTGAACCTTCGTCATCATCTTCAGCAACCCAACCATTTTGACCTAAGAATTCAATATCAATCGATGAAATGAATCGGTCATTAGTAGTTGAAAATTCAACTTCATATTCATCGTTATCAAAACGAGCATCATCAAATGTATGAATTTCTCCACCATTTGGATTTAATACAGTTACTGTAGGTCTAGCATGTGTATGATGTGATACTGCATCAGAAGCTGCACCAGTGTCGTCACTATTGTAAGCTTCTACTACAAAATCATAATCTGAATCAGCAGCTAATGATTGCTCATGGTGAGAATATGTTGCTCCATCACCCTGGTCATTATCATAAGTTGCTACAACTTCACCGTTAAGATAAACAACAAAGTATTCAGTGTTATTTAAGCTTCCAGTATATATCTCTTCACCATCACTGTTTGTGAAATCAGAGCGATCTAGTACACCTTCACTCCACTCAATCTTAATATGCTTAAATGCATTATAAGGATCATCAATTGCTAATGATGTTGGTGCAACTGCGCCAGGTTCATCATAAATTGAAATTGAGAATGAAGCTGACGCTACAGCACCGTAGTTATCAGTAGCTGTCAATGTAAAGGTATGAGAACCTTCAACTAACGCTTGATCATTATCAAGTGCTGGATAATCAGGTAGTTCGCCACTTGTTGAGGCTTGTCCACCATCAATTCCAGGTCCATCATATGACCAGCTGTATGCTAATTCATCACCATCACTATCATCAACTGAATGAGCTGACATAGAAATATCTTTAGCGTCTTCGTCTGTATTCATGTACCATTCTTGGTCATCACCTACAGATACACCTGGTCCAGCATTTCTTTCAGCTTCAACACCAACAACAATAGAAGACTCGTCACTATCTCCATAAGCGTCAGTTACAATCATTCTAACTACATATACATCGGCAGGTAAATTGTCATCATATGTGATATCTGATGAAGCATCTAATTCAGTTACATATATTTCATCACCGCCATCTAATTCAAATGGTTCACCGAGGTCATAGCCTCCATTACCATTTAAATCTGAGAATGAAAATCCTTCGATTTCACCTGCAATCAATTTAAACTCATAAGTAAGAGCATCACCATCTGAGTCAGATGAACTAGATGCATCAAATGAAAGTGATGCAGTAGATGATTCTGGGTCACCATCGTGAGGTACATACCATAATTGGTCACCAGCATCGTAATCATTTCCATCTGAGTTGTGATTATCTTCCATAGTTAAATCAGAAGCACCGTCACCTGCAACAATTAAGTCTAAACCAGCAGCTGCAATTGGATCAGCATTCGGCTCATCATCGATACTTACAGAAATTGATGCATCACTACTACGCGTAGCTGAACCACCCCGTACAGGATAGTCTGCAGTTACATGTAAGTTTAATGAGAATGACTTTGTGTCACCATCATGAGGATTGCTTACAGTAAAACTAACATCGTCAGAATCTGCACCAGATAAAGATAAAGATTCTGGGCCATCAGTTTGAGTCCATGTAAATGAACTAATAGAATCAAATTCATCATCATCATGAGAACCTGAACCATCAATATGGATAGTAATTTCATTAGCATCTGGGCTTCCATTATGAGGAATTTCATAGTGACCAGCACCTATGTTTGTACCATCTGCAGATTCAACATGAGCTACAACTGAAACTGGATCTAAGTTATCATCAGTAGTTGCAGAAGCGTCAGATTGCGTACCTGCAATATTTACTTGCGCACCACCAGAGGTTCTAATACTATAACCATCAGTTGACTCACCTGCATCATTAAATGCAGTTAATGTATAATTCCAAGTTGACTCATAAAGCAGTCCTTGACCATCATGACCTTCACGATCTCCATTATCATCATAAGAAAGTCCAGACAAACCGTCAACATTGTCTGCACCTTCACGATATACTTTATAAGAAGTTGCAGGATACAAGCCTGCAGCAGCATCCCAGCTCAATGCAATAGATCTGTCACCACCATCAGCACTTAAAGAAGATGCACCAACAGTAGGTACAACATTACCAATATGCACTCTTAAGCTTTGCATTACACCTTGAGCCAAGAAAAAATCAACAGATGAACCATCAGAAATTGAATGAAATTCACTATCTGCATCATCATCTAGATTTAAAACTTCTACATACATTGGTACGCCAAGCGGTGTATTCAAGTAATCAAATGATACAGACGCATCACCTGACATATTTGAAATAATCTCAACATCCCATGTAGTTATATTGTGTTCAAAGAATTCATCATCTTCAGTAACAACATCCTGAGTGAAATTATCACCCCATTGCGAATCCCATTCAGAATGTGGGAAATATAATGAAATGTAGTTTCCATTCACTGGAGGTTCTGGCACATCAAATGCAGAATCATATCCATATGTACCAGCAGGTGCAACACCCAGCTTGTTGTTTGAATCAGATACTTCAAAAGAACCCCAACCATTAATAGTTGCAGTTAATTGAAGTCCCCAAGAAATACCTTCAGAGGCTTCTGCAACGGCACAAGCTAAGTCTGAGTTATCTGAAGAACCAAATTCGTTAGTCGCAACAATGCTAAAGCAATGCTCAACTCCAGCTTCTAATCCAACCACTTGAGTCGTAGTAGAACTTGTTGTTTTTACAAAGTCACCATTTGCATCATATACTTCATAGCTATATGTAGCACTACACATTAGTTCAGGTGCATCCCAAGATAAAATTACTCGAGATGGGCCAGAAGCAGCTACAGCATTTGAAACACCAGGCACAGTGTATTCACATTGAGAACCATCGTCCCAAATAGCATCAGCATCAAAGTTATCTGCACATGATGTAGTACAACCTAAACATGAAGAGCCATCGCCGTTACATTCACCACAAACGTCTTCTTCTGATGGACCACCACATTCACCAGCACAGTCGAGTACGTTTCCAGCACAGTCACATTCGCCAGGCAAAATGCCAGGGCCGCCACATTCACCACATTCGTCTACTTCAGCGGATCCACCACATTCGCCAGCACAGTCAAACTCCGCACAAGAACCATCATCTGCAGTTGCACTGCTATCATAGTTACATGCGGCTTCATCTGTACAACCAAATGTGTTGTTAGCACTTGAAGTACCATTAATAATTAAAATCTCATTATTTGCCCATCCAGGCATATCACCATTAACGGCAACAGTTAAAGTGCTCCCATTTGAGGTATCATAAATTAAGATTTCATCTGGAGTACTACCACCTGTTAGACCAAAAACAGGACCATCTTGTCCCATCAATGGTAGTGTAGTATATCCTCCATCAGCCGTAGGAATGGCATTTGAAAAACCAACACAAGTACCATCTTTAAACGCACCTACAACATCGTCTGCTGAAACATCTTCACCATCAATCGTTAAACTCTCAAACATATAAAACGATTGTTGGGTAGACTGTTCATATTCCCATTCTGTTGTCTCATCAATATTTCGAGCCACCAATGCCCCAAACATCAATAGAGTTATTAACAGTATTCTTTTCATTTCGCCTCCTTCTGTTTTATTCAGAATTCTATTCATTTTTAATTTCCCCCTTTGGAGTTCAATTAACGTAAAAATTTCTGTGGAGAATATATAGAGTTGTAAAAACTTGATACAACTACAAATTCATACATTGGGGTAAAGTTTGATGTACATCACTTTTTAGGTCCCCTCCTCCTTCAGAAACTTTAATTAATTGATACTCAGGCAAGAAAATTAACCTCCCAATCCTCCCATTGAGAGTGCAATTACCCTTTAATCAGGTCGCAAATGTTACGATGTGTTTCAAACAAACACAAGTAAAAAGTTACGAAAATGTTACAAAACCGAAAAAAATAGGATAAATAAGAAATTCACTTTCATTTTGAAATCATTTAACTTTAAAATTACGGCTGTTCAAGGGACTCAATTTAAAAGCTTAGATATCACCTCGTGCCACTTAGATGGCATGGGACGGCGAGGTGAGAAGGCGGGAGCCCCGAACTTGTTCGGGGCTCCATTTCTATTAAAAAAGGCGGTTATTAATAACCGCCTTTTTCTATTTTCTCATAAATTTTACTTATACTATTTTGTAAAATATTTTAAGTATTTACCATCAGTTGACAATATTACTTGAGTGCTTGAGTCTATTGTATTTTTATATGTCTCCAATGATTTTTGGAAATTATAAAATTCAGGTGATTTATTAAACGCATCTGCATAAATTTTTACGGCTTCTGCATCTGCTTCACCTTTAATAATTTGTGCTTGTAGGTAGGCCTCAGATCGAATTTCTTTTTCACGTTGGATTTGCATTCCCAATATTTCCTGCTTCTTCCCTTGACCTTGACCCCGATACTTTTCTGCAATCATACTTTGTTCTGAAATCATTCTATTAAACAACTTTGACTGTACTTGCTCATTATAATTAATTCGTTTTAATTGAACATCAACAATCTCTATTCCCATATCCAGTTCCAATAATCGCTCTTCAACATTTTTACGGATAGATTCAATTATATCCAATCGAGCCCCTTTACTCATTGATACTTCTGTATCACCTGTAATATCAGATTCATCTTCATCATATACTTGCATTTGTCTATCAGATGAACGAATTATTTCTTCCATATTTCTATTGGAAATCTCATCACGAACGGCACCATCGATAATATCATCTAACCGAGATTGTGCCATCATCTCATTTTTTGCAGATTTGTAAAACTGCAATGCATCTGAAATTTTCCAACGAGCAAAGGCATCAATAAAAATATATTTGTTGTCTTTTGTAGGAATTTCATTAGCAGCACCATCCCATTCTAAAATTCGTTTATCAAATTTTATGACGGTTTGAATTAGCGGAACTTTAAAATTTAATCCTGCTTCCGTAATGGTTTTTCCCACAGGTTTACCAAATTGAATGGTAATAGCCTGTTCAGTTTCATTTACTACAAATAATCCTCCAGACAAAATAAGGATGAAGAATACCAATAGTATTGGAAATATTGACCGTTTCATTATTTACCCCCCTTTACATTTAGCATGGGTAGAAAATTTTCTAATTCAGATGACACTAACACTTTATTTGGAATTTTAGAAAGAACTTCCTCCATGGTTTCTAAATAGATTCTATCTTTGGTGATTTGTGGTGCCTTTTTATACTCTTTCAATACTTTTTCAAATAATGCCACATCACCCTTTGCCGTATTCACTCGATCAATTGCATAACCTTTTGCTTCATTCACAATTTTTTCGGCTTCACCTTCAACATTATAAATTTTCTTGTTATACTCTTGCTTGGCTTCATTAATAGACGTTTCTTGCTCTTGCTTTGCCCTATTTACTTCATTAAAAGAATCCGCTACAGGAGTAGGCGGAACCACACCCTGCAATTGAACCATTTGAACAGATATGCCAGCATCATATTCATCTAAAATCTTCTGCATATGTTTGGTCGCTTCATCCGCAACGGCTCTTCTTTCAGATTGCAACACTTCATTGAATGATCGATCGCCAATCATTAATCTCATGGTGGCTTCAGATACATCCCTTATTGTGTTCTCTACATTTTTAACATTAAAGAGGTAATCGGCAGCATCTCTTATTTTGTACTGCACTACCCAACGAACTTCTGCAATTTTCAAATCACCTGTAAGCATCCATGATTCGTGATCAAAGTTTCTGGATGAATATTTAGTTTTTACTCCAGGTCGAACCGTTTTAAATCCAAATTCCAGTTTGTATTGATAATCAACTTTCACTTTTTCAACACTATCAATAATAGGAACTTTAAAATGTAGCCCTGGCATGGTCGTGGTTAAATATTTGCCTAACCGCGTCACAACACCATTTTCATTGGCATCAACCGTATAAAATGAACTAAGTATGACAATGGCTGTGAAAACCAGCCCAAACATTTGCCATATCTTTTGAGTATTTATTTTGGGGATTTTAATCTCCCCATCTAAATTGATTTTTGACATGATTACCTCATTTATATTTTATATATTGGAAATTCTTACTGCAAATTTAAAGCCAATGTTGTATTCGTACTTTGAAAGAATTAGAAAACTGACAGAAATTCACACATGGGACAAACCATATTATTTGTATTTTTTGTGGCATTATCCATTGTGGGGTTCAAACTCATCACACTTCGTTCTGGAAACTATGATGTTGACTATTTCACAAAAATTATTGGTTGGGTCCTTATAATCCCTGCCATATGGGGAATTTTAGAATCACTTAGAATTATTCAATGAGGTTGTATGAAATTTCATATTGAGTTTTGCGAACGCTGAAACTACCATCCAGAATTTGACCGTGTGTCATCTATCATTAAAAAATATGATGCTAATGCAATTGTCGAAGGAAATAATAATCCTCCTCGTACCGGATCATTTGAAGTGGAAGTGAATGGGCAATTATTATTTTCAAAATTTAAGTTAAACCGCTTTCCCTCTGAATCAGAAATAAAGTCATGGCTATAATTTCTGCCAACTTGTCAAAAATTCATGTTGGTTAAATTTTTGTAATTCATACTGAAAAAGGATTAGTCATGCAATTTCAGTTTAATAATTTTAGAAATTATTTCCAATCATCTCAGCATCAATCTTGGAAGCCTGTTGCAAAAGTAGGATGTGGTTTTATTATATTTGCCCTTGTCATAGAATTATTGAAAGATATAATCATTTCGATCTTATCATTTTTATCAATTACTATTGGTATAATTATTTTGATTGTGGCATTCCGAATTTGGAAATTAAATCGCTTTTATTCAAATAACATTCATTACTAAATTAATCCACCTTTCCTCCATTTACTCTCCATAGTTGAGTAATATACTCCAATTAATCTTGACGTGTGTCACGAATTCTCGTTATAACGCGTTATAAAATTACATGATGAAAAATCGCGTTTTCATATTAACTATTTTGTGGTTTTCACTACAATCCATTCTATTTGCACAAGAATGGACCCTTACGCTATATGCCCAAGATGTAAATGAATTGGGATCATCTGATTATATCCAAATGGGTACATGTGATGATTGTCATGATGGTTTCCATTTTGGTGAAGATGAGTATCACCTTACCAATACAGGAAACAGTTATACCGATATAAATATTCTTAATTTTTCATGGTTAGGTAGCCAAGATGAAAATGGAAATATATGTTCTGACCCAACTTTTTTCGTGGATAAACGACAAACTCATGGCCCTGAAGAATTGTTAGAATGGAATGTTTCTGGGTACACCAGTGGATTAGGGAATGATATTCAAATTCAACTCTCTTGGGAAATCGACAATCTTTATGATGATATCGATATTTATCTATATATCGGTAACAATGGTTATGATATGAAATCTCTCTCATCGTTATCCATAAGTAGCGGTGATTTAGCTACTATTTTTGATGGCACTACCCCTCACCCTTTGACAAATGTAAACATCCTGGCTGGTGGATGTGCAAGTACAGGTACCACCGCCTTTTATTTGGATGAAGATGGTGATGGCATTGGCACTGGAGAAGCCACGTATCATTGTGTTGGATATGAACCAGACGGTTATGTTTCCATGGATGGAGATGTTGATGATACAATATATTGCGAATCAAATGTTGTTGATTTATGTAATGTATGTGATGGTAATAATGAATGTATTGATTGTAACGGTGATACTTGGGGTGATGCATATATAGATGATTGTAATATATGCTCAGATGGAAATACTGGACATGAGGCAAATATAGATATTGACTGTAATGGTGATTGTTTTGGTACCGCCTATCTCGATGATTGCAATATATGCTCTCAAGGGAATTCTGGTCATGAAGAAAATAGCGATCAAGACTGTAATGGTGAATGTTTTGGGGATGCAATTATCGATGACTGTGATGAATGTGATGGACTAAATCAATCTTGTTTAAATGATATCTTTTTAGATGGTCCTATCGATTTAAATGCACATATCCAAGAATCCCTCATTAGCTTTACGTGGGATCAACCAAACTACCCTGATGATGAACGTATTTTAGGATTCCACATCTATTTACAGGATGAAGAACTAATCTATATAAATGATACATCAGAAGAGAATTATAATATTACCCAATACAATAGTGGAATTTTCTGCGTATCTGCATTTGATCAATTTGATAATGAATCTGCTATTAATTGTACAGAAGCAACGGAAATGATATCTTATACATTTACCCTTCATGATGGAGCGAATCTAATTAGTTTTCCAACACTCCCAATAGATGTATCATTAGATAACATTTTTGAACCACTTGAAGGCATCATTACGGGCATTATTACTGAGGGGAAATCAGCTACCAGAATCGGTGATTGGTGGGTTGGTAGTCTCACCGATATAGAATCGACTCGTGGTTATTGGGTCATATTGGAATTGGAGGATGTTTTTGGAACTGAAGAGTTTGAAATTACGGGCTACCCTATCGATAGGAATATTCAATATGAAATTTTTGGAGGACCAAATTTAATCTCATATATTGGGAATGATGCAGTCCCTCTTAGCTTGGCAATTCCTGATGAATTTGAAGCCGATGTAACTGATATAATTTCAGAGGGAAATGCCGCTAATAATCATCCTGTAATTGGGTGGATTGGTAGCTTAATTGAATTTAATATGGGGCATGGTTATTGGGTAAAAGTAAATCATGATATGGACTTCTACTGGGAACAAGAAGCTTTTACTTTCAATTCCAATGGAAGAAAAACTGATTTTGAAAACCCATTTAACTTTTCACAATCGATGCAGCAATCATTCTATTTTATCGAAGAAACTGTTAACTTCTCACCCCAGGAAAATGATGATATTATTTTATCCTATTGTAATGGTGAATTAGTAGGTTCCCGATTGTGGAATGGAGCCTATACTGATATTCCAGTTATGGGTGATGATGGCAACTCATATAGTCAAAACTACTGTACCGCAAACCAAACTCCACGATTTGTATGGTATGATACAAGTAATGATACTTACAATCCATTAGAAGCTACATCCATAATACCGCAGTGGAAATCTAACGGTATTCAATTTATACAGCTATCAATAGTTGAAAGTAATATTATAGAAATTCCTAAAAAATCCTCAATAACTTCAGTTTATCCAAATCCATTTAATCCTGTATGCCAATTTGAATACGAGTTAGATATTGAAGGTATAATTAAAGCATCAATTTATGATATTTATGGTCAAGAGATTGAACAATTATCAAGTGGGTTTAAAGATACCGGAAAACATGAAATCCGATGGAATGGAGAAAATTATTCCAGTGGAACCTATATATTTGTCCTTACGACAGAAAATACAACACTAACTAAAAAAGTAGTCTTGCTAAAGTAGTTGATTCAATTGGTCAATCGAGTCTAAGATAAAATCTGGACTTATTGATGAAGATAAAAGAAGTGATTCCCTAAATTTTCCTGTTTTAACTACCCCCCCTTTGATTCCAAATTTTTGCGCACCTTCAACATCATTAATTAAATCATCACCTATCATAGCAACAGAAGATTTATCTTCTACATCTAATTCATTCATTGCCAATTCAAAAAAGGTAGATTGGGGTTTTCCTACAACCTCTGCATGTTTTCCTGTAGCATATTCAATACCTTGAATAAATGCTCCAGAGTCAATTTGCAATCCTGCTTTAACTTGAAAGTATTTACCTTTATGTAATGCCAACATTTTTGCACCATTCATCACAAAATTAAATGCCTTATTCATGGCATTAAAATCCCAAGAACTGTCTAAATCGCCCAACACAATTACCTCTGGATTTTCTTCAGAATAATCAAACTCAGAAAATTCTGTTTTAGCATCATCTTGAAGAAAATAATAACAGCTCGGACTTCCCCATTCTCTTAATTTTAATACACCGGCATACACTGCAGAAATAATATGTTTTTCTTCTACTCTTAGTCCCATTTCATTTAGCTTGTGTGCAATACTACTTCTGGATTTAGTCGTTGTATTCGTTATAAATCTATGTGGAATATTTTTTTCTTGGAGCCGGCTGAGAACAGCATTCCCCCCAGGAATAAGGGAATCGCTTACATAAAATACACCATCCAAATCAAAAAGGAAACCTTGGATGGATTGAAAATTCATTTATTCTGTTTTATCTTTTATAGAAAGCGTGAGTTTAAAGCGTGCAACAACTTCAATTTGGTTGGACATTTCAAACGCTTCAATGGTAAGGGTGTAATTTTCACGTTCGCCAGATTCAATACACTTTTCAACTAATGCTTTTACATCCAAGCCATCATGACATTTAAAAATAACATCTTCTTCAGGGCGACGTAAAAAGTCAGCATGAAAATTTTTAAACACAAGTGCGATTTTCCGTTTACTCTTCATAATTGGAGTCATAGCTAAAAAACCACCTGTAACATCGGCACCCACCGCCAATACACCAAAATACATACTGCCCAAATGATTTTTAGTTTTATATCTTAATGGAATCTTTACCGCCAAAGATTCTTCAGACTGCTCCATTACTGTGGGACGACAATACCAAATCAAAGGAACTTTGGTAATACCAAAAAGCCTAATCATCCATGTAAGTTTAAATCTACTCCAATCCATTATTTTAAGTACACCACTTTTTGGGTTTCAACGATTTCGCCAATTTTTAGTTGGACAAAATATGTTCCTGATGAAATATTTTCAGGTGACCATGTAATAGAATGGGTTCCTTCAGAAATTGTTGTGTTAAATATTTCTTTAACAAGGTTGCCCCTAATATCAAACACCATCAAACTTGCTAAATCATCACGAGGTATTTCAATGTTAATTTCTGTAGATGGATTAAATGGATTTGGATAAATTGAATGGATGTTGGGAGACTTAGCATTAATCGCCTCCTCATGTAATGAAATTAATTCTACGTGTAGATTTGACCATTGTGGGATGTCCCCATCAAGAACAATTTTTTGACCATTCATAGTATTGAGTTCAAATCTGGGTGTATCGCCATATTGGCAATAACCAGAACTTAAAAAATGTCCATCTGAACCCCGTACTGCAATATCAATAATATCACCATTAAATTTATTTGCACCAACCAATTCATTTCCATTATATGCAAGTATTATATCACCTACTGATGCAATCTCTGTAGCATCCACAAAATAAAAAGCTACATTTTTTGATTGATAAATTTCATTTTCAAATAGATTTAAGCTCTCTGTAGATGCAGCTCTACTCAATGTTGTTAGGTCATATTGATATTGCATATTTGTATTTGAGTTTATCCAATACCCTTTCCCAGATTCAAAACTAGCAAGGCTACCCACCCACTCACCATTTACTTGCATGGTGGCTTTACTCTCAGTTATTACGAATGAAATTTCTCCTTCAATGTCATCGGGAATCCCATCAGAAATCCCCACAGTACCTGCTACAGGGAAAGAGATGAGATTTAATCCATAGTGAAGTGAATATATTTTTTCTGGATCAGCTAATGGACCCTCAATAGAAATAGTTGCAGGAGATTCAACCCCCACCCAATAGCCCTCGTATGTATTTACATGAGATAAACTACCTGTCCACTCACCCGTTTGGGGATTGATTTGTGCTGCATAATTTTCTCCAATAATACCATAGCCATCCATTAAATGTGAAAAATCTGCAAAAATTGATGATACTTGTGAATTTTCGGGGAGCGTATAAAAACTAATGAGATTATTATCTTTGTGGAGTTCAATCGTTTGTACTGAAGATTCATAGGCATCAAGCGTTGCAATAAACGGAAGACCAAAATTTTCCCACGGATATATTTCAGAGGGTTGGGCACTATAAAAAGTATTCTCAGAAGCATCAAATACGATAAAGCTTGGAATGTCACCATTGGTCATATAACCTGATGTGTATTCTGAGCCATCATCACCCATAGCAGGGACATCACAAATTCCACCACATTCAACCACATCCCATTGTTTTGCACCCACGCAAATATCACCCTTAAATATGGCTACCCAGTCATTACTCTGTAATGGTTGACCATAAATATCATTAGCTTCATTAATAAAGTAAAATGCCTGTAATGTGGATTGCTCATAATAGAATTCATCTGGTTGTCCATAATCACACGAGCCGTCATCCACTTCAGCATTTGGATCATGGTTTAATGCATTCTCATCGGTACAGCCTGCATTAATGGCCTGAATTGAATCTAAAAAAGGAAGCCCAAAGTTTTCCCACGGAATATTTTCACTGGGAATTGCAGGATAAAATCGATCTTCTGATGCAATATATATTTTAAACGATGGAATAAACCCATTGGTGGCATATCCCTCTGTCCAATCAGATCCATCATCCCCCATAATGGGAACATCACACATTCCACCACAAGCATCAACATCCCACTGTTTTGCACCCAAACAAACATTTCCATTAAATGCCGCCACCCAGTCGTTGGATGTGAGTAACTCACCATTTGGAGTTTTAGCCTCGTTGAAAAAATAGAATGCTTGAAGTGTAGAAATTTCAAATTCAAATCCTGCTGGGGGATCGTCTTGTGCAAAAATTGGGGCAGTAATGATGATTAACAAAACCAAAATCAATCTGGTCATTCTTCCTCCGTCCAGTTTAGTGTGAGAGATAAATTTACTAACTTTTTATGAGATTGACAATCGTATTAATTTGCCACAATATTAAAATTAAGCGTAAAATTATCTAAAATCATTCTATCACCTAAGTCTTCAAAGAATTTTCCTGAACCATATTTAATACCAAACAATGTTCTATCAATTTCAACTGTACCCGTTGCAGTACTTTTATCCTCACCCATTGTTAGTTCAGTAAACATTTCAAAAGGTTGAGTTTTATCTCTAATTGTTAATTGGCCATGAATATGTGTTGAGCCTTCTTCTTCATGGACTGAATCGAATACAAATTTTGCAGTTGGATATTTTTCAGCGTTGAAGAAATCATCATTCTTCAAATGATTCACTAATTTGGTATTCCACTCTTCAGCTTCAATATCATCAACGGTTATGGACTGCATATTCACTAAAATTTCACCATTGGTAATTATGCCACCTTTCCGAGCAATAAATCCACCCGCTAATTCTACATGCCCATCATGTTTACCTACCATTTTTTTACCAATCCATTGAACTTTACTCTCTACTTTATTTACCCAGAGTGTATCTGCAACGCCACTGGCTTCATGAGCGTGGGAGTGACCATATGCATGTGAGTGGCCATGTTTATGACCATCTGTGTTACCACAAGATGATACCAATAAAATTGTTAATGTTAGTATTGCTTTCATATTACTCCTTTATTCGAAAATTACAGATTCAATTTGATTAAAAATGCTTTCATAAAACTGAGGGTCTTGAATAGTTCCAGCACTAACCACCCTTCCATCAGATAGTGTTTCCCCTTGGGCAATAATTCTTATTTGTGTTTTATTGTCATCTCTAGGCACTACTGACACATTTAGGGCATATTTATATGTACGATTTTCATGTAAATCAACACTGCTGTAGTGCCTATGATGATCATGATGATTACAATGACGATGATTTGAACGGTTGCATTCAGATTCATCATCATGAGATTCATCACCATTAAAAAGAATGAGTCCAATGATGGTAATAATTATGGCTATCCCTGTGATTTTTACCCATAAGGGCATTTCAGATCCATCGGATTCAACTACCGTTTCAGCAAGTTTACGTTCAGTACTTCGGCTCGCTTTAATTATACCTAATTCATGATTCACATCATCAATCAAATATAAACGATCTTGTAGAGCGGTAATTACTGCATCTACCGTCACTTTTTCACCGACACTTACCACATGGGTTTGGATGTTTCGAGCTTCTTCAATGGATAATTGTTTAGGTCCACATGAAACTAAAAATATAGCTATGTATATTGTAAATGTTGATTGAAATATTTTATACATATTTTTTATCATTTAAGGCAAATTGAACCAATGGTTTTACCGTTAATCCTTGTACTAAAATTGAAAATACCACTACGATATAGGTCATCACAATGAGTAAATCCCTACTTTCATTTTGTGGAATTGATAATGCCAATGCTACGGAAATTCCACCTCTTAATCCACTCCAAGTTAGTACTTTCACCACATGTGGGCTAAATTGGTGGATGCGTCGGAGTGCATTTACAGAAAGACCTACGCAAAATCCACGGGATAATAATACGAGAGGAATGGCTATACATCCAGCTAAAATATATTGATTTGAAAAAGTAAGCACCAACACCTCAACGCCAATGAGTACAAATAAAATCGCATTTAAAAATTCATCAATAAATTCCCAAAACTGCAATGGGATCCGTAGGAGAAATTAATGAACCAAATAGTAATGCATAAATAAAAGGGATGGAAATTCCCAATCCATTGAATGTATAATAAATAATACCACCAATAAGAAATGTAGAACCAATAACCCCCACCGTAGCCATGAGCAGAATTATCCATTTTTGCTTGAGTAAATCATCAATATTTACATGCAAAGCTCCGGCAAAAAGAAGGAAGCTCAACATTCCACTCATAAGGGTTTTATTAAAGTCTATACTATTTATTAACAACTCATATTGAGTAACTAGTGAGGGAAAAAGTATACCTGAAAAGAGTAAACCTAATGACATCAATAATGCAATGAGCATAAGCCCAATGGCGTTAGGTAATTTTATAAATCGTACATTGATGTACATAAAAATAGCTGAAATGGTGACCAAAATAGCCGCTACATTTAAAATATCCAAAATGAATCCTTGTGAAAAATTGAGGATGAATTTAGAACAGAAACAATGGGAGGGTCAATGGAATATTGAGGTTAAAATTCAGTCATATATTTATGATAGTAATTATTGAGTTAGATTTGATTTTCATCTCTAATTAATTTCACATCATTCTTATTCAATCCAGAGGAAATTAAAATTTTAGTGATAAACTCGGTTTTACCACTACAATAGGTATCAATATCATTAGGAAAATTTCTGGCTAATTCCAGTTTTAAATTTCCATATTCTTCCACTTTTTCCGGATTCTCTATTAAATAATCTCTAAAACATAAATGATTTTTTAATCCAATACTACCTTCTCTACAAACATATAAATTATGTTTTGGATACATTTCTCTCGTAGTTTCATTTAATTTAAAAGCTTCTCTCCCGGAGATACCCAAGTTTCCTAAATGTTTATATCCTAATTTTTCCAATTCTTTTATTACCTCCAATTCTAAAATATCAGAATCTTTGATGACGATGTCGATATCAATTACCGGTTTAGATTTCAATCCAGGAATTGAGGTGCTACCTACATGCTCTACTCTTAAAACTTTATTCCCAAAAGAGTGTATGTATAAGGATTTTAACCAAAAAAAATGGTTTTTCCATTGTGGATTATAATCAACAATTTCTAAGTCTTTTTTTGCCATTAATAATTTTTATTTTTCTAATACTAGGTATTTATTCTAATTAATACAAATAATCTATAAACCTTAAAAATCATATTTACCAACTTTTTAACTATCCTAATAATCTCAATTACCCAATGCTTTAGCGTTGGGTAAGAGCTTTCCACCCCCACTGGGCTTTAGCCCATCAATTCACTAAACCCATACTTATTCATGGAATTGTCATACTCCTCAGAAAATGACTTTACTCGATGATGCTCTTCTTGGTTTTGGATATACCGCCTAACCTTTGGCAATATAGACTCACTGACTGAAATAGCAAAATACTTATCTTGCCACTCAAATTTACATTGAGTTAGCCCTTCTTTGTTAATCCAATATGATGATTCACCCTTTATGAGTTGAGCGATTTCTGCAACGGATTGCTTGGCACCTAAAGTTATGAGTGCGTGAAGATGTTCATTCCCACCATTTATTGAATCAATATAAACATCCTTCTTTCTTGCGTTCTCTTTTATGTGAGAAATTACTTTATGCTTTATATTTTTTGTGAGTAAAGGTTGACGGTTTTTTGTTGTCCAGACGAAATGGATCCAAATTTTTATATATGCCATTTATTTTCTTTCTGTTGGGCTGAAGCCCTGTTTTGGGATTTTGCTATCCCTACCCTGAAGGGTAGGGTAACTTCTTTGACTAATTAAAATTTAATTGAAAATAATTCCACTATTAATATTAACTTGAAATCTGCAAAAATTATTATTGAAAATTGTTTTAATTCCCTTTTTTTTACTTTATAATTTACTTACCCAATGCTTTAGCGTTGGGTAAGAGCTTTCCACCCCCACTGGGCTTTAGCCCATCAATTCATAAAATTAAATTCCCAAATCTTTAAATAATTCATCACTAGAATTAAAACTATCTTCCTCACCTTTTTCAATCTCTTCAAATGCTTCTAACAATTCTTTTGAAGGAATTCTTACATCAAAAGGTAGACCATCGCATTCAATTATTAATTGAAAGTATATACTAATAGCCTGAATTGGAGTTAGTCCATTTTTCTCTAATATCTGCGTTACCTGTTTCAAGGTATCTTTATCGATGGGTGTGGGAGAAACTATATAGTTTGGTCCTATTTCTGTTTTTTTCTTCATCCTAAACTATTTTTTTCTTTTTTAGTTTATCTAAATCAGGAGCATAGATTTTATCATCTAACGTAAATCCTTTGCCCTCTTTTATGTTTTTAGACATTTTATTCACACTCTTTAGCTCAAGCTCCTTGGCTTCTTCCCAGGATTCCGTTTGATGTATATACTTTTTATAATTATCTTCCATAAAGCTCTCTCATAAATTGAATAATTTTACTTACCCAATGCTTTAGCGTTGGGTAAAAGCTTACCACCCCCACTCTATTATTTGAGTATGATTGCATATTCCTTACAGGTTATACGTATTGCATCAATCTCACTAAAATTTGTTATGTAAACAGATTTAGTCATTTATCCCCAATAATTTCTTTGCTTTTTCTTCATTCCAATTTTTAGGATCCCACCACCAATGCTCTTTTGTATAATGTGATTTTTTCCACTTTTTAGATTCCTCTATGTTCCACCAATCATTATTTAATGACTGATTATTACCAAGAGCAATCATTAAACTAATCCAAAGATCTGTATCTTTATTTATACTTAAATACTCATCACATCCGTATAGAATATTCCAGATATTCATATATTGAGAATCAGCGTCATGCATATTTACAATCATAATATAACGAGTAATCATTTCTCTATGGGTTTCCCCTGTATACATTAACTCAGCCATAATTCTAAACCCCTTCTACCATTAAAGGTTTTTTCTAACTCCTTATGTCCGTATGCTCCACGTATCGAAAAAGATTGGTCAACTATTGCATATCCACTCTCTTCAATTGAATAAAACAAATATTGAATTTCACCTTTATAGACTTGAGCTGTAATGTAAGTACTGTTTTTAATTATATTTTGTGCCTTTTTATTGTATTTTATATAATCATTTGTATTAAAATCAAACTCATTCGCATGTTTTCTAATATCTATTTTTAAAATATCATCACTAAAATCAACCTCATTCCACTTTAACCCATCTCTACTTAGTATCTCACCCACCCTTGATGCATGTTCTTTTGATGTTCGGCTTAATAATTTATCCTTATGGTCTTTAGAAACATTCTCCCCCATTTCCATATTCTCAAAATCGGGGTCATCATCCAACACTACCACGGTTCGTGTACGGCAGTTAAAATGGTATGGAGGTATTGACATCCCTACATTCAACGCTGATGTCTTTTTACCCTTTATGTTGCTTGGCTTTACCCATGGTGCTATTTTCTTTACATCGTTTGGCTTTTTTGATGCGATAAGTTTATCTCGTAAGCCTACTGCCTTCTTAACTTGGATAATCCGTCCATGCATTTCTTGACATATTGGAGAGGTTCTATCATCCAATACAGCATCAACTCTAAGATATTCAACACCCAGAGTTATCTACAACAGTAGAAATTTCATGTAAGGTTTAGACGCTTTTTCAGTAGATGGTTCTAATGCATATCTACAACAGTAGAAATTTCATGTAAGGTTTAGACTGGTGCTGCTTTGGGGGGCATGGCCGGATCTACAACAGTAGAAATTTCATGTAAGGTTTAGACTTTAGGCGGCTCTATAGTAACTATTGATCTACAACAGTAGAAATTTCATGTAAGGTTTAGACAATGCTGTCTTCTTTTCTTGGTCTGTATCTACAACAGTAGAAATTTCATGTAAGGTTTAGACATAAGAGATAAAGACACCGCAAACGCATATCTACAACAGTAGAAATTTCATGTAAGGTTTAGACATCCCACTGCGTAAAGCCATTATACATCTATCTACAACAGTAGAAATTTCATGTAAGGTTTAGACGCTGGTACATTGCCTTCCTCAGCTTCAGATCTACAACAGTAGAAATTTCATGTAAGGTTTAGACTGATAGTTATTGTGTCCTTATGCAATTTATCTACAACAGTAGAAATTTCATGTAAGGTTTAGACAGTATAGATGCACTTTCCTGAAAGTCAATCTACAACAGTAGAAATTTCATGTAAGGTTTAGACTTTAGAGCGAAACTAGAACAAAAATGCATCTACAACAGTAGAAATTTCATGTAAGGTTTAGACACGCCATTCAGTTATTACACACTTTGCGATCTACAACAGTAGAAATTTCATGTAAGGTTTAGACTAGAATTATTGCCTCGTGGTCGTCAAACATCTACAACAGTAGAAATTTCATGTAAGGTTTAGACCTTTAGAGGGTCTTGGTATAGCAATGTTTATCTACAACAGTAGAAATTTCATGTAAGGTTTAGACTGTTAAGCGAGGCGGTAAAATGACGATTATCTACAACAGTAGAAATTTCATGTAAGGTTTAGACCTTTAATAGACGTGAAAACGCGAACTTATCTACAACAGTAGAAATTTCATGTAAGGTTTAGACTGCAATCTCATTCTTTGAAACGATTCAGATCTACAACAGTAGAAATTTCATGTAAGGTTTAGACATAGACGCTAATTTATATGACGCTTTATATCTACAACAGTAGAAATTTCATGTAAGGTTTAGACTGATAGTTATTGTGTCCTT
>CAYFMU010000018.1:0-50980 GCA_964344315.1 uncultured bacterium | reverse complement strand
TAAAACTTTGTTAAATTTACTGAAAAATAAACCCCTTAAATAGTCATGACCCATTATATATTATTTTTTAAAATTAAGAATTAGAATATTATATAGGTGGTAATTTGAGAATTACTCTACATCTCTTTTATTAATTAGAATAATTGGAGCCATAGCCATATGAAAACCTATTACTTACTTTTAGCTACCATTTTAGCCCCACTATTTTCATCAGTCGTTATCAATGAATATTCTGCATCTAATTTGTATGATTATGTAGATAATTATCAAATGAAGGAAGATTGGATAGAATTATATAATACCAGCAATAGCAATATAGATTTGGGCGGTTATACATTAAGTGATAAAATAGATAATCCGTATAAATGGTCAATTCCAGGAGGTACCATAATTCCTGCCAATGGCTATCTAACCTTTTGGTGCTCAGGGCGTGATGAAAGTTCTGGGAGTCACCATCATACCAATTTCACATTAAAGCAAACCAGAGATAATCCAGAGCATGTCGTACTCGCTAGTCCAGAAGGTGATGTTATCAATGCATACGAGTTATTTCGAACACAATTAAACCATTCTATGGGACGAATTCCCAATGGCACTGGAGATTTTAAAATTTTTACGTCACCTACAAAAGGGGAAGAAAATGATGGACTCAATTACACTGGATATGCAGAGTCTATAGAATTCAGTATAGAGCCTGGATTTTATTATGGAACACAAGAATTGGAGTTTTTACACTCCAATCCTGATGCCAATATTCGTTATACCACAGATGGAGATACACCTTACTTTGGATCTACGCAATACACAGGACCACTTACGCTAAATGAAACTCAAATTATACAAGCAATTGTTATACCTACGGATCACAATTTACTTCCCAGTTATTTAACATTCGGTACATTTTTTATTGATGAAAGTCATGCACTTCCCATTATTTCGGCATCTGCAAATCAACTTATAACCATGTTAAATGGCAATCAAACATTACGTCCTCATGGAACTATTGAGTATTTCGAAGATGGAGAACGTAAAGATTTTGGGTATGGAGAATATAATAAACATGGTCAAGATTCTTGGGCATTCAATCAACGTAGTTTTGATTATATTGCTCGTGATGAAATGGGGTATCATTATGCAGTTCAGCGAAAGCTATTATCACTGTCTGATAGAGATGAATTCCAGCGATTAATAATACGTGCATCTGGAGATGATAATTATCCCGGGATAGATTCCAGTGCACATATGCGGGATTATTTTATTCAAAAAGTTGCGGATAAGAAAAAAATGAATCTGGATATGCGTCGAGGTGAACGCTGTGCTGTTTATGCCAATGGGCAATTTTGGGGGGTATACTCCATCCGTGAAAAAGTAAGCGATTCAGATTATACAAAATTTTACTATGGACAAGATAAATACAATATTCAGTATGTGATGAATTGGGGGAATACATGGGCTCAATATGGTGGGAATGATGCCATTAATGCCTGGAATTCCATTCGTAACTATATTTTAAGCAATAATATGGCAGTTCAAAGTAATTATGATTATGCCAAAAGTCAGTTAGATATTACTAGCTTGGTAGATTATGTACTAATCAATTCATTTGTAGTATGTACCGATTGGATTAACTGGAATACTTCCGTTTGGAGAGGTCTTGATCCCGATGGTACGCATCAAAAATGGGGTTTCGTTTTATGGGATGAAGATGCCACCTTTAACCATTATATTAATTATACAGGGGTTCCAAACGAACAGCCTGATGCAGCGCCATGTTATCCAGAGGGAATCAACTCAGACCCACTGGGTGTAATTGATATATTAAATGATTTGCGTGCCAGTGATGAGTTTGAACAATATTATATCACACGATATATGGATTTATTAAATACCGTATTTGTTGAAGAAGAGATGATTCAATTGGTAGATAGTATTAAAACATCAATCCAACTGGACATGCATCAACATATACAACGCTGGGGTGGAAGTATGGATCAATGGCTCAACAATGTTGAAAAAGTGAAAAATTTTATTCGTGCAAGAATTGATCATTTTCCGCAAGGCTTAAACTCTTGTTATGGATTGACTGGCCCTTATGATATTACATTGGATGTTGAACCAACACATGGCGGTCAAGTAGGAATAAACTCACTGGTAATTGATAGTGATGAGTTCCCATGGACGGGGAAATATCATGGCGGAATTGAGATGAAACTCAATGCAGTTGATAATTATGAATTTGAACATTGGGCATTTCAAAATCATGCTGTGATGAATCCATTATCGCCCAATGTTATCGTTGCATTAACCCAAAACGATACCATTACCGCAGTCTTTGAAAATTATGAAAATGCTAATATTGTTATAAATGAGATTAATTACAATTCATTGGACACATTATTCAACCCTGAAGATTGGATTGAACTCTATAATCCTACCAATCAAATAATTGATATAAGTAGTTGGCAATTTAAAGATGAAGATGATATTCATGTATTTACTATCCCCGAAAACACAAGTCTAAGCTCAGGTGAGTATTTAGTGCTTTGCAGAGAAGAGGCATTATTTACATCTGCCTTTCCAGAGGTTTCCAATTATATTGGTGATTTTGAATTCGGTTTAGCTGGCGGTGGTGAGTTATTACGATTATTTAATGCAGAAGGTGCAATTATTGATAGCGTAGATTATAATGATTCTGACCCATGGCCTTTTGAAGCAGATGGTCATGGACCTACACTAGAGTTGGTTGATGCCATGAGTGATAATACATTCGCCGATAATTGGGCAGCATCTGCTGGATATGGTTCTCCGGGGAGAATTAACTCTGTTTCTTTGTTAGGTGATATAAATGAAGATGGTCAGCTAAATATTTTAGATATTGTTCATTTAGTAAATACAATTTTATCTGGTGAATATAATAGTGCTGGCGATATGAATGCTGATGGAAATAATGACGTATTGGATGTGGTAACACTGGTGAATTTGGTATTAGGACTAAATAGGGTAGATGATGCCACAATTGCCAATGTTTATTTTGATGGAAATCAATGTAGGATTAATGGTGATGGTTATATTGGTGCAATTCAATTGACGCTTAAACATGAAGATGATATTGAAATTAATTTAACAAAAAATGCTCTGGTTTCAAATCAAAATACCCATGGTAATGAAACCACCATTATCATTGTAAAACCCGAAGATGATTTACTCTTTGAAACCCTTCACGGATTTGAAATTATAGATATTGTAGTTGCAAATAGCCATGAATATATTGAAGTGAATCTCCCCAATGAGTACTATTTGAGTCATGCTTATCCAAATCCATTTAATAACAGTACCAGTATTAATTTTAGTATTCCAACTGAATCTCATGTTTCAGTAAAAATTTATAATTTATTGGGTAAGGAAGTTGCCTCATTGGTGAATGAGACTTTAGATGGAGGGTATCATCATTTAGTATGGGATGCACACAATATTGCAAGTGGAATATATTTCATCCAAATGTCAGCTAATAATTTTGTACAAACTGAAAAGGTGATTTTGTTAAAATAGTGAATATTGATACAAAAATATTAGATCAATTTGAAGACATTCAATTACAGGATATGGATGAAGTCAGTTTGTTAAATAGAACCGATACTAAATTCATTTTTCATGAATCAAAGTTGAATGAAGCATTAGTTGTATTATCTCCATATTATAAAATGCTTAATATTAATGGGGTAAATCAGTTTCAATATAATAATACGTACTTTGATACTAAGGATAAACTTTTTTTTCTTCAACATCATAATGAAAATAGAAATCGTTATAAGGTGAGATTTCGACAGTATAGTGAATCTGATGATTGTTTTTTTGAAATAAAGATAAAGAATAATAAAAATAGGACAATTAAAAAGCGATTAAGAGTTAAAAAAGATTCACTTAAATTTGGTGAAAAAGAATCAAATCTTATAAATACTTATGTAAATATTTCTTCAGAAATACTTTCACAATCATTGCAAGTAAATTTTTCACGCATAACATTAGTAGATAATAGATTTACTGAACGATTAACAATTGATAGAAACCTTATTGTTAAAAATGGTGTGCATAAAAATATATTTGAAAAGCTTGTAATTGCTGAGATAAAACAGAGTAAATTCAACACAAGTTCACCTTTCATAAAAGTTATGCGTGAGAGTGGGATTCATGATAATAAATTTAGTAAATATTACATGGGCATGTTACATGTGAATAATGATATTAAGTATAACAGATTCAAACCTAGATTATTACAGTTAAATAAATTATTAAAAACACATCAGGATTCAGGACTAATAAATGAGTATTACCCCAGAGCTATATAATTTGGTATTCAGGTTTAGCTTCAACTTTTTTGTGGCATTTGTCATAATTAAACTAATTTATCATAGAGATCATACAAAAAATGATTTTGTATTTACCTATTTTATGTTCAATTCACTTATATTCTTTTTTGCATTTCTATTAAGTACTATTACCATAAACTTGGGGTTTGCATTTGGGATGTTTGCGGTATTTGCAATTTTACGGTATAGAACAGATCCTATTCCTATTCGAGAAATGACCTATTTGTTTATTGTGATTACAATTGGTGTAATAAATGCATTAAGCCAAACGGATATTTCTTATGATACACTTTTGTTTACAAACTTTGCATTAATTTTACTTACGTATACGTTGGAACGCTATTGGCAAAAAGAACAGCTTTTACAACGGAATATAGTTTATGAAAAAATTGAAAATATTAAGCCTGAAAATAAAGATGCATTGTTAGCAGATTTAAAGAATAGAACGGGTTTAGATATCGTTCAATTTGAAATTCGTAAAACAAACTTTTTAAGAGATACAGCTAATATTCGTGTATTTTTCAAATCGTAGTCTTTTTTTTATTCTATGGCTATCATTTGCTTTTCCAAAGGTTGACGTTAATGATGAGTTGTGGAGTTCCTTTGAGATAAATATACCATTAAAAAGTAAGATTGGTATGGAAATCGAGCAACAGTTTCGTTATGATCAAACTCTAGAATCATTATATAAATCGTTCACCGATATTTCAATATCTTACCCCATAATTAATTCAGTAGAAATTTCAGGAAAATTTCGATATATCGTCGAAGGTAGTGATAACGAAAAGAGAATTGGGTGTAGTATAAAAATTGATTCCTTTGATAAAAATTATATTCCCACTTATAAAATTAAGTATCAACAAGATTATGATATTGATAATTCACCAATAAATAAAACTATTAGAAATAAATTCTCATTTAATCTTCCTAAGTATAAAACTATAAAATCAAACTTTTATTATGAATCTTATCACTTAATTGAAGATTCATCACTTGAATATGACAAGTTTAGATATTCATTTGCTATAGATTTCCCAATTTCAACAAGCGTATCAGCAGAAGTGTTTTACATTTATAAGGGTAGTATCAAAAAGAACCATATTGATATTACCAATATTTGGGGAAGCAAAGTTGAATACTCCTTTTAGGCATTGCATATTTTCTTTTTTTATCGCATTCATAGCTATTTCAACTTTGAGAAGTAATATTGTTATCAATGAGATTAATTATAATTCAGCAGATTCACTATTCCCAAAGGACTGGGTGGAATTATATAATAATTCTGAAAATGCTATTGAATTAGAAAATTGGATTTTTAAAGATGATAATGATGAGCATGAGTTTGTTATTCCTCAATATACATTATCAGCCAATGGTTATTTGGTTATTTGTGATTCATTAAATGCCTTTAGTTTTTTATTTCCCGAAGTAACCAATGTAATCGGAGATTTTGATTTTAAGTTACGGAATGATGGGGAACTGATACGACTTTTTGATAATTCCAATATCTTAATTGACTCTTTGCGTTATAATGATGTTGATCCATGGCCAATTGAGGCAGATGGTAGTGGCGCAACATTAGAATTAAAAAATCCAAATTTAGATAATGAGTTAGCCGAGAATTGGAATGCTTCAGAAAATTTTGGTACTCCTGGTGTGCAAAATTCAACATTTATATATGTAGAGCAAGATTGTAATGGTGTATGGGGGGGTACAGCAGAGTTAGACGAATGTGGGGTTTGTGATGGTGATAATTCTACTTGTTTAGACTGTGCGGGAACCCCTAATGGTACATCATGGGTTAACCCTTGTGACGATTGTGTTGAAGCTAATGATACGTCTTGCATACAAGGCTGTGATGGATTGTGGAGTAATGACGGTTCATTTTTAGAAAATGATGAATGTGGTGTCTGTGGTGGAGATAACTCAACCTGTATTGATTGCGAAGGTATTCCAAATGGTGATAGTGTAGAAGATATGTGTGGAGTTTGTGATTCTGATAATTCAAATGATTGCATTCAAGATTGTAATGGTGAATGGGGAGGTATTGCAGAATTAGATGAATGTAATGTCTGTGGTGGGGATAATTCTACATGTACGGACTGTAATGGTGAAGTTAATGGGGATGCAATGATAGATGGTTGTGGTAATTGTGTAGGGGTAAATGTTGGGGAAGGAGAATGTTTAAAGGATTGTGCCGGAATCCCTAATGGTACATCATGGATTAACCCATGCGAGGAATGTGTTGAAGAAAGTGATACATCTTGTATACAAGGCTGTGATGGATTATGGAGTAATGACGGTTCATATTTGGAAAATGATGAATGCGGTGTCTGTGGTGGAGATAATTCAACCTGTAGTGATTGCGAAGATGTTCCAAATGGTGATAGTGTAGAAGATATGTGCGGAATTTGTGATTCTGATAGTTCAAATGATTGTGTTCAAGACTGTAATGGTGAATGGGGAGGTATTGCAGAATTAGATGAATGTAATGTCTGTGGTGGTGATAATTCTACTTGTACAGGCTGTATGGATGAAGATGCATGTAATTACACTGCCAATTTACTTTTCTCAGATGATAGCTGTGAATATCCAAATGAAAATTATGATTGTTTTGGAAATTGCATAGTTGTAATTGATTGTAGTGATGTTTGTGGAGGAATGGATGTAACATGTCTATCTAATAATGAATTATTACCAGTATCTGTAGGAATTACGTCAATTTACCCAAACCCTTTCAATCCTGTGGTAAATATTGAGTATAGCATAAAAACTACATCTAATGTGAAAGTTAGTATAATTAATATTTACGGAAGCAAAATTACTCAGTTAGAAAATATGATCAAGCCGATTGGGAATTATAGGGCTCAATGGAATGGAAGTGGAGTACCATCAGGGGTTTATTTTGTGCAATTAGAAACAAATGGTAGAGTAGAAATTGCAAAGGTTTTGTTACTAAAATAAATTATTTAAAGTATAGAGAAACAAAAAAGCCTTCTTAACAGAAGGCTTTTTAATGGCGGGATGGACGGGACTTGAACCCGCAACTTCCTGCGTGACAGGCAGGTGCTCTAACCAAATTGAACTACCACCCCAATTTTATTTTTTAAGAAGAATTGATATGGGTATAATCACGCAATACCCTATAGTAAGAATTATAGGTGCAATCTTTGTAGATTGAACACTTTCTGTTTCTCCTGTTGCCATTATAATATATCCTAGTATAATGGTTACCAATCCTATTCCAAAAAACTGATAATTAATTTTACCAAATGACCACGAGTGAAAAACGCTTTTGTTATGTGAATTGTCCTTCCCCATGAGCATAAAAAATTACAGGGTATTTAAAATCCAATGCAAGTAATAATCTTAAAAAATTATAAAAATTTTGAAATAGAGATAAGGTTATGAAAATGTTAATTTTTCTATCTATATGGACAGGGATTTTCAATCATTACATCCAACAGTGAGATGGGTGGGTGCAATAGCATCATTGCTATTGTTTACTACACTTGTATTTTATACTATAATTTTATCATGGCGTATAACCTGCAATAATAATGATGAAATTGTCATTATACCCAAAGGTGCATCTGTTAGCTATACCGTAAAGATTATCCAAAATGCAGGGTGTATGACATCGCGAGATGCAAACATATTTAAACTTGCCATGTCTGCCACATTTAGAAATGGAAAATTGATTCCTGGGCGATATACATTTAAGGGTATTTCTTCAATTGGTGAGATGATTAATCTTGTTACGACTTCTTCCAAAGAGCGGATTAAGGTTACACTGTTAGAAGGGTGGACTATTGAAGAAATTGCCGATAAATTAAATGAAAAATTAAAAATTGATACTTTTAAATTTATTAGTCTGTGTAAAGATTTTAACTTTGTACACTCATTAAACATTGATGCACCCTCAATTGAGGGATTTTTATTCCCAGATACATATTTATTTTTATCTTCATATACTGAAGAGCAAATTATTAAAATTATGGTAAATCAGTTTTTTCATCAATATGAAAAACGAATCAAACCCATAAAAGGACATACATCAATGTCTATGCGCGAAATCGTTACTATGGCATCCATAATTCAAGGTGAAGCCATGTACAGTGACGAAATGCCCATCATATCTTCTGTGTATCATAACAGAATAAAACGTAAAATGTTATTACAAGCTGATCCCACAATTCAATATATCATTCCAGGTAAAAATAGAAGATTGTTCAATAAAGATTTAAGGATTGATAGTCCATATAATACATACAAATATAAAGGATTGCCACCAGGCCCCATTAATAATCCAGGATTAGATGCGTTAATTGCTGCAGTATCACCCAATAAAACATCCTATTTGTATTTTGTAGCTGATGGTGAAGGCCGACATATTTTTACTCGGAATAATGCTGAACATAATGAAGCTAAAAAAGTGTTGCAACGCAAACGTAGAGAAATGAAACGAAAAAGAAAATGAACCTTGATAATTTAAACCCCAATCAGCGTAAAGCCGTTGAAGCCTTTGGGAGCCCCGTATTGATTTTTGCTGGAGCTGGTAGTGGAAAGACACGTGTTCTCACCTATAAAATTGCTTATTTAATAAAAAAAGCAGGGCTTTCACCGGATAAAATATTAGCTGTTACTTTTACAAATAAAGCAGCACAAGAAATGAAAGAGAGAGTTTCGCAACTTTTAGATGTGGATATTCAAAAAATGAATGTGGGAACATTTCATTCAATATGTGCTCGAATATTACGATTTGAAATCCCATTATTAGGGTATACTCGAGATTTTGGTATTTATGATCAGACAGACTCTCGTGCATTAGTTAAAGAAATTATTACATCACTAAATTTAGATATCAAAACTTTTGTTCCTAATTCATATCAAAATTTGATTAGTCAAAAAAAGAATCAAATGTTATCTCCAGAAAATGTTGCAGAATATGCTGAGGGATATATTGAAGAAAAATTGGCTCAAATATATGCTGAATACCAAAAAGCTTTAAAAAAGAATAATGCATTGGATTTTGATGACTTATTATTAAAACCATTGGAGCTATTTAAAGAACATCCTGAGAGGTTGGAATATTATCAAAATAAGTATCAGTATGTTTTAGTAGATGAGTACCAAGATACTAACAAACCTCAATTTGAATTAGTTCATGCAATTTCGAAATTACACAGAGGAATATGTGTTGTTGGGGATGACGATCAATCCATTTATGGTTGGCGTGGAGCAGATATAAAAAATATTTTACAATTTTCAGATGCATTTGGTGAATCACAAGAAATCAAATTAGAACAGAATTATCGCTCTACAAAAAATATTCTAAGTGCAGCTCATTCAGTTGTAAAAAATAATGACTATCGGGCAGAAAAAGAGTTATGGACTGAAAATTCAGATGGTGATAAGCTTGTTCATCAAGAATGCTTTGATGAACGAGACGAAGCTCGAAAATTAGTACACTGGATTGATTCCGATAATTGTGATGATTTTAAACTTTCAGATCAAGTAATCCTATATAGAACTAATGCCCAAAGTCGTGCTATTGAAGATGAATTGAGAAGAAATTCAATTCCTTACCAAATAGTTGGTGGTGTAAAATTTTATGATAGAAAAGAGGTTAAAGATGTTTTGGCATACCTGCGTCTCATTGTTAACCCTGCTGATTCAATCAGTTTTGATCGCGTTATAAATTTTCCTCCACGAGGAATTGGGAAAACTTCTTTGGAAAAGTTCAAATCTTTTGCTAATTCAGTAGATTTAAATCTTATTTCGGCTTTGGATAAAATTGATGCTGTTCAAATTGGCCCAAAACAGAAAGCTGCATTTGCTCAGTTTAAAGAAATGATTAACAAATTTACACAACAGTCAACTACTTGTGATGCCAATACATTGGCCATTGATTTAATAAATGAAATTGCATTAGCTGAATATTATAAAAATCAAAATTCTATTGAGGCAGATGAACGATGGAATAATGTGGAAGAATTACTGAATAGTATGGAAGAATTTGTAGAAAATTCTGATAACACTTCACTCACTAATTTTTTAGAAGAAGTATCGTTATTAACTGATATTGATAGACATAATGATTCAGATAATGCTGTCACGTTAATGACAATTCATAGTTCTAAAGGACTGGAATACCCTGTTGTACATATTGCAGGATTGGAAGAGGGATTATTTCCATTAGGTTCATTATATGATCCAGATATGGATTTAGAAGAAGAACGAAGACTTTTTTATGTGGCTGTTACTCGTGCAGAAAAAATAGTGTTTATGTATAACGCTAGAATGAGAAGAAAATTTGGTAGTGAACCTATTGCATCAATTCCTTCTCAATTTTTATCAGAATTGCCATCTGAATTGGTTGAAGAAAAGAGAATTAAACCACGTCCAAAATCTAAAGAATTTATTCAGCATCATTTCGATAAAAAGTCTGTATATAAGCCAAATAAATTTAGTAAAAAATCTTCATCATCAGATTATAGCAATGGTGACAAAGTTATACATAGTATATTTGGTAAAGGTAGGATTTTACGTACTGAAGGATTTGGCGAAAATGCAAAATTAACCATATTGTTTAATGGAAATGTGCAAAAGACATTGATTAAAAAATATGCCAATTTAAAATCTATATCTAAATAAATAACCTTTATTCACATCATGAATTAATGTTAAATTTTAATTGAGAATGAAACTCAACTAAGGGGCTTTTATGGTAAATCCAGAATTGGTAGAAAATTTTAAATCTGCACTAAAAACAGAGAATATGAAATTCACACCTCAACGACTATCAGTGTTGGAGGAAATGGTCAATAGCAAAGAACATCGCGAGTGTGAAGAAATTTATTTTGCATTAAAAAGTAGTGGAGAAAATGTCTCACGTGCAACAGTGTATAGAACTATGGATATTTTGGTGAAGCACGATTTTGTACGAAAATTAGATATTGGCGATGGAAAATCGAGATATGAAACCAAAATTGACCATCCTCATCACGATCATATGATTTGTATTGAATGTGGAAAAATTATTGAGTTTGTCAGCGATGAAATAGAAGATATGCAAGATGAGATTTGTAAAAAATATAAATTTAAGCTCATAAGGCATATTCATCAGTTGTTTGGAATTTGTAAAGATTGTGATAAATAGTATGACAATTGCAGATTTGAAAAATGATGAATGTGCAATCGTCAAAAAAAATAATGACAATAAACCACGATTATTAGAAATGGGGATAATTCCTGGTGAAAAAATTAGATTTGTCAAACAGATGCCATTTTCAGGGCCTATCCAATTGAAAATCAGAAATTTTTATATGAGCATTCGCCTTGAAGATGCTAAAAATATAACCATAGAAAAAGTAAAAAAATGACTCGAATCGTTCTAATCGGAAATCCCAATTGTGGTAAAACGGCTATATTTAATAAACTTACAGGATTAAAACAAAAAGTAGCCAATTATCCTGGAATTACTGTTGATTCTAAAAGCGGTTTTCTAAAAAATAGCAATAATTCCATTGAGGTAATTGACTTTCCAGGAACTTATAGTATTACACCTGAAACTGTAGATGAGAAAATAGTAGCCAATCAGATATTAACATGGATGCTTGATTCTAGTAAACGTCCAGATTTAATTATATCTGTTGTTGATGCCTCTAACCTTAGTCGTAATTTATTTTTAACTTCACAAATCATAGAAATGGGGATTCCCACAGTTATTGCCTTAAATATGATTGATAAGGTTAAAAAAGAGAAGAACTCAATTAATTATGATGAAATTAAAAAAGTTTTTGGTGCAGTAGATGTAGTACCAGTATCTGCAATTAATAATGTTGGACTTGATGAACTTCAGAATGCGATTATTAACCATGATAGCGAAGTTATAAAATTTAAATCAACCTTACAATTAGATAGCAGAGTGCTTGAAAAGCTCACACCAATTAAGGAATTCATTTCTTCAAATTTTGATGTTTCATCTGAAATTGAGAACTCATTATCTGTTCGATTGCTCACAAGAGATTCATTTTTTGATTGTTTTAAATTAAGTGGCTTTCTAGATGAGTCCCAATTGTCTATATTGAAGAAGATTATTTTAGAAGTTAGAAATGCTTTTATTCATGATAATATCGACTATTCATCAGTAGAAAGTATTGCGAGATATTCTTGGTTAGATTCACAATTTGATAAAGCTACATTAATTCAAAAAAATATTGAAGATAGAAACAATAGTGAAAAAGTGGATTATATATTAACGCATTCTATTATGGGTCCCTTAATATTTTTAGGACTATTATATTTCATTTTTCAATCAATTTTTGAGTTTGCATCATTACCCATGGATTTTGTCGATGGATGCTTTGGATATCTAAGTGAGTTTTTAGTGAATGTGCTCCCAAATGGCCTAATAAAGGATTTACTAGTAGAGGGAATTGTTGCTGGAGTTGGATCCGTAATAATTTTTCTACCTCAAATAATTATACTTATCTTTTTTCTAACATTACTTGAAGATACTGGCTATATGGCACGTGTTGCGATGATGATGGATAGATTTATGGGTAAAGTTGGATTACATGGACGATCTGTATTGCCATTGATGAGTGGATACGCTTGTGCTATACCAGGCATTATGGCCGCCAGAACTATAGACTCTTGGAGAGAACGCTTAATTACAATTCTTGTATTACCCTTGTTGAGTTGTAGTGCACGACTTCCTGTGTATGCATTGTTAATCGGAGCATTTATTCCTGATATCACTATATATGGTTTTGGATTGCAAGGACTTACATTGGTAGTTATGTATTTATTAGGTACTTTTACTGCATTTATAGTTGCAAAAGTGTGCACATTATTTATTTCTGAAAAAGGTAAATCTTCATTTGCGATGGAGTTGCCACCTTACAGAATGCCCATGTTTAAATCCGTTTTTAATGAAGTATATATTCGTGGCAAGGCATTTGTAGTGAATGCAGGAAAAATAATTATGGCCATTTCAATAGTTTTGTGGATTCTTGCATCCTTTCCTAAAGATAGTAACGGTGAGTCCGTAAGTATACATGAATCCTATGCGGGAAAAATTGGTCATGTACTAGAACCTGTTATTAAACCATTGGGATATGATTGGAAAATTGGCATTGGATTACTTACGTCCTTTGCTGCACGCGAAGTAATGGTAAGTACATTAGCAACCATCTATAATGTAGAAGAGGGAGAGGGGTTTGTATCATTAACTGAAGCGATGAAAAATGATAGAAAACCTGATGGAACTCCCACTTATAACATTTTGGTTGCATTATCTTTAATGGTATTTTATGTATATGCTGCGCAATGCATGGCAACATTTGCAGTAGTGAAAAACGAAACTAATTCTTGGAAATGGTCATTCATAATGATGGCATATATGTCTATATTAGCTTATGTTGGGGCTTTCGTCGTGTATCAAGGTGGAATGTTTTTAGGGATTGTATAATGCAATTAATTATCATTTTATTTTTAGGTATTCTTTCCTTAATTTACATTTATAGAGTTATAAAAAAACAATTCACGTCAGAAAAGGAACCTGAGTGTAATAAATGTCCAGCATCAGATTATTAAAAACACATAAGTCATAAATGACTGTTCAGCTTACTCCAATATCAAAATTTAAAAAAAATACTCAAATTAGAGGATTTTATATTTGTTCTGAGAAATCATTACGAAATACTCGTAATGGGAATCCATATTTAGATTTGATACTCACCGATGAAACCGGTAGAATTAATGCAAAAATTTGGGACGATGTGAACCATTTTAATGATCAATTCAGTGTGAACGAACCTGTAGCAGTAAAAGGAATGGTGGAATCATACAATTCTCAATTGCAATTGGTGGTTCAGCAAATTAAAACTGCTGATGACAAAACCTATAATAAATATGGGTTTAATATTGATGAGCTCATTGAAAAGATAGATGAACCCATTGATGAATTATTTTCTCAATTAATAGAAAAGATAAATCAATTAAAAAATCCCTATAAGAAAATTGCAAAACAATTAGTCAAAAAATATAAAGAGCAAATATGCTTGATTCCTGCATCAATTCATCATCATCACCCCATAAAGGGTGGCTTTTTAAAACATGTCATCTCCATGATGAATGCTGCCCAATTAATATATCCTTATTATAAAAATTTAAATATTGATTTGATATTAGTAGGAATACTGTTTCACGATATTGGAAAAGTGAGGGGAATTCAGTATTCTACAAAAGGTGAATATACTGATGAAGGTCGGTTAGTTGGCCATATTGCATTAGGAATAGATGTGTTTAATGAAATTACTAAAGATTTAAAAATAGAGGGCAAAATCCTCCTAAAGCTAAAGCATATTATTTTATCTCATCAGGGTACGCAATCAAATGGAACTCCCGTACCTCCAAAGTTTCCTGAAGCACTTTTTGTACATCTTTTAGATAATTTTGATGGTAAGATGGATTTAATGATTCGCGAAATAGAATTATCTTCTGAAAAAGAGTGGACTGATAAACACAACCACTTTTACAGAGAATTGTGGAAAAAGTAAATTTTATATAACAGAATAATTGCATCTACAATTATAAATTACACCCACTAAATGGAGAAAGAAATGACATTAAAAAGAATGGTTATAAGTGGAATAATTCTAGTGGCTGCACTGAGCCGTTTATTACCCCATCCACCAAATTTTACCCCAATTATTGCAATGGGATTAATGGGTGGAGTCTATTTTAAAAACAAGCAATTGGCAGTAATTATCCCATTGTTGGCGATGATGGTTTCAGATTTATTGCTAGGATTTCATGGCACAATGATTTGGGTTTATTCTTCCATAGCTATAGTAACATTATGTTCATCATTTATTAAACCAAAATTATCTACCGTTGGGCTTGCATCTTTTAGTGCATCTATTTTCTTCTTTTTAGTAACAAATTTCGGTGTATGGATATCGGGTACATTTTATCCTAAAACCCTTTCAGGCTTAGGAACATGCTATATGGCAGGAATCCCATTTTTACAAAATGCTATTGTGGGAGATTTAATGTATACCGCCATACTTTTTGGAGCATTTGAAATGGCTAAAAAGTCAATTCCTCAGTTAGGTGTAGACGCCGCTTAATTGAATAAAAATTTTATATATTTCAAAAGGCATACAATGTATTTTTCAATGTGTGCCTTTTTTATTTCCCATTTATTTGCTAATGATATAATATGGCTACCAATAGACCCTATAAACAATTCTGGATATTTAGTTAATCCTTTACTGCAAAATAGTCAAGCTAATCAAAAATATTATGATATTCAAGTTAATGGTGGGATAGATATTCCTCTCTCTACTTTTGTATTTGATGTAGCAGAAAATCATATTGAAGTTAATGATTCTATGAGGACGCGGTCTGTGTTTCATTTTATGAAAGGTGACTATCTTTATCGTGAATTATTATTAAAAACTCAGTCGTTATCTATGAAAAGTGGAACTATAACTGCATTTGCCCATTCACGGTCTTATTCTGGTAAATTTGGTAATATTTCTGAAGGCCCTTTATTACAAAATTATCTCGTCAATTATAATAATAGTTCAACAAATAATTATATTTCCCTGACGATGGCATACCATTTAGAAGATTACAATTTACCAATTAGCAATACAGATTCTATTCAAAAAATGAACGAAAGCTACTTATCGGGATTAACTTATATTAGACAAACAAAATTAGGCCATTTAGAGTATTCAGTGAATACACACATTTCAAATACTAATATTGATAACATGGTAGCAGAAAAATGGTTTGTAACTAATATGTTTAAGTTTATTTCAAGGGAAGTAATTGGTGTAAACCCTTATTTTAGTTGGCGTAAAAATGTTTATGATGAAAATATTTACCGATTTGGGTTTGCCATGGAAAGTAATCAATTAAACCTAAAAGGAAATTTATTGTATAGAAGTTCACCAAATATTGAATTTGAAACAAATTATACCTTTAAAGTCATTTCTTTAGGTCTACATAGGCAATTACAAGATATGTTTGTAAATACTAATGATGAAATATTTGCAAATGGTATTTTTATGGAAATAAATAATTCCATAATAAAAAGTAGGTATACGTATCATATAATTGAGAACAATAATATTACGACTGATGCAACTTCATTAAAGTTTACCTACCAATCCAGTATAATCAAATTAAATTCAGAGTTTTATACTGTTAAAAATGAGAACTATTTTCTGAATAGTTATGTAAAAAATGATGCTTATCTATATTTTCCATATTTTCAAAAGTACACACCATTTTTATATGCAGATTATACCTATTATGCCCTTAATTCTACAGCAGATGTGTGGGATTATACATTGTCTTCTATAAATAATGAAGCCCACAGGTTTAATTTGCAATTAGGGATTAAACTAGAAACATTTAGTATTACCTATCATTTTAAAAATTTACTAGATGATAGAGGTAAAATTTCAAATAATTATGAGGATGTAGATTCTCATAGTTATTTAAAAATTCAATGGCAGTTTGAAAATTAAAAAAGGGGCATCGCCCCTTTTTTAATTTAATCTAGACAATTCACTTATTCTGAAGTCCAAAATGCAAAGGAGCCCGGGCTAGCACCAACCTGATAATTACCCAATTCATTTCCATTAAAATCCAATACAATGATATCATCTGGAGCGGTATAATCACTAAAGCCTAAATAAATCATACCATTATTAATATCCATTGAATAAAGGGAATTTGAATTTGATGTTCCAATGTATGATGATTCATCTAAAGTTAAATTATCATTAAAAGAAATAATTCCTTTATCATAAGATCTATATAAAGTACCATTGTGAATAGCAAAATCTACTCCTAAATTGTAATCACCTCCATGATTAACTGATGATATTAGTTGGTTAGTCAATGGGTCAATCTTCTCTGTTAAATATTCATAATTGGGCCAATCACCAGTTTGTGAACTAATGTATAAATAATCATTGTGGTATATTATTAAATCAGGATTATTTGAAATTGTAATAGATTCTTCAACTTGATTAGAGATTAAATTAATTTTTTCAACAGTATTGCCAGCGGGGTAAGGCCAACTATCAGTATTAAGATATTTTACAGTTGCATATAAGTAAGTACCATCAAAAGTTAATCCTTCCGTAGAACCGCCTACATCAATTGTTGAAGTTTGAGTAAATGAATCTAAGTCAATTACTGCAATTCCATTTATGTTCCATTGGCTCACATAGGCAGTATTATCTATAATGTAAATTTCACGAGGCTGAGATCCATTTAAATCTAAGATTTCAGAGGTTTGTTCAACTATGCCTTCTTCTGAAATAGTATATTTTAAGACATTGCTGGATGCATTGTTAACAACATATAGATTATTACCATGTGTAGCCAAAGAAGTAGCTGTATTTCCGGTTGGATTTCCAGCAATTTCTTCAATAGTATTATCTTTGATTCCCCAAAGTGAACCATCATTGCTTCCAAATGCACCTTCACATAATGCAAATACAATATAATTTGAAGTATCTTGTTTATTTATTATTGAATCTTCTGAGCATCCAATCAATAGAATTAAACCGAAGAGTATCGCTATTCTTTTCATATTTTATCCTTTATTATTATTGTTAGTGAGAATGACCTTCCTGGGATGGGAAATCCAAAAACACTTTGATATTGTGTATCAAAAATATTTTCACATTTTAAAATTAAATTTGAATTGTATGTTGGAACTTTATAATTAAAAATTAATGTAGAGGTTGAATATCCCGGTAACTTATTATCTTCAGGCCAATTGTATCTAAATACTCTTGAACCGACAAAATTGGAACTGAATAGTAAGCTTATATGTTTTAATTGTTTTTCTAATTGAAGAGTTCCTGAATGTGTTGGAGTATAGAGTAGCGGCTTACCTTGGTGATGCTCACTTAAACTCAAATTAAAATTTTGCGACTTATTAAATGAATAAGATGAAGAAAATTTATAATCAGAGATTAGGCTTGATGTTATAGAGATATCAGTTCCGTAAGAGTGAGCTGATGAAATATTTTGTGGAATCCAATATGCACTTGTGCCTATCATAGGTCGCCAGTTTATAAGTTGATCAAAGTTTATATAATGAAAATCCACATTTACTTCACCAAAGTTTGAAATGAAATTATTTTTAATATAAAAATTATCAGAAAATTCTGTTTTTAAATTTGGGTCACCAAAGGGCTCCCAGAATAAGTCGTTGAAATTTGGTTTTTTGTAATTTCTAGAATAAGTGAAGGCTGATTGGAATTGAGAAGAAAAATTGTAATTTAAAAGCAGATCAAAACTGAATATTGAAGATTGATTTTCTTCAATTTCGTATGTGAATGTAGTTAGAAAATCTGCGTGATTGTATTTCAAATTATAATCAATTGAAGCTTTTGCATACGTTTTTGTTGTGTCAATTGTTTTAGTGCTTTTGTTTTTTACATTTATAATACTTATGCTACTACCAAAATTATCAATTACATTTACAAAGCTAATTTTATTTGTTAAAAGTGAATGCGTATCTCCAAGATAAGTGATTTGTGTTTGTTTTTGATTAAATAGCATTTTACTGTTTCTGTGTTCTAATCCTACTGATAAAGTCTTCAAATTATCATACATATCTTCTATTTCAATGGGTGATGAATATACATTAGTAGAAAGTTTGCGTGAATTATCAACATAAAGATATGTGCTATGTAGAATTGAAGCTTTAAATTGTACACCTATGTTTGCATATAGAAATTGCTGAGAAATTGCATTCCTTAGTCCATTAAACATATAGTCTTGTTGCCAGGGCACATCACTATAGTTGCCTAACTCTTTATAATTATATTGTGCATCAAACAAAGATTTACCCATACCTAATGAATATGAATTATTTCCCATTTTTTTATTTAGAATTATATTTCCTGAGAATTCATTAAAATTTCCCTTTGTGATTGAAATTTTATTTACACTATCTATTGGTTTGAAGTTTAGGATACCCGTCATTGCTGAAGTCCCAAATCTAGAAGAGTGACCTTGAGGCAGATACTCTACTTCTGATAATAAAAACGTGGGAATTTGAGTGATATCAGCACCACCATTTTGCTCATTATTAATATTCACACCATCAAAGAGAACTGCAAAGCGTTGGGATTGCCCGCCATGAACGGAAGCCGTAGATACTCCCGCACGTCCACCATAAGACTTTATGTGTATGCCAGGAAGAGTCTGTACAATTTCTTGTGTAGAGATGAAATTTTCTATTGTTTCTGGATGTATATGAAAAGTATTTACTGGCAACTTGAAACTATTTTCAATTTTATTTTCTGTAATTTCAACTTTATCTGCTAGAAAGCTGATTGGTTTTAGGAAAATCTTACCATCTTTCGGGATTTTGCTTAATGAAACTGTATGGTAATTGGTTTTATGAAATTCAATTTCATAAAGTTCAAAATGAAAATCATTTAAGTGAAATTGCCCTTTATCATTACCAGTATATTTAATGTTTTTATTTATTAAGATTTGTACGTGTGGGATGTGCTTTTTTGATACACTATTCAAAAAATATAGCGTAGTACTTTCAACTTCATTTGGGAAAATAAAGCATGTACAGAAAAAGAAAACCCCCAACCATCGAGATTGGGGGTATAAGAAATTAACAAAATAAATAATTCTACACCTTAAGTATCGCGAAGGGTTTCGTAGATATGGAAGTATCTGGCTCTCTAAAATTAGATTACAGTTGCGCGTCAGCCTTGGGTTTGCACCAAGTTCCTTCCAAAGTATGTGAAATAACCACGAAAATTTACTGTTATTTTCAGCTTTATAAGAAAATATTTAATTAAATATTTTAAGAATATTTAAGAATAAATTTCGGAATAGTATAAAATAAAGGAATAAATTTACATGCTATTTTTATTAATAATTTTATACATAGGAGATAGTATAAATGGGAGAATTTACCCGTGAATTTACAGAAGAAAACTTCGAAGCTGAAGTTGTAAATGCTTCTGTTCCTGTTGTAGTTGATTTTTGGGCAGAATGGTGTGGACCATGCAAGATGTTAGCACCTACCATTGATAGTATTGCTGAAAAATATAATGGTAAGGTTACCGTAGGGAAATTGAATGTAGATCATAGCCCTGCAATTGCCCAAAAATATGGTGTAAGAAGTATTCCAAATGTGATGATTTTTACAGATGGTTCTGTTAAAGAGCAAGTTGTGGGAAATGTTCCAGAATCAGATATTTCTTCACTTTTAGATAAGTTGATATAAATGGCACAAAAAGTAATTATTATAGGTTCAGGTCCAGCAGGATTAACAGCTGCAATTTATGCAGCAAGAGCCAATTTGTCACCTCTAGTTTTTGAAGGCGTTCAGCCTGGTGGTCAATTAACCATCACTACTGATGTAGAGAATTATCCAGGATTTCCCGATGGTGTAATGGGTCCTGAGTTAATGGAATTATTTAGAAAGCAAGCTCAACGATTTGGAGCTGAAACTAAATTTGAAAATGTAGACTCCATTGATTTATCAGCCAAACCTTACAAAGTAAATGTAGGTGATAATACTTATGAAACTGAAACTATCATTATTGCCACAGGTGCATCAGCAAAACTGTTGGGATTAGAGTCAGAATCTAAACTTATGGGATTTGGTGTTTCTGCATGTGCAACTTGTGATGGATTCTTTTATAAAGATAAAGAGATACTAGTTGTTGGTGGAGGTGACTCTGCTATGGAAGAAGCAACATATCTAACTCGATTTGCAAGTAAAGTTACTATTGTACATAGACGAGATGAATTTAGAGCATCAAAAATTATGCAAGAGAGAGCTTTAAACCATCCTAAAATCGATGTGCTTTGGAATTCTGCAATTACAGAGATGATAGGTGATCCCCAAAACGGTGGATTAACTGGAGTAAAACTGGAAAATACAGTTAATGGTGATAAGTCAGAGCTGTCTTGCGATGGAGTATTTATCGCAATTGGGCACACACCAAATTCTCAATTAGTTGATGGAAAATTAGAGTTAGATGATAAAGGGTATATCTTAACAAATGCTGATTCTTCAAAAACATCAATAGATGGTGTATTTGCTGCTGGTGACATACAAGATACAGTCTATAAACAAGCGGTAACTGCTGCAGGAAGTGGTTGCATGGCTGCATTAGATGCTGAACATTATTTAGAGAATCTCTAATAGTTGCAATTTGTGCCATTCTTGAATGAATGGTTAGACAAGATAAAATTACATATTTAATAACCCATTTTAGTGCGGAAAATAGAGGGTTTATTCATCTCTCTATTGAAGATTGGTTAAATAGTTATTTATTTAATATTAAGCTAAAATCAAATTCTTCTTCTGCAGGTGCATTGGTTGATTCACATGTAGACGATGCTGTTGATAATATAAAATCAATGGCATACCAAAGTGAAAATTTTGTTAGTGATGTTAACTCTACACGAATGTTATATCGTATAGGTGTTGTTCAAACTAATGATAATTTGCAGACTTCGATAGATATGGCTAATTTTATACCATTTGGTCGTTCATTCCTTCTTTTCTATAATCTATATAGCTTAGCAAGCGAATTGTGTACAGCATTCAATCCACAATGTAATCAGTGCGAGTTGACAGAAATTTGTGATTTTTATAATGAAAAAAATAAATGGGCAATATCTTGAAGCATGTGATTATCATTAGTTGTGGTCCAGGACTTGATGAGGTAAGAGATAAATTGGGTCATGCTATTCAGTGGATTAAGACCGCTAGTAATAATTCAAAAGTAAATTTCACTTCTGTGGATGCATATAAAAGTGAAATCCCCTTATTTGATGAAGGTGATGCTTGGATAATCACAGGAAGTTCTGCGTCAGTTTATGAAGATAAGGAATGGATTGTAGAACTAGAAGAAGCAGTAAAACGTGCTCATGAAACAGAAAAGCCAATTTTAGGAATCTGCTTTGGGCATCAATTAATTGCTCAAGCTTTAGGTGGAATTGTAGAGAAAAATCCTAAAGGTTGGGAATTGGGTTCATATCCTGTAAAAATAGTTGATAATAGTTCGGTTATTTTTGATAATATAATTGAGAATGACTACTATTATAATTCACATCAAGATGTGGTAAGTAAATTACCCGTTGGGGCTCATGTGATTGCTGAAAATGAAATGGGGATACAAGGATTTCAAATTGGGAAGCAAACATTTGGTGTACAATTTCATCCAGAATTCTCCCATGATGTGATAAAAAAGTATGTTGATGTGCGCTCAAAAATGGGTGCAAATGTTATAGATAATGTGGTGAGGGAATCTCAAACATCACATTTAGTAATAGATAATTTTTTAAATTTTTTATAAAGGTAATATTATGCCACAGCCAATTTTTTCATTTAAAGGTGTAACGTTAAAAAAGAAAGATAATAATATTTTAACTATCAAAAAGTTTGAGGTCCATAGAGGAGCTACTTATGTAATTGATGGGAATATGGGTTCTGGGAAAACTGCATTAATTGATATTTTAGCTCGAAATACTAAAGTAAAAGATGGTGACTGTAAATATGAGCAAAAGAAGCTTTCATCTTATTCAAAGCGTGAATACAATGATCAAGTTGCATTAGTTCCTCAAATTATTAAAGCTCCTTGGGGCACGGTTGCAAAGTTTTTACGAAAGACCATAAATCAATACTCTCACATTACAGATGTGAACAAGAAGATTGAAGACATCTGTAGAAAAATGGAAATCGAGCATCTGTTAGATAAAAAGATGAGAGAGCTATCTCCTGGGCAATTACGATGGGTATATTTGTCTGCTAATATTGCTGCAGATACCAAAGTACTGTTAATAGATGAAATTGAACAGCATTTAAGTAAGAGTAATTTGAGTCATCTTATAAAGACATTATATCGTAAGAGTAATTATGATGGTGTCACCATTATCGCAACTACACAGAATAAAGATCTCTTTTCTCAACGTTTAGCATCTGTGACAATAACTTTAGAAAACGGTAGAATCACCAGTGTACGTTCAACCAGTAGAAAACGTAAGCCTAACGGTAAAAGGAAATACGGAAAGTAGACTAGCTCTTCATATTTATGAATTGTAGTGGTGAGTCAATATCAGCATCTTTAACGGTGCCGATAACCGCCTGTAAGTCATCAATTTTTTTGCCAGTTACACGTAATTGGTCACCTTGGATTTGAGATTGCACTTTTAGTTTCTGTGATTTAATCAGCTTATTGATTTTTTTGGCATCATCACCACTAATGCCTTCTCTTAATTTTACATACTGTCTTACAGACATTCCTGATGCAGCTTCTTCATTTTGATAGTCGAATATCTTAATAGATAAGTTTCGGCTAATGGCACGATTTTCAAGCATATCTCTTACTGCATTAATTTGCATTTCATTATCTGCTTCAATTTTTATATTTTTTTCACCTTTGTTTAAAGTAATACTTGTACTACTTCCCCTAAAATCATAGCGATTTGCAATATCTCGTGTTACCATATTTACTGCATTATCTAATTCTTGTAAATCTAATTTACTTACTATATCAAATGATGGCATCTTTACCCTTTCGTTAATGTTCTATTTATTGCATCATTCCAACCAGAAAGTAATTGTGTTCGTTCTTTTTGGTTGATTGATGGAGTGAAATTTTTATCTATATCTAGTATGTTGGAAAATTCGTTATGTGATTTCCAAAATCCTGAACCAAGCCCAGCCAATAATGCTGCGCCCAATGCTGTAGTTTCAATATTTTTAGGCCGTACAATTTGTTTATTCAATATATTTGCTTGAAATTGCATTAAGAAATTATTTTGTGTAGCACCACCATCTACCCTTAAAGATGTAGATTCACAATCCATATCATTTAAAATAGATGAATATAAATCGTTAACTTGATATGCAATACTCTCTAATGCTGCACGTACAATATGATTTCTATTTGTACCACGGGTTAATCCAAAAATAGAACCACGAACATTCATATCCCAATAGGGGGCCCCTAATCCTACAAATGCTGGAATTATATATACACCATTCGAATCTTCAATAGAGGTTGCAATAGCTTCAGTTTCATTTGCATGGGAAATAAGTCTTAGCTCATCACGTAGCCATTGAATTATTGCACCCCCAATGAAAACTGAGCCTTCTAATGCATATACAGGATTTCCGTCACTATCACATGCAAGGGTAGTTAATAATCCATGATTTGAGATAATCGGACTATCACCAATATTTGTTAACATGAAACACCCTGTACCGTAAGTACATTTTGTATCACCACTATTAAAACCTAATTGTCCATATAATGCAGACTGCTGATCACCAGCAATGCCGCATATAGGAATTTCTTCATTGGTGAGTTTGCTGGAAGTATGTCCAAAATTTGATGCGGAATTTTGCACTTGAGGTAAAATTGTTTTAGGGATATTTAAAATATCTAATAAATCATCATCCCATTCTTTTTTGTGAATATTATATATTAATGTTCGTGAGGCATTCGTAAAATCAGTTACGTGGGATTTACCATTGGTTAGCTTCCATACAAGCCATGTATCAATAGTTCCAAAACGAAGATCTTCAATATTTAAGAATGAAGATGAATTTTTTAAATGATCAAGTATCCATTTTATTTTTGTTCCTGAAAAATAGCTGTCTAATACAAGGCCTGTTTTCTCTTTAAATAAATTTTTATATCCTTTATTGTTTAAGGATTCACAAATACCTGAAGTACGCCTGCATTGCCATACGATTGCATTATATACAGGGGAGGATGTATTTTTATCCCATATTACTGTTGTTTCACGTTGATTGGTGATACCGATGCTGGCAATTTCTGAAATATTAATATCAGTTGTAATCTCTTTAAAGAGTGATAGAGTTGTATTCCATATTTCATCAGCATCATGTTCGACCCATCCTGCTTGAGGGTAATATTGAGTGAATTCTGAGTATGCCTTTTTTACAACGTGTGCATTTTTATTAAATAGCAAGAGTGTTATGCCAGTTGTACCAGCATCAATAGATAAAATATATTTTTTCAATGATGTCTCTAAGATAATTGTAAAAGTTTACTAATATATTGCACGGAAAATTAATAATAAAATGAAAATAGTTTTATTGTGAATATAAAATTAATTAAATATATAGTTGTAGCAATTGCCCTCGTTTTAGGGATACTTTTCTGTTTACAGCCAAATACTAATGGTTGGAGTACAAATGATACTGCAACTTTTTATATCCAAATTCCATATGATAAGGTTGATGATTACCTATTTGAAGTTGAAAGTAGGTTGAATGCATATCCAGAATGGATTCTTGCAATTTCCCATGGCGGGTACTCTCAATTTGAAAAAGAGTATTACCCATACATTTTATCTGATACAGATTTTGAGCTTACAGCTGGTCGATTTAAAAGTTTAAAAATTCAAACTTTATTACGTGAATATTCATCCTATTTTGAAAACCAATTCATAATAAATAAAAATTATACAGATTTAGATAATGAATTGATGAGATTTTATGTTTTCACTGATCGTTTAATTTCGTTGATTATTGATAAAAAAGATATATTAATAGATGAAATTGTTGACCCCTTACATTATGGTATAAACCCTAATTATAATTTTGAAACTGAAACGCTTGAAATTAAAATAGTATTTAAAGAAAATGTAAATTCTACAAAGGACATCATTGCTCAACTTCAACATGAATTGAATGATGTTAACAGTTTATTTAATATTGATGTAATAAAAAATATTAGTGGAACAGTTTATACAAAGAAAGTTGAAAAAGCGCTTTTTGGTAATCAAATAAATTCACTTTATAATGTATTTCCTGAATTAGATAAAAGTGAGTTTAATAAAAGGAAAAGAACTCTTAAAAATGATAATTCTAATTTTAGTTCATTAATTGATGAGTTATCAGCCATTGAAGAAAAATTAATAGAGTTGCAACTTACCTTTCCTAAAAATAATATTTTAATAAAATTAATTGGCACAGAAGAAAAAGGTGGGGGACTACTTTCTACTTTTATAAGTCAATCTTCAGCAAAGCGATATAAATTTATTATTAATCAATATGTTAAAGATCTCAATTTATATTTATTAGCAAGCTATAAGACCCGAAGTTCATTACCATACCCTTCAAAAGAAATGCTTCCAACAAAGCTGCAGCAAAAGTATTTATTAGCAAATAAATACATTATTTATAAGTTTTAAATAAATTTATCTTTTACTAAAAAATTATATGTTATAAATTAAACCGACTGGTCGGTCTGTATTTATGGCTGCAAATAAATCAAAAGAAGAGAGACAATATCAAATTATGGAAGCTGCAATGGAAGTATTTGTGGCTAAAGGGTATGCAAATACTAGAATGGATGATATTGTAACTACATCTGGATTAAGTAAAGGTGCAATTTATCATCATTATGCATCAAAAAAAGAATTGTTTGCTTCCTTGATAGACCATTGGGAAGTCTATAGTTTCCCTGATTTTTATAGTAGAAATGGAAGTGATAGAACTGCATCTGAAACATTGATTGATTTTGCTAAAGCAATAATTGATGTTTATAAGGAAAAGAAGAATGTATTTCTTGCAGAAGTAGAGTTTTGGGCATTATCAAATCAAGATATGGAAATTCGGGAGCGTTCTAAAACCCTATATAAAAAATTGTTAAATTTGTTTGAGCTTGTAATTCAAAAGGGAATAAGAACTGGCGAATTTGACAATGTAAATGCAACTACCGTAGCGTTGTTACTGTTGTCCACATTTCAAGGTATAAACTGGTTTTGTATTTTTGGTGAAGATGAATTGTTACCTGAAGTGTATATTGAAAATTCAACTGAATTAATTTTAAAAAGTATTAAGAAGTGAGATAAGCTATGAATGAAACTGCTGAATTAAAAGAAAAAGAAGTAACTGATACTGAACAACTATTTGTATCAAGTCCCCTCACGGTGGATAGATTAGATGGTCGTGGTGGAAGTTTTTTAGTTATTCCTATTGATAAGGGAGTTGTTTTTTCACGAGAGAAGTTTTCTGAAGATCATAAAATGTTTGAGTCAGCAGCGCAAGACTTTGCTCTAAATAGAATATTGCCTGTACATAAAAAACTTAGTGAGTTAAATAAGGATTTATCCTGTGAAATTTTTAAAGAAATGGGTGAATTGGGGTTTTTAGGTGTTGATGCTCCTGAAGAATTTGGCGGTTTAGGATTAGATAAAACTACGGCATGCATTGTGGCTGATTGTTTATCTGAAGGCAGAAGTGCATCAATAATGGTAACGATGTCTGCCCATACAGGTATTGCCTCACTTCCTATTGTATGGTACGGAAACAAAGAGCAAAAAGATAAATATCTAACTAAAATGGCAAGTGGTGAGTATATGGCATGTTATTCACTTACAGAACCAGGTGCAGGCTCTGATGCACTTTCAGGAACGACTACTGCAAAATTAAATGATGAGGGCACGCATTATATATTAAATGGACAGAAGATATTTGTTACAAATGGTGCATGGGCTGATGTTTGTGTTACCTTTGCAAATGTTGATGAAAAATATACTGCCTTTATATTAGATAAAGATTGTGACGGTTGGGTGGTAGGTGCAGAAGAAAAGAAAATGGGGATTAAAGGTTCTTCCACTACAACATTTTTCTTTGAAGATTGTAAGGTACCTGTTGAAAATGTATTAGGTGAAGTTGGTCAAGGTGGCCCCATTGCATTTAATGTATTATATGTAGGACGCTATAAATTAGGGGTTACTACTGCTGCTGGATCAAAATATACTATGAACGGAGCCCTTGATTATGCTGTTGAAAGAGAGCAGTTCAGTCGCTCAATAGCAGAGTTCGGGATGGTGCAAAATAAATTAGCAAAGATGGTGGTTAAATCTTGGGAGGCTGATACTGTAAACTATATGACGGCAGGTTCAATTGATAAGCAGTTAGAAGGATTGGATAAAAATGATGAAGATTATTTTGTAAATGTTCAAAAAGCAGTTGAAGATCATGGAATCGAGGCCTCTGTCTGTAAGGTGGTAGGCTCTGAAGCATTGGCTTATAATGTAGATGAAGGAGTTCAAATTCTAGGTGGTGCTGGCTTTATTGAAGAATATGAGATGGCGGGTATGTATAGAGATGAACGCATTAACCGTATTTTTGAAGGCACGAATGAAATCAATAGAATGATTGTTGGAGGTTATACTCTGAAAAAGGCTATCCTTGAAGATATCCCCCTTCGTGATTTAATTATTGACAGAGAAGATAATTGGATTCCTAAAACTAATATTTCAGATGATGAACCCCTTAAAAAAGAGTCAGAAGTAGTTGAATTTTCGCGTTCTGCAATGGCATACACTCTCAATGAATTAATCTTGAAATATGGTCAAGATTTTAAAAATGAACAGTGGTTATTAGAACCTTTTGCTGATACAGTAATTTCATTATGCATTTTAGATACAGGATTTAAGCGGTACAATCAACTGGAAGAGGGTGTGCATAAAAATGAAGTGCGAGAGGTGTTGCTTTATTCTGTTTCGGAACAATACGATTTAGTTTTAAAGAATGTTACAGATATTTTAGCATTTTTAGATTTAGCTGACGAATCTACAAGCAGAGTTGATAAACTAAATACGTGGGTGAATGAATTGAGCTATTCATCTAATAAAATTATTTTAAAGAAAAATATTGTGAACACATTATTTAAACATAAAAAATACTATTTAGATTAAGGAAAAAACATGTCTGATAAATATTCAGTAATTATTGATGGTGCTCGAAGCCCAATTGCATTAAAAAATAGTCCATTATTAGGCCTTAGATCTGATGACCTTAGTGCCATGGTCATAAAAGGTTTAATGGATAGACAAGATAATTTGGATAAATCTTTAGTTGAAGATGTGGTAGTCGGTTGTGCATTTCCAGAAGGCCCACAAGGGATGTTGATGGCAAAAGGAATTGCGATTTTAGCAGATTTACCTAAAGAAACAGGTGGAAAAGTTGTAAATCGTTTTTGCGGTTCATCCATGGACGCTGCTCATCAAGTTAGTCAAGCTATTAATAGTGGTGATATAGATTGTGGAATTGCTTCAGGTGTTGAAGATATGTTTAGTGTGCCTATGGGTGGTTTTAATCCCAGTTTTAATCCTGAGCTATATGAAAAAGAATATTATATCGGGATGGGTGAAACTGCAGAAAATCTAGCGCAAGAACTTGATATTTCTAGAGAAGATCAAGAAGCATTTGCCGTTGAGTCGCACAAGAAAGCATTAAAGGCTATTGATTCGGGTAATTTTGATAATGAAATTATTCCAATAGAATTTAATGGTGTAACGGTTACTCAAGATGAGGGTCCACGAACTCCTGATTTAGAAAAAATTAAATCCTTAGATCCTGCTTTTGATTCTGAAGGGAGTATTACCGCTGCAACATCCAGTCCAATTTCTTTAGGTGCTGCCAGCTTATTGATTACAAGTAATACACTTGCAGAATCATCAAATTTAAATGCAAAGTTCAAAATTGTTAGTCGTTCAATTGCTGGTGTAGATTGGACGGTAATGGGTTCAGGACCATTACCTGCTACTGAAAAAGCTCTGTCTAAAGCAGGCATGTCAATTAACGATATTGATGCTATTGAATTAAATGAGGCATTTGCAGCACAATCACTCTATGTAATTAGAAAAGGTGGTTGGGATATGAATAAGATTAATCTGAATGGTGGTGCAATTGCATTAGGTCATCCATTAGGGTGTTCTGGAGCTCGAATAATGGTTACATTGATGAATGTAATGGAGCAAAATAATCTCTCAACTGGACTTGCAACCATGTGTATTGGTAGCGGACAAGGCATTGCCACAATTATAGAAAGAATTAACTAGAGGTTAATATGGAAATTAAAAAAGTTGCAGTATTAGGTACAGGTGTTATGGGGGCGCAAATTGCCGCTCATTTAACAAATGCTGGAATTCCTGTATATGCATTTGACATGACTCAAGAAGTATCTGAATCTGGTATTGAAGCCGCATCAAAGATTAAACCCGCTGCATTTTATAATCCTAAAAATGTGGAGCTTATTACAGCACTTAATTATGATAACGATTTAGAAAAGATTAATGAGTGTGATTGGGTAGTTGAGGTAATTGCTGAAAAACTTGAATGGAAACATGATTTATATAAAAAAATTACACCACATTTAAGAAATGATGCTTTGCTTACCTCCAATACTTCTGGATTATCAGCTTCTATGTTAGTAGATGGAATGGATGAATCAATAAAAAAATGTTTCTTTATTACTCATTTCTTTAATCCTCCAAGATATATGAAATTAGTTGAGATAATTGCCCATAGTGATACGGATGAATCGTTGATTCCACCTATGGCAAATTTTTTGGAAAATGTATTAGGCAAAGGTGTTGTTTATGCTAAAGATACCCCAAATTTTGTAGCAAATAGAATTGGGGTGTTTGGTATGATGGCTACATTGCAAGAAGCATTTAAACGGAAATTGAGTATTGAAAATGTAGATGCACTTACGGGAACATTAATAGGCAGACCTAAAAGTGCTACATTCCGTACTGCTGATGTGGTAGGGTTGGACACATTATCCTTTGTTGCGAAAACAGCTTACGAAAATTGCCCTGATGACGAAGAAAGAGAATCTTTTCAGCTTCCAGATTACCTTGCAAAAATGCTTGAAAATGGGTGGATGGGTCAAAAATCAGGTCAAGGGTTTTATAAGAAAATTGAAAAAGGTGTAATCCATTCAATTGACTTAAATACTTTAGAATATTCACCTCAATCCAAGACTAGATATGCCTCTGTGCGTGTTGCCAAGGAATCGATAAATCCCAAGGCAAAATTTAACGCATTAATAAATGGTGATGACGTTGCTGCAGATTTTGTTTGGGCAGTTACTTCAAGAGTCCTTGTGTATGCTGCAAATAGATTAGGTGAAATAGCTGATGACATATTGAATATTGATAATGCCATGAAGTGGGGATTTGCGTGGGATGAAGGTCCATTTCAAGTATGGGATAATATTGGATTGGTAAATTCTGTTGAAAGAATGAAAGCAGATGGTAAAACAATACCCAAATGGATAGTAGAAATGTTAGAGGCTGGTCATACCCGTTTTTATGAAAATATTGATGGCAATGACTGCTATTATGATCCACAGAGTGCATCTTATAAGACTATTGAGAGGAATGAAAAGGAGTTAACATTTAACTCACTTAAAAATAATGATAAGCTCATCAAGCGAAATTGGTCAGCATCATTAGTTGATTTAGGAGATGGAGTTGCTGGACTGGAATTCCATTCAGTTTTAAAAGCTGATTTAAATCCAATTGATGGTTCAATAATGGAATCAATACAGTATGCAGTAAATTGGGTAAGAGATAATGGATATCATGGTCTAGTTATTTCTGGAGATAGCACAAACTTTTCTGCAGGTGCAAATTTAAACTTAATTTTAAATGCTGCACAGCGTAAAGATTGGAGTGGTATTAACCTTGTGTCTAAATATATGCAAGATACCATGCAAAATGTACGGTTTGCACCATTTCCCGTGGTTGCAGCACCATTTGGTTTGGTGTTAGGTGGTGGGTTTGAAGTAATTTCTGCATGTGATAAAATTGTTGCTGCAGCTGAATCATATATTGGATTGGTAGAAGTTGGAGTTGGATTAATCCCAGGGGCTGGCGGTAATCTAAGAATGATTCGAAATTTATCAGAGAAAATTAAATCACCTATGCCAGGGGCATTTCCAGTGATTCAAAAAGTATTTGAAACTGTTGGATTTGCAAAAGTAGCTACTTCTGCGAAAAAAGCACAAGCCTATGGCTATTTACGAAAATCAGATGAGATTGTAATTAATAGAGGGCATGTGCTTTCTAGAGCTAAACAATGTATATTGGAAATGGCTCCAGATTATACAGCGCCCGAAATGGCGACTTATAAGCTTCCTGGTGCTAGTGGTAGATTGGTTGTAGAGGGATCAATTAAAGGTTTCTTGAAATCCAAAAAAATAAGTGAACATGATGCCTTGATTGCAAAGAAATTGGCTCATGTTTTAACTGGAGGTGAAAAGGGAGGACCATTTTCTCCCGTTGATGAACAATACTTGCTTGATATTGAACGTGAGGCTTTCGTCAGTCTTTGTGCGGAACCAAAATCAATTGCGAGAATTGAATACATGTTAACCAAGGGAAAACCTCTTAGAAATTAAGCCCAAGAAAGCAATAGACTATTAGTGTTTGTTGTTTTTCTCCGAAAAAAAGGGCTCCAAATTGGAGCCCTTTTTTATTAACGAAATAGGTTTTTTAACACATAACCAGCAATGTTTGGATTTTCCTTCAATCGCCTTATGGAATAATCATACCAGTCTTCACCAAAGGGAACATACACTCTAACCTTAAAATTATTTTCTTTATGTTTTTCTAGCCACCCTTTCATGGGAACACCGTATAAGATTTGAAATTCAAATTGTGAAGAGGGAATGTTATAATCATTAATTAATGTGTATATATCTTCAATTAATTCTAAATCGTGGGTAGCAATACCAACATAGTGATTATTTTCAAATGCATATTTTAAAATCTTTAAGTAATTTTTATTTATATCTTTTCGGTCTTGAATCGCAATATCATGAGGTTCATTATAAATTCCTTTACAAAGCCTAAAGTTTACACCTTCTCTTGGTAAAGATTTTATATCATCAAATGTTCTATGTAAATATGCTTGGAATACAGTGCCTACATTTTTTGAGGTAGAATAAAGTGTATTAAATAATTTTATCGTTACGTCAGTTGCTGATGAACTTTCCATGTCAATTCTTAGAAAGTTATTTACAGCACTTGCTTGTGAGTGAAGTTTGGTCAAATTATCAAAAATGAATGTTTCATTTAAATCTAATCCTATATGTGAAGGCTTAACGGAAATGTTGCAATCTAAGTTTAAATCATTAATTTTATCAAATAACTCAATGTATTGATTGGTTATTAAGTTTGATTCATCAATTGATTTTGTATGTTCACCTAAAATGTCTAGCGTAGCTGAATATCCGCTATCATTTAATTGTTTAATGATTTTAAGTGCATTTCTGTCAGTTTCACCTGCAACATATTTACCTGCAAATTGCTTTACAATGGGCTTGGGTAACATTGAGGCCACATTGATAATGAGTGAATTTAAAGTATTTATCATAGTGAAAATTTAGATGGAATTTTCAACTTCATGCAAAAGCCAAAAAAATATATTTTATTTTTTTCGATTACGTATTGCTATGTGTTTTTAATACTGGGTAAATTTAATGCTGTAAATTAGTTGGATATTCATGTATTTAAACTATTCTCCGATCATAATATATACTTTGCTGGCAATTGTAATGGTGGTTGTACCACTTATAATTCAGGCATTCATATCACCTCGACAAAACAAAGGTGGAAGCAAGCTCACATCCTATGAATGTGGGGAGGTTCCAGAAGGTTCTGCGTGGGTAAAGTTTAATGTTCGATTTTATGTGATTGCATTAATCTTTATCATTTTTGATGTAGAAGTTCTGTTCATGTTTCCATGGGCTGTAGTTTTTCAAGAGATAGGCCTCCTTGCGTTTATCGAGATGTTTATTTTTATTGCAATCTTAACTGTTGGTTTTGCCTATGTATGGGTAAAGGGCGATTTAGATTGGGTGAAAATGAAGATGAGATATGCCTTCGGTAGGTATGAGAATTTAAAAATAACTGAGGACGCTTAATGGAACTTACATTGCTCGAAAAGTTCGAGAAAGATAATGTAGTTGTTGAGAAGCTTGACACGTTAATAAACTGGTCTCGAGCTAATTCTCAATGGTATTTCCAATTTGGTCTTGCGTGCTGTGCAATTGAGATGATGGCTGCTGCCGCACCACGTCATGACCTTGAACGATTTGGAGCTATGCCACGTGCCTCACCCAGGCAATCAGATGTAATGATTGTTGCAGGAACTGTTACGCTTAAAATGGCTGAGCGTGTAAAAAGATTGTACGAGCAAATGTCAGACCCTAAGTATGTAATTTCCATGGGAAGTTGTGCAAATAGTGGTGGTCCTTATTGGCAGCATGGTTATCATGTACTCAAGGGTGTGGATTTAGTTATCCCCGTAGATGTATATGTGCCGGGATGCCCACCGCGACCAGAAGCATTGTTGCAAGGGTTGCTAGAGCTTCAGAAGAAAATTATGGAAGAAACACCATTAAGGAAGCAGGCATAATGGATTTGAAATCAATTTTTAATAAGTTAGATATTGATGGTGTGGCTATGGATGAGGATGCTCAAGTTCTTACCATTACTGTAGAATCATTTACGCCATTGATGGAAAAGTTGAAATCAGATAAAGATTTAGACTTCAATTATTTAATGTGTATTACAGCATGGGATAATGGTAGCAGTAAAGAATTTACCGTTGCTTATAACTTGCATTCATATAAGCATAATCATGATGTAGAAGTTCGCGTTATTGTAGATGCTGATACAGCAGTGCCCTCAGTTGAATCGCTATGGCGTACTGCTGATTGGCATGAACGTGAAGCATATGATTTGATGGGTGTGAAGTTTGATGGTCATCCCGATTTGAGAAGAATATTACTTCCTGAGGATTGGGAAGGGCATCCATTGCAGAAAAATTATGAAGTCGCCGATTATTATCGTGGTGTACCTGTACCTAAAGACAAAACATATTGGGAATAAATGAGCACAACATTAGATAAGAGTATTGTAAATGTGGATGAAATGGTTCTCAATATGGGGCCTCAGCATCCCAGTACACACGGTGTATTACGACTAAAAATCCACACTGATGGTGAGGTTGTAAGTAAAATTGAGCCAATTATTGGCTATTTGCACCGGTGTTTTGAAAAACACTGTGAAAATTTATCATACGAGCAAATAGTTCCATTTACAGATAGATGTGACTATCTAGCGTCAATGCATATGGATCATGCATATTCAATAGCTGTTGAAAAATTTCTAGATATTGAATTGCCAGAGCGAGTTGAATATATACGCGTTATTATTGCAGAATTACAACGAATTGCCAGTCATCTTGTGGCTATCGGAACATTTGGTCTTGATGTGGGCGCTATTACTCCATTTACATGGACAATTCGTGATAGGGAAAGAGTATTAGATTTATTTGAAGCTCTCTGTGGTGCTCGATTATTATATAATTATATTTGGCCAGGTGGTTTATCCCATGATTTATCTCCAAATTTTATTCAAAGAACTATTGAATTTCTAGATTATTTTGAAAAGCAAATGTTTGAATATAATGAGCTTCTTACTGGGAATAAGATTTTTATTGAACGTACAGCAGATGTTGGCGTTATGCCAGCAGATGTAGCCATTAATTATGGTGTTACTGGTCCAAGTTTGCGTGGTAGTGGTGTTGACTATGATTTGCGTAAAACCGATTCATACTCAATATATTCAAAATTTGATTTTGATGTACCTGCAGGTGAAGGAAGGATGGGAACTGTTGGTGATTCCTGGGACCGTTATTGGGTGAGAATGGTTGAGATGGAAGAAAGCATGAAGATTATTCGTCAAGCTATTGCATCTTTGCCTGATGGCGATGTACATGCAGCCATGCCAAAGAAAATTAGGCCCGCAAAAGGTGAAGTATATTCCAGATATGAATCTGCTCGTGGTGATGTTGGCTTTTATATAATGAGTAATGGAAAAAATATTCCTTACCGATTAAAAATGAGATCGCCTGCTTATTGTAATTTATCTGTACTAGGTGAGATTGCTGAGGGTTGGATGATTTCTGATGTGATTACTATTTTAGGAAGTCTTGATATTGTATTGGGGGAAATTGATCGATGACATCTATCGTAAAATCTTTATTAGATTCCTTTTCCGCTTTACAGGTTGACCCATTTTTATTGGCAGTAGTTGCTATTGTTATACCAGGAATTATTGTATTCTTGGTGATGGCTGTGAACGCATTAATTGCTGTTTATTTTGAACGTAAAGTCTCAGCATTTATGCAAGATAGGCTTGGACCAATGGAAGTTGGACTGTTTGGATTTAAGGGTGGTAAAAAATTCTGGGGTGGAATTGGTCAAACATTTGCTGATGCTATCAAATTGCTCAGTAAAGAAGATATAATCCCCAATAATGCAGATCGCGTTTTAATGATACTTGCACCATTTATTATTTTCACGGGTGCATTCTTAACATTTGTGGGATTGCCAATTTCTGAATCACTCGTAATTTCTAATTTTAATATTGGTGTTTTTTATATAATTGCAATGAGTTCAGTAGGTGTAATTGGGATAATCTTAGCAGGATGGTCATCTAATAATAAGTGGTCGCTTTATGGTGCCATGCGTGCGGCTGCTCAAATGGTGAGTTATGAAATTCCAATTGGTTTATCATTAATTCTTGTTGTGTTAGTTTCTGGGCATTTGGATATGTTTGGAATTGTACAATGGCAGGCAGAAAATAGATGGTTTATATTCCACAGCCCATTCACTGTTTTGGCATTTGTAATTTACTTTGTTTCAGTTGTAGCAGAAACAAACAGAACTCCCTTTGATATACCAGAAGCAGAATCTGAATTGGTTGCAGGATGGATGACTGAATACTCTGGATTTAGATGGGCATTATTTTTCTTAAGTGAATATGCAAATATGCTTATCGTCTCTATTGTTGCTGCAATTGTATTCTTAGGTGGATGGTTGTCACCGATGCAAATGTTTAACTTCCCATTTATCGATATAATTCCTGAATCATTTTTGATTTTAGATGGAGTAATTCCTGGAATTTTCTGGGTGTTTATTAAAGCGGTAGTATTAATTTTCTGTATGATGTGGTTTAGATGGACATTTCCTCGATTACGTGTAGATCAATTGATGTATGTGTGTTGGAAAGTCTTTATTCCATTTTCCCTCGCCAATGTTGTTTTAGTTAGTATTTGGGAGCTTATCTTCTAAATGAGTGAATATTTCTTAGAGATTGTAAACGGTGTTAAAACATTCCTGACTGGGATGAAAATGACACTTAAGCACTATAATAATAAAGAGGAACTGGTAGCGACGCTGCAATATCCTCATGAAAAATGGCCAATTCCCGAACGGAATATTGGTTTTGAAAATAGTGAATATAATTTAATCCGTTCACGATTGCATGTTGATATTGATGACTGCATTGGTTGTTTACAGTGTGAAAGAGTGTGTCCTGTAGATTGTATTAAAATTGACACTATAAAGCCACCAAAAGGTAAAGATGTTGAATTTGGGATGACTTCCAATGATACTGAAAAGAAAATGTTAGTTACAAGATTTACCATTGATATGGCTGAGTGCATGTATTGCAATTTATGCGCATACCCTTGCCCAGAGGAATGTATTTATATGGTGGGTGGGCCTAATGAAGAGAAGCATGAAATAGATTACGAATTTAGTAAGTATGAGCGTAATGGCTTACAATATGAATTCGCATTTCCTACTGAAGAACAGGTATTAGAGGTTGGTGGTGAAAAATACCTTGAAGACCAAAAAAATAAAGTAGAAAAACTTGCTGAAGGATCTCGTTTAGAGGGCTTTGTCGAAGAAGAGAAAAAAGAAGTTAAGGTTGATACTAAAGAAGAAAAATCTACGAAAGAAGAAGAAAGTGGATTGACTTTAAAAGTGTTCAATGATGTAAATGATAAGCCTGCACGGGGTGTAGCTAAGAAGGCTTTTCAGGCTGCCAAGCGTAACGGATTAGATTATATTGCTATGGCTGATTATGTGAATAATGCCATAAATGAAGCTGGGAAATCATCACCCGAAATGTCTGCAGCCCTTGAAATTATAAAAAATTATAAAGATGCAGTGGAAGAACCCGCAGAGGTTCCTGCAACAGAGTCATCAGTTGGTAGTGCAACAACAGAAATTGTTAGCGATGGAAGTGCAGAAGAGTTTACGGTAAAATCATTGAATGATATTGAAGATAAAATGTCACGTGGTATTGCTAAAAAAGCATTTACTGCTGCAAAACGTGAATCGTTAGATAGTGCGGGCAAAGTTGCAGCAATTATAACCGCATTGGAAGAGGCTGGTAAAATGAATTCAGATATTGAATTATTATTGAAACCATTCGCTTCAAGTGGTGCTTCTGATGCTCCAATAGAGGAGTCTGTATCTACTGAAAAGGCTGATACAAAAGAGCTATTTAGTATTAAGGATCTAGATGTTGTCGATGATAAAATGATTCGAGGGTCGTTAAAAAAGGTTTATATGGCAGGAAAGCGAAATAGTAAATCATCTAAAGAGGTTGTGGCTGATATGAAGTCGTTACTCACTGAAGATGGTACTTTGTCTGATGATATTGAAAAAATATTAAATGGATTGGTATAGTATGGGTGATTTAGTATTTATCGGTATGGCTATTTTGGTGATCGTATCTGCATTGGGAGTTGTTGTGTCTCCTAGTCTAGTACATTCTGCAGTATCACTTTTATTTACATTATTTGGTGTGGCTGGATTATATATATTCCTTTATGCAGATTTTCTTGCAGCTACTCAAGTTGTGGTTTATGTTGGTGGAATTTTAGTTCTCATTATTTTTGGTGTAATGTTAACAAATAAAATTGACTCTCCTAGTATTGCTTCTAGTAGTTCAAATCAAGTCATAGGTTCAATCGCTGCGTCATTGATTTTCATGTTTCAATTGGGAGTCATATTTAAAACAGATTGGCATAATGGTGAAGGTATAGCAGAAGATGGTACCACGGCTATTATAGGTAGAATGTTATTGAATGAATATTTATTACCATTCGAAGTAGTATCAATTTTATTGTTAGGTGCATTAATGGGTGCAGCTATGCTATCGAGGAAAAATTAATGAATTCTCTTCAATCATATCTTATTATATCATCAGTACTTTTTTCTTTAGGTATTTTTGGTATTATTACTCGAAGAAATGCAATTGCAATTTTAATGGGAATTGAGTTGATTCTAAATTCTGCCAATTTAAACTTTGTTGCATTTAACCGCTTTGGTGGGATGGATAAGCTTGATGGCCATGTGTTTACAATTTTTGTAATTGTATTAGCTGCTGCTGAAGCTGCAGTGGCATTAGCAATCATAATTAATTTATTTAAAAATGCCGGATCAGTAGACGTTGATGAGGCGAACACATTAAAAGGGTAGTATGGATAGTACTGTTTTATACGCATTATTAATTTTATTTTTACCGCTTTCTGCCTTTGTTTATCAAATTTTCTTTGGTAAAAAATTAGGGAATAGAACTCATTATATTTCTTTAGGCATTATTGCTCTTATGTTTGTCCTTTCCCTCGGATTTTTCTTACAAATATTTGATCATAATATTGATGGTCCTCTACTAGATGTGTCAGGAGTTTGGTTTTCTACTGGAAGCTTTACATTAGAGTTGGGCTTCTATATAGATAAAATTACATCAATTATGCTCATGGTAGTTTCGCTTATTTCTTTCCTCGTACATTTGTATTCTACTGAGTACATGAAGGGTGATCCTCGTTACTCTCGTTATTTTGCATTTTTAGGACTATTTACTTTTTCAATGAACGGTATAGTGCTTTCAAATAGCTTAGTAATGATGTACTTGTTTTGGGAGTTAGTTGGATTAAGTTCTTATTTATTAATTGGTTTTTGGTTTGAGAAAAACTCTGCTGCCAATGCATGTAAAAAAGCATTCCTTACCAATCGTGTGGGCGATATAGGGATGTTTATTGGAATGTTATTAATATTCTTTGTTGTGGGTACATTTAGTATTAATGGTATTGTTGATGCAGTGGCTTCTGGAGCTTTTGATGAAAATATGCAGTTATTATCAATCGCTGGGGTGTTGGTGTTTATGGGTGCAGTAGGTAAATCTGCGCAATTCCCACTCCATATTTGGTTGCCAGATGCCATGGAGGGTCCAACCCCAGTAAGTGCATTGATTCATGCTGCAACCATGGTGGCTGCAGGCGTGTATATGACCGTTAGAATTTTCCCATTTTTAACTCCTGATGCACTTCAAGTGGTAGCCGTTATAGGTGCAATCACAGCTTTAGGTGCTGCACTTATAGCCATTACTCAAATGGATATAAAAGCGGTATTAGCATATTCAACTATAAGTCAACTTGGTTATATGGTTATGGCTCTTGGTGTAGGAGCATATCAGGCTGGATTTTTCCATTTGGTTACCCATGCCATGTTTAAAGCTTGCTTATTCTTGTGTAGTGGTTCAGTGATTCATGCAATGCATCATTCACTACATCATATGGATGACCATCATACAGATCCGCAAGATATGGGGAATATGGGTGGTTTGAAAGCTAAAATGCCCATCACTTATGCTGCAATGTTAATATCAACATTGGCTATTGCTGGTGTGCCATTCTTCTCAGGTTTTCTTTCTAAAGATGCAATTTTGGCTGGTACATTATCATATTTTTATGCACATCATGGATGGGCAATATTTTTACCCATTGCAGGATTTGGTGCTGCCTTAGTTACGGCATTCTATATGTTTAGATTAATATTTAAAACTTTTCATGGCGAACCTGCCAATGAGAAAATATATGAGCATATACATGAATCATCTAAGGTAATGACTTTACCATTAATTATTCTATCTGTATTGAGTTTAGCAGCATTATTTACACTACCATCAATAAATCCTCTTGATGCACATGGATGGTTTACGCATGCTGTAGGAAGTGTGAATCACGTTGCTGGATTAGATATGCATCTTGTTGATGAAGGAATTCATCATGCTCATTATGAAGCCATGACTTTATCTTTAATTGTGGCATCATTGGGAATTTTAATTTCCTCTTTATTCTATTTCTTTAAGAAAGTCAATGTTGAGAAGTTAACAAGCATTCTTGATTCAGTTGGATTGTATAGACTTTCAAAGAATAAATTTTATATTGATAAAATTTATAATACACTTTTATATGCACCATTTATGTGGTTTTCTAAACTTACATCTGTTATTGACTGGGATATCTATGATCAAAAAATTGTAGATTCATGGGGATGGATTACCATGAAGATTTCAAATAAATCTGGTGATGCAGATTATAATTGGCTTGATCAAAAAATTATTGATGGCTTTGGTAAAGTTGCCAACTATTTTGGTAATGAACTACGAGCTACACAAAGTGGGGTTATACAGAATTACTTAATGGGTGGTATTGTGGGCCTTGTTTCTATCATTTTAATATTTCAACAATTTTAATTTTTAAAGGGTTTATATGGATTCAATGATTTTAACATTACTTATTTTCTTACCAGTTCTTGGTGCAGCTATTATGGTTCCTGTTGCCAAAACAATGGGTAAAGAAAATCCAAGTATTTTTAAATGGATTGCACTTGTTGTAACTGGAATTCAATTTTTATTAGCAATTGTATTATATATGGGATTTGATCCTACAGTTTCTGTATCAGCATCACCATATACAGTACAGGTGGATTGGATTAAGCATTTTAATATTCAGTATTTTGTTGGTGTTGATGGATTAAGTATGCCTATGGTCTTACTTACAGCTATGCTATCCTTCCTTTCCATTGGAATTAGTTGGAATATTTCAAAACATCCATTTGGATATTTTGCACTATTTTTATTACTAGACGCAGGTATGATGGGCGTTTTTCTTTCATTGGATTTTTTCTTGTTCTATATTTTCTGGGAAGTAATGCTTCTCCCCATGTATTTCCTCATTGGAATGTGGGGTGGACCACAGCGTCATTATGCTGCAATTAAGTTTTTCTTATACACTTTATTCGGTTCTGTGTTTATGTTGTTGGGAATGTTGGCATTATACTTCTACTCTGATCCACATACATTCAATTTAATTACACTGATCCAAACTGCATCTTCTATTGATGTTACACTATGGGGAATGGATTTACGTTATTTGATTTGGATTGCATTATTTATTGGTTTTGCTATTAAAGTTCCAGTTTTCCCATTCCATACTTGGTTACCACTGGCTCACGTTGAAGCGCCAACTGCAATTTCAGTTATTCTTGCAGGTGTACTATTAAAGATGGGTACTTACGGTCTCTTGAGAATTAGTTATCCACTACTTCCAGGTGAAGTTATAAATTTCTCATTTATATTAGCGGTATTGGGAGTTATAAATATTCTATGGGGTGCTGTAAATGCAATTGCTCAAATTGACTTAAAGAAGATGATTGCATATTCATCTGTAAGCCACATGGGGTACGTATTGTTAGGGATGGCTGCTGTAGTAAGTACCAATGATGGTGGTGCTCAGGCTGGACTAAATGGTGCAGTAATGCAAATGTTTAATCATGGTACAATTACGGCTATGCTTTTTATGTTAGTTGGTGTAATCTATGATAAAGCACATCATCGGTGGATATTCTACCCATCAGATTATAAAGATCCAGAATTAGCAGGAAAACCTGGTTTTGGTGGTATTGGTGCTCAAATGCCTGTGTTTACTGCATTTGTAGCATTTGCTTTCTTTGCCGGTTTAGGGCTACCAGCACTATCTGGGTTTATCAGCGAAGCGCTATGCTTTATTGGTGGATTTAGTGCATTTAGGACTATTACTATTATTGGTACATTGGGAATCTTATTGAATGCTATCTATTTTTTACGAGCATATCAACATGTGTTCTTGGGACCTTTAAATGGAAAATATAAAGATTACAGTGATATGAGTAAATTGGATTTAGCTATTGTTATTCCATTGGCGGTAATTGTTCTATTTTTAGGTGTATATCCAGCCCCATTAGTAAATATGATTAGTCCTTCATTGGATGGATTAATTCAAATAATTCAAAGTGCATTTTAGATAATATGTCAAATTTATCCAGTTTATCATATTTTATTCCTGAGTTGCTTATAGCAACTATAATTCTTGCAGTTATAGTTGTAGATTTAATCCCTAATAAGGCATCTTTAAAATATCCAATAGTTTTTGTTGGATTGGGTTTGGTGGCAGTTTCACTATTTCCAATTGCAAATTTAAAAGAGACTTTGTTTATGGATCTAATTGTTTTAGATTCATTTGCATCTTTCTTTAAGTGGATATTTTTGCTAACTACATTTGTCATATTAGTTGTATCAAAATATTCTGTTGAAGTCGAAGAAGAGTATGCTGTTGAATATATAGCATTAATGTTAATGGTTATGTTGGGGATGTTTTTAATGTCTTCTACAATTAATTTACTAATGATTTACTTAGCTGTAGAATTAGTAAGTATACCATCATATATATTAGCTGGATTTAAAAAGGGTGACCGAGCATCCAATGAAGCATCTCTTAAATATGTAATTTTTGGTTCTTTTGCTTCTGCAGTAATGCTATTTGGTTTGAGTTGGCTTTATGGTGTATCTGGATCAACAAATATTGTTGATGTTTATAGTGCATTAATTGCATCAGATAATTCATTCCTTGCGTACATGTCATTAATTTTCATCTTAGTTGGTTTTGGTTATAAAATTTCTGTAGCCCCATTCCACTATTGGACTCCAGATGTTTATGAAGGTGCACCTACTCCAGTTACAGCATTTTTCTCAATAGGTCCTAAAGCTGCAGGTATTGCCATCTTAATTAGAGTTTTCTACACATTATTTACTGATGGTTCTTCTCTTGCTTCTAATTCAGTATTATTCAATGTGCAATGGCCGTTAATTTTTGCTGTACTTTCTGCACTCACTATGACGGTTGGTAACTTTTTAGCATTGCATCAAAATAATGTAAAACGGTTATTAGCTTATTCAAGTATTTCACATGTTGGATTTTTACTCATTGGCTTTACATCTATTGGTACAAAAGCATTAGAGTCTATATTGCTTTATGTGGTCATATATCTCTTTATGAATTTATCTGCATTTCTTGTGGCAATTATTGCCAAAAATAACCTAAATGCAGAAAATATTGAAGACTATAAAGGCTTGGGTTATCGCAATCCCGTCATATCGGCTTTTATGGTTATTGCTTTAGTTTCACTTGCAGGTTTACCACCGACAGCAGGATATATTGGCAAATTTTATTTATTAGCAAATTTATTTAGAGAGCAATCATTTTATTGGCTAGCAGTTATTGCCATAATCAATAGTGCTGTTGCTCTTTATTATTATTTTAAAATTGTTAAAAGTATGTATTTCGTAAATGAAGACGAATCTTTTGACACCAATCCTATTGTAGCCAACCCTTATATAAAATGGACTGCTATTGTATTTTCAGCGCAAAGTTTATTGTTCTATTTTTATTGGACACCTTTGCTTGATTTTATAAACCGTTCATTATCTTTTTGGAATAGTTAATTAGTGCAGAGTAAGCCTGTTTCTAATAGTATCGTGGTAATGCATGAATTAGTATTGCCTAACGATACCAATGTATTAGGCAATATTCTCGGTGGTAAAGTAATGCATCTTATGGATATTTGTGCTGCAATGTCGGCATATAAGCATGCACGTACACCAGTTGTTACTGCTTCTGTAGATAGATTGAACTTTTTAGCACCAGCAAAAATGGGTGACATTTTAATTTTAAAGTCATCTGTAAACTATACTGGTAAATCTTCCATGGAAGTAGGAGTTCGTATTGAATCTGAAGATCCAATTTCTGGAGAAATTAACCATACAGCATCTGCATATTTAACATTTGTTTCTTTAGGTGAAAGTAAAAAACCAACAAAAGTTTGTGGGGTAGTTCCTGAAACTGATGAAGAAATAAGAAGATTCAAAGAGGCAGAAACACGAAAAGAGATACGAAAAAATAGATTAAAGGATAAGTCAAGATAAATGGCAAATTTTAATTTAAAAAAAGGTCATAATCTTAAATTGGTTGGTCATCCTAGTGATGAGTTAAAATCAATTTCTACGCCTGACCATATTTTAATCCAACCCAGTGATTTCCCAGGCATTAAGCCAAAATTGTTAGTTAAAGTTGGAGATGAAGTTAGTATTGGTACTGCTTTATTTTATGACAAACTTAATGTAAAAGTAAAATTTGTATCACCGGTAAATGGTAAGATTAATGATATTGAATTCGGTGAACGAAGAGTCATAAAAAAAATTGTAATTGATGTAGATTCACTTGAACAATCAACTTCAGCTATTAATGTGGATTCAACTGAAGAAATAATTGAAAAACTGTTAGAAAGTGGATTGTGGCCATCTCTGAGAACTAGACCATTCTCTAAAATTGCAAATCCTGATTACTTGCCTCGTGATATCTTTATATCTGCATACAATACTGCGCCCTTTGCGCCTGAAATGGCATTAATACTAAATGACAATGAGAAGAATTTTCAAAAAGGGTTAGATATTTTATCAAATCTAACAACTGGACATGTTCATTTATCAATTGGAGCAAATGAAGATAATTCAGCATTGTTAAGCGCAAAGAATGTTCAATTACATAAATTTAACGGTCCCCATCCAGCTGGAAATATTGGCGTACAAATTCATCATATTGCACCTATTAAACATAGGGAGGATATAGTCTGGCATCTTAATCCACAAAATGTAATTGAAATTGGGAAGTTTTTCAATACTGGAGAATATTCAACTCATAAAATTGTTAGCATAGGTGGGGCATCAGCGCAAGATCCTGCACACTTTCATGTTCTAAAGGGAGCATCGATTAAAAATATTCTCAATTTAACTACAAATGATGAGAATGTTAGGATAATCAGTGGGGATGTTTTATCAGGCGTGACTCGTACTGTAGATGATTCACTGGGATTTTATCATAATCAGATTACTCAAATTCCTGAAGAATCACAACGTGAGTTTATAGGTTGGGCTATGCCAGGATTTAGTAAGTATTCATTATCTAGAACTTTTTTATCTTCTATTCTTCCCAAGAAAGATGCAAATCTCTCAACAACAATGAATGGCAGTCATCGTGCAATTATTTCATTTGGAAGATGGGAGAAAGTTTTACCTATGGATATACTTCCTGAATTTTTGGTAAAAAGCATATTAGCTAGAGATATTGAGGAAATGGAAAAATTGGGAATATATGAATGTGACCCAGAGGATTTTGCCCTTTGTTCGTTTGTATGTCAATCAAAAACAGATGTTTCAAAAATTATCAGTGATGGCCTTCAATTTGCAGAGCAGGAGGGTTAATGAAATTTTTAAGAAACATTCTTGATAATATTGAGCCTCATTTTGTTAATGATGGTAAGTTAAAGAAATTTTATCCAATGTATGAAATGATTGACACATTTCTATACACACCATTGGAAAATACTAAAAATGCACCCCATGTACGTGATGCTATAGATTTAAAACGTTCTATGGTAATTGTAGTATTAGCATTGTTGCCAGCCTTCATTTTTGGTACGTATAATGTTGGCCTACAAGAAGCATTACATGCACCTGGAATAACATTTCAAAATATAAATTTTGATTTCTGGACTCATTTTTTTACAGGATTAATGACTGTTCTTCCAATATATGCCGTTGTATTTACTATTGGTGGATTTTGGGAAGTTGTTTTTGCTGTGTCTAGGAATCATGAGATTAATGAAGGCTTTCTTGTTACTGGTTTTCTTATCCCATTGGTACTTCCTCCTGCAATTCCATTATGGATGGTTGCAATTGCAACTTCATTTGGAGTTGTTATTGGAAAAGAAATTTTTGGTGGTACGGGATATAATATTTTCAATCCTGCATTAATAGCTCGTGCATTCTTATTTTTTGCCTATCCAGCTTCAATGTCAGGGGATAAAGTGTGGACGGTAGATGCAATGTCTGGAGCCACACCTCTTTTGAGGGCTACAGCTGAAGCAACAAATACACCTATCAAACTATTGGGTGAATTTACGTGGGATAGAATGTTTTATGGTTTTATTCCTGGCTCAATAGGAGAGACATCTACACTTGCAATTCTTATTGGTGCAGCAATACTCTTATTATTGGGTATTGGTAGTTGGAGAATCATGCTTGCAACAACTATTGGAATGGTTGTGACTGCTGAGGGAATGACATATATGGCAACAATGATTGGAAGCACTAACCCAATGTTATATTTACCTCCTTCATACCATTTTGTTATGGGTGGTTTTGCATTTGGTATGGTATTTATGGCGACTGACCCTGTTTCAAGTGCACAAACAGATCGAGGGCGATGGTACTATGGCTTACTCATTGGATTTATGTGTGTAATTATTCGTTCAGTAAATCCAGCATATCCTGAAGGAATGATGCTTGCAATTTTGTTTGCAAATGCTTTTGCACCATTATTTGACTATTTCGTAATGAAATCAAATATTAATAGAAGGTTAAAACGAAATGGCTAAAAAACAGAACCCATTTATTTTTATTACTATTATTACTGTGGTATCTAGTTTTTTACTTTCATTGGCATCCACACAGTTGGCATCTCGACAAGACTTTAATGTAGAAGTAGATAAAAAGAAAAATATTCTAAAGTGTATTGGTTTGGATGTGAATTCTATGACTGCAAATGAGATAATCGATACATATAAATCTGGCATTGAAGAGTTAGTATTAGATATAAATGGAAGTATCCAAAGCCAATTAAGATTTGATGATTTAGAGTTGACTGTTGATAAAGCAAATGGCTATTCTAATTATACCAATAATGGAATTGAATACTTACCATTATTTAAAGCGGCCACACCTGAGGCTATTATATTACCGATTTCAGGTAAGGGATTGTGGTCCACGCTATTTGGCTATTTTGCTCTAGATTCTGATTTTAATACCGTAAAGGGTATTACATTTTATCATCATGGTGAAACACCAGGACTTGGTGCTGAAATCGAAAAGGATTGGTTCCAGAATAACTTTTTAGGTAAAAAAATTAAAAATCAATTAGGTGAATTAGTATCTGTTGAAGTTGTAAAAGGTAAGTCTGGGGATAATATTCATGCTGTTGATGGAATTAGCGGCGCGACTATAACGAGTAGAGGCGTTACTGATTTATTAAAACATGATTTAAATAAATATTCTGTTTATCTTCATAAACAAGATATAGGAGCAAATTAATGAGTTCAGCTAAAGGTAGAATTTTTACTGATCCCTTATTAGATAGTAATCCCATTACCAAGCAAGTATTAGGAATTTGCTCAGCCCTTGCTGTAACAGTTAAAGTTGAACAAGCACTTGTTATGCTGTTAGCATTAACATTTGTATTATCATTATCAAATACAATTATCTCATTATTGAGAAGTAAAATTCCATCTAATGTAAGAATTATTGTACAGCTTACAGTTATCGCTTCATTAGTGATTTTAGCGGATCAGATGCTCAAAGCATTTCTATTTGATGTTAGTAAGCAGCTTTCTGTATTTGTGGGACTAATTATAACCAATTGTATTGTAATGGGTCGTACAGAAGCATTTGCAATGCAAAACTCCCCAAAAGATTCATTCATTGATGGTGTAGCTAATAGTTTAGGTTATGGAATTGTTCTGGTTATTGTTTCAGCTGTTCGTGAATTATTGGGCAGTGGTTCATTATTAAATTTCCAACTTATTCCATCTTCAATATATATTGAGAATGGTGGGTGGTATGTAAATAATGGATTAATGCTTTTGGCTCCTGGTGCATTCATCGTTTTAGGGCTTTTAATTTGGGCTCAACGCACATATACCAATTATACTGAGGAATAATCATGGTAGAAATTTTAGAACATTATATTAGCCTTGCCACAAAGTCAATTTTTATTGAAAATATCCTTCTTGCATATTTTTTAGGGATGTGTTCTTTCCTTGCAATTTCTAAGAAAATTGAGACATCAATTGGTTTAGGGATCGCAGTTATTTTTGTAAACGGAATAACCGTACCATTAAACTGGCTAATTAAAACCTATCTATTAAATCCAGGCGCATTAACGTGGACAGGTATTCCTGGAATGGAGGATATAGATTTACTATTCCTCACATTTATCACATTTATTGCAACTATCGCTGCTTCGGTGCAGCTTGTAGAAATGCTACTAGATAAGTTTAGTCCAGCACTATATAATTCATTGGGTATATTTTTACCCTTGATTGCTGTAAACTGTGCAATATTGGGATCATCACTCTTCATGGGTGAGAGAGGATATAATTTGCCTGAATCTGTTGTATTTGGTATTAGTTCAGGTGCAGGATTTGCATTAGCAATTGTTACCATGGCCGCTATTCGTTTTAAATTAAAATATTCAAATGTACCTAATGGTTTAAAAGGTCTTGGAATAACCATGATTTTAACAGGGTTAATTTCAATGGCATATTTATCATTTTCCGGTATTCAGCTTTAATAGGATTTATTAAATGATTGTTTTTACCAGTATACTCGTTTTTACTTCAGTGATTTTAATTTTAGTATTTTTACTTTCTATTGCTGAAAAAAAATTACTTCCACAAGGTGATGTTAAAATTCTAATTAATGATAATGAGGAAAAATCACCAACATTAAAACCTGGCGGATCATTGTTAAACGCATTGGCTTCACAAAATATATTCCTTCCTTCTGCGTGTGGTGGAGGGGGAACTTGTGCCATGTGCGTCTGCCAAGTTAAATCTGGTGGTGGACAAATTCTACCCACAGAGTTAAGCCATATTTCAAGAAAAGAAGCAAAAGAAAATTGGAGATTGGCTTGTCAGGTTAAAGTAAAAGAGAATATGGACATCTCAATTCCTGATGAAATTTTTAATATTAGAAAATGGGAATGCACCGTTAAATCTAATAATAATGTTGCCACGTTTATTAAAGAATTATTGCTGGAGCTTCCTGAAGGTGAAACTTTAAATTTTAAAGCAGGTGGATATATCCAAATTGATATTCCAGAATATGATATAAATTTTAAAGATTTTAATATTGAAGATGAATATCATCCAGATTGGGATAAATTTAATATTTGGGATTTAACATGTAAAAATGATGAGCCCATTTTTAGAGCATATTCTATGGCAAATCATCCTGCTGAGGGGAATAGGGTTATGCTCAATGTACGAATTGCCACGCCACCGCCACCATTATGGAATGATGTTCCTCCAGGCATTTCTTCATCATATATATTTAATTTAAAACCTGGTGATAAGGTAACAATTTCGGGTCCTTATGGCGAGTTTTTTATTAAAGAAGAATCTAAAAGAGAAATGGTATATATAGGTGGAGGAGCAGGAATGGCCCCAATGCGTTCTCATTTATTCCATCTATTCCATACTATGAATACAGACAGAAAAGTAAGTTTTTGGTATGGTGCTCGCTCTAAACGTGAAATGTTTTATGATGATGATTTTGTTGATATTAAAAGTAAATTTGATAACTTTAAATATACAGTAGCTTTATCTGATCCAATGCCTGAAGATAATTGGGATGGCCCTACTGGATTTATCCATACTGTATTATTAGAGGAATATTTGAAAAATCATGATGATCCTACAGAAATTGAATACTATATGTGTGGTCCTCCACCCATGATTGATGCGGTAGAAAATATGTTATACAGTCTTGGTGTTGAGCCTGACATGATTGCCTACGATAAGTTTTAATTGAATATTAAATATGGGTCATGACTAGTTAAGCTTATGAGAAAGGTCGTAAGTTATAGTAATGACAAT
>CAYFMU010000017.1:0-53362 GCA_964344315.1 uncultured bacterium | reverse complement strand
GACTACTAAATGTTGCTTAACTTAGAATCAACTTTATCATGGGAAGACCAGTTTATGCCCATTTATGTAAAATTGTTGACGAATGGATAGAAATTTACAAGACTGATAATATCAAACTTCCACCTAAAACAAACAAAAAATATTCAGGTAAATTTATTCTCAGAACAGGAGCTGAGCTTCATAAGGTACTGGCGATTCGTGCATTGGCTGAAGGCGAAAGCTTAAATAAATTTGTGATTAAGAAGTTAAAATCTAATTTGTAATTATTCCTATTTTATAAAAACATATTAACAGCCACCCTTAATCTTCAAACACTTCTCATTGATTATATCAATGAGACTTACACTGCCGTGCAAACTCATAGCCCACCACCCCTGTAGCCACCGAAACATTTAAACTTTGTTTAACGCCTCTCATTGGTATTTCAACATGGAGGTCTGCCATTGCAGCCAATGCTTCTGATACGCCTGATACTTCATTCCCCACTATAAAACACAGAGGAAATTGAGATTCATCAATTGAGTATATATCTACTGATGATGTGGTTTGCTCCAACAATACCAATGTTTTGCCACATTCTTTTATTTTCTTAGCAGCATCCAATGGATTTTCAAAATGTTCCCATGGTACGGCTTCCTCTGCGCCCAATGCGGTTTTATGTAAGTCTTCACGAGGTGGATATGCAGTATATCCGGTAAGATAAATTTTTTCTGCACCAAAGCCATCAGCACTGCGAAAAATTGAACCCACATTATGAACAGATCTTACATTTTCAACTAATATTGAAATGGGCAATCTGGGTATAAATTTTACTTCGTCAATGGTGGGGCGATCCGATTTCAACTCGTCATTGGTACGTTTTATACGCTTCACTTTTTAGCCTCACTGGGAGCAAATAAAGACTCATCAATATCATCAATAATCTGAATTTTTGATATACTCACTTCATATGTGGTTTTTTTACGGATATCGTTTACATCAATCTTTTGTGGGAAAGTCATTTCATTAATTCGAGATAATTCTCCCATTTCAATGGTTTTACTTTTACGACCACTTTTTGTATAGAATTCAGCTTTCAACACAAAAAACTCTTTCGCATCAATCCATAGTTTTTTAGATGTTTTTTTACCCGTCGTTTTTTTTGACTCTACCACTACAACATCACGATTCATATATGACTCGCTACTTAAAATACTATTTTTGTGGTCATTTATTAATTCGGGAGTAATTTCTAATTCAGAAAAATCAAATTCATTCTTATTTGGTTTTTTATCGGATACATCTTTTAGTTTTCCCGTAACAGGCATGGTCATCCATCGTTTAGCATCAGTCCCATTTTTAAATCGGTGTTCCCAATATTTAACATCAGATAAATTATTGGGAGATAATGTCTCCACAAAACTCAATCGGGAATGTTCTCCTATTTTTGGCCAGTATGCCCAAATTTTTAAAATGCGTTCTTTAGTGGGCTTCCCTTTTTGATTTTTCAATATTTTCAACTCAAATGAATGATTTAACCCTTCAGTTCTATTCATTACTTTTTCTAAATAATCGTTAGCCGTTAGGGATGTGGCACAAATCCACGATGTAAATATTGATATGATTAAAATTAATTTTATTTTCATAGGGTGAAAATTACTTCCATCCCATAGGTACAAAAAAGGGTAATGAAGAGCAGGGTGAATGATGTAAATTTTCGCCGTTCAATTTATTAAATTTTATTCGAGTAGCCATGTCAAACCAATGCCAAATTAAATATACATTATCAATTGAAAACCCACACACTCATACCATTGATGTTAAAATAGAAATGAACGGACAAGGTGTAAATAACCTTGACCTCATCATGCCAATATGGACACCGGGACACTACTATGTGCGTGAGTTTTCGCAAAATATCATTCAGTTAAAAGCTTATACCAAAAATGAAGATGTCCCCTCAGAGAAAACATCAAAAAATGTGTGGCATATTGACAATATTGATGGCGAAAAACTAACGATTGAATATCAAGTTTATGCCTTCGAAAAAACAGTGCGTACCAGTTATGTAGATATTGACCATGCTATGATCAATGCTGCGTCCGTTTTTATTATTCCAAAAGGATATGAAAATCAACCCTTAGACATCCAACTTGAACCTTATCATGAATGGAAACGAATTACAACCACCCTTGAGAGTTATAAAGGAAGCCATGACCGATTTATTGCTAAGGATTTAGATGATTTAATTGATTCGCCTATAGAGATGGGAAATCATCAACTCCATAGTTTTGTATCTCAACATGCAACTCATGAATACGCCATTACTTCTCCCGGTACCATTGATACTGAAACGTTGATGAAAGATACCAAAACTATTGTGGAAGAAATTCAGAAAATGTTTGGTGATACTCCACCCTATGATTATTATGTATTTTTCTTGCATCTAACGGATAATAGCTATGGTGGTCTTGAGCATTGTAATTCATGTGCCATGATTTTTGATAGAAATGGATTTTTTGATCGTAAAAAATATATCAAACTCTTAGCACTTACTTCACATGAGTTTTTTCATACGTGGAATGTAAAACGTATTCGTCCTGAAGAATTGGGACCATTCAATTATTATGAAGAAGTATATACCAAACTTTTATGGATAGCTGAAGGGGTAACCAGTTATTATGATAATCTGTTTTTACCTCGTTGTGGAGTAATAAACGTTGAAGAATATTTTGAGCTTATAGGAAATGATTTAGCCTTATATGATAAAATCCCAGGTAAGTCTGTTATGACAGTGGAAGAAGCCTCCTTTAATGCATGGGTTAAATTATATCGCCAAAATGAAAACAGCTCCAATACCACTATTTCGTATTATTTGGCAGGCGGGATTATCATGATGGCATTAGACCTGACCATCCGAAAACTTACCATGGGTGAAAAGTCCTTAGATGATGTGTATCGACAACTTTGGGAAATGTTTAAAGCGGATGGAAAGGGCATCAACAAAGATACATTTGTTAGTTTGTGTGAAAATACAGCCGGTGAATCATTAGATGAAATTTGGAATTATCTCTCAACGCCAACACCCGTTAAATTGGATAAATACCTTGAGCCTTTTGGAATCGAAATTATAAATGAATACTCAAAACCTGAGTACAATCATGCATCATGGTTTGGCATATTTATAACACCCAAAACATCAACGGTATTTAAAGTAATGGCAGGGAGTCCATCCTATGAAGCAGGGCTTTATGCTAAAGATGAAATATTGGCCATAAACGGAATGCGCGTCAACAATTACAATACTATAGATCGACTAAATGCGTGTAATTTGGGAGAACCCACAGAGGTATTGGTCAGTCGAGATGGTATGATAAAAACCATTACCATGATAGGCAAACAACGACCATTAGATAAATTCAAGTTAAAGCGTATAGAAAATCCCACAGATTCGCAAAAATCCATGTTTACCCAATGGCTTAAATGTGAGTGGGATGCATAATCTTACCCAATTTATTAACCCTATTGTAATTTTAGCTAACGGAGAATTCCCACAGCATGATATCCCTTTACATTTATTAGATAGTGCTGGTAGTATTATATGTTGTGATGGTGCCGTAGAATCCCTCATAAATTATGGGAAACGCCCTCAAGCCATTGTGGGAGATTTTGACTCTATCCCTCAATATTTAAAAGATGACTTATCCCATCTATTGGTGCATGCACCAGACCAATCTGAAAATGATTTACGCAAAACCATGAAATGGGTAGAACTCCATGGGGGCACATCTGTAACTATATTGGGTGCTTCAGGAAAACGAGAAGACCATTTGCTGGGAAATATATTTTCTTTGCTCTCTTTCAAAACCAATATGGATATCCAAATGGTAACCGATCATGGGCGTTTTTTTAGTGTTCATGATGAGCAACAATTTGAGGGTACAACGGGACAACAAGTATCTATTTTTACCGTAGATAATACCATAAAAATTACATCTCAGGGACTTAAATATTCATTACATGATGAACCCTTACCAACATTATATAGCGGTACATTAAATGAAATAGAGACATCACCCTATTCATTAAGAATTTCACATGGACAATTATTGGTTTATTGTGCATTTTAAATATTCATGTATTACTTTAACTTTTTCTTATAACTAAATATTTATTTATATGTTAGAATACCTCAATATACTCAATTCAAATATTTACTTAAAAATTAGCTTTCTATTTTTGGTGAGTTATTTTTTATATGCTATTGCAAAAAATTTACTCTTAAAATCCTTAAAACAAATCTTCAAACGCACTTCTACTCAGGTGGATGACCACCTCATTTCTCACGGATTTTTTTCACGATTATCATATCTCATCCCCATGGTGATAATGTATAATGTATCACCTCAATTGGAACCTTATGATATAATTATTTCTCGCATCACATTGGCAGGGATGGGTGCATCCATTTTATTGGCATTGAACGCCCTCCTCAATACCATAAATGATATTTTCTCAAAGTCTAAATATGCACAACGACTGCATATAAAAAGTTATATTCAAATCACAAAACTCATTCTTAATATATTAGGTGCCATTGTAATTGTGGCCATTATTTCTGGACGATCCCCCATATACTTACTCAGTGGTATTGGTGCATTAACAGCAGTGCTCATGTTAGTTTTTAAAGATACAATTTTATCATTTGTAGCCAGCATCCAAATAAACTCTAATGATTTATTTAAAATTGGGGATTGGATTGAAGCTCCTCAATTTGGTGCAGATGGGGATGTAATTGATATTGCGCTCCATACCGTTAAGATTCAAAACTGGGATAAAACCATTTCCATCATTCCCACGCACAAACTCATAGACTCCTCATTTAAAAACTGGAGAGGTATGTCTGAAAGTGGTGGACGACGAATTAAACGAGCCATATATATTGATCAAAACTCCATTGACTTTTGTACCACTGAACAATTGGATAGATTTAAAATATTTCACCTCCTCACCCCATATTTAACAGAAAAGATGGATGAAATACAATCTGATAACTCTGAAAAAAATATAAATATGGATGCCTTAGTGAATGGCAGACGCCTCACCAATATTGGCACGTATAGAGCCTATATTCAAGCCTATTTGAAGAACCATGCTCACATCCATGATGGTCTTACATTTTTAATCCGTCAATTAGCACCCTCTGAAAAGGGTCTGCCCATAGAAATCTATGTATTCACCAATACCACAGATTGGTTTGCATACGAGTCAATTCAGGCAGATATTTTTGACCATTTATTGGCCGTAATTCCTCAATTTGGGCTACAGGTTTTTCAACATCCTACTGGTAAGGATTTCTCCCAATTAAGCCATTAACTCATCTCCTCCCCTCATCATTTGAGTCGTGGGAGGACTACTACTTTACCTATCAATATACGTTGGCAACAGAGTATTACATCCCTCAATTGCACCAATGGGGCATTACCACAACAGATAAAAAAGTATTAGATGTGGGCTGTGGCAATGGGGGTTTTATCTCTGCATTTGGGGATGCACAGGCAATGGGGGTTGAGATAAAGCCATTTCCGTGGAAAGAGAATCATGTAAACTTTAGCGTAGGTGATATTTCAGATGTTGAATTTCAGCAAACATTAGATGGCCCTGTTGACCTCATCATTCTGCGAGATGTTATTGAGCATATCCCCATTGATAAAAAACATTCATTCTTCACATCCATAAAACAATTAATGCATAAGGATACAAAAATCCTTATCACCTTCCCCCCATTTTATTCCCCTTTTGGATTGCATCAACAAGTATTTTGTAAATCTGCGTTGAAAAAAATCCCATTTTTGAGTTGGATGCCCTCATGGGGAATAAAGCTCATGGCAAATCTAATGAGTGAATCTAATGACTGTATTGACGAACTCCTTGAAATAAATCAATGTAGAATGACTATTGGCGGATTTAATATGTTGATTGCTAAACAGAATTTGAAAATTGAGCATGAACAGTATTTTACTATTCGTCCCTCTCATGAAATTCGATATGGATGGAAAACCCGACAATCGGTTTTAGGGAAAATCCCCATATTGAGAGAATGTGCAGTATTGGGAACGGTTTATGTTGTTGGACGTTAGGAAGTAGTTATTTAATGGATTAGATGAGTTATACCTAAAGGTATATTTTTCTAATTCCTAATTATATATTAAACTGCAATTATCCTGCATTATCACAACCTTACCTTAACATTGCTATTTTCAAAATATAAATTAAATACTTATAAAAATAGTGTTTCTAATGAAACTTCTAGATTGAAATAATTTCAATTCAATTATTATTTGATGTGAATTTCAATTTGTCCAAATACAGCCCCATTAATAAACATGTTGCTTAATTGACCTTGTTAATTATATAATTATGTCAATTATATTTTTTGTTTGTGATGAAGGATAAACAATGTTTCGTATTATTTTACTGTGTGCAATTAACCTGTTTTCTATTGCATATTCCCAATGTGACCCCTTAGAGCTTGAAGCAATTAATGATATTTTCGAGCTGAATGGTATTACTGAATCTATTAGTTCATCTGATCCGATACAATTTTCAAACTGCGATATAGATTACACAAACGATTAATTATTAATGATTTTATATTGACGGAATTAAATGAGAATGGTAATATTACCAGTTTACATATTGAAAACTTTAGAGTTTTATTTCTGCCCCAAAGCATTGAAAACTTAGAATATCTAAATAATCTCAAAATAATTAATGCTAATTTGCAATATGTTCCAACCTCTATTAACAACCTTCCCATTACTAACTTAGATTTATCATGGAATAATATTTTAAGACTTGATTTAGCAGATTTCAACCAATTAGTAAATTTAAATTTAGAAGGTAATGAATTATTTGCTTTACCATTAAATATTGAAATTGATGATCAGTTAGTTCCTGTTGTTTTATCTGGTGAATTTACAAATATAGGAAATTCTCAGTATGAATTCTCAATATCAGTTACTAATCAACATCATAAAATAAAAGGGCTCCATTTCCAAGGTAAATTTTTAGATGAATTTGAAATTGTTAATATAATTAAGGGTGATTTATCTCAATCAATGGAATTATACTACTCTGAAAATGATGAATTGAATGTAGTATTAATTGGATTAAATGGTAGCTATATTCCAAAAGAAAATGGTACTATAATTAAACTTATACTTAATCCACGTGCTCTTAATAGAAACTCTGAAATATCTGACATTGAATTTGATTTCATTGGAATGACTTCTAATGGTTTAGAATATATTCCTTATGAAATAGATGATTCCGCGATGAATAAACAAAGTGAAATTCCAGAAGTTGGTAAATATTCAGAGAATTTTGAATTATTAGATGTGTTTCCTAATCCATTCAATGCCTCAACTATGGTAAAATATAAAATTCCAAACGAATCTGATATTTCAATTAGAATTATAGACATTAATGGGCGAGTTTTAGAAACAATACATTATGGTAAGCAATTAGGTGGTACACACTCACTTCAATGGAATAGTAAAAACGTGTCTTCTGGTATTTATTTTATTCAATTAGAATATAAATCCCAAATTCTAACCAAGAAAATACAAATAATTAAATAAGAGGTTCTCAATGAATATATATATATATAATTTTTTACACTTTTTTCACTTCTTATGTTAGTTCAGCTACCCACCTTGTGCCTCAAGAATATGAAAGCATCCAAATTGCAATTGACATTTCTCAAGATGGAGATACTGTTTTAGTTTCACCAGGGATTTACAGTGAACAAGTAACCATTGAAAAAAATATTACCTTATTATCGACTGGAGGATATTCTGATACTATTATTGAAGGATTTACGGTTTCAATTGTAGATACTTATCAAGTTGAAATAAATGGCTTCACAATAAGGGGAAATTATTATGGAGATATAGGGGGTGGTCTTTTTATAGAGAGTTCAAATGATGTTTTATTAAAAAATTTAAATATTTATGATAATTTTACTTACGATTACGGAGGTGGGATTAATAGTAGGTTTAGCAATATTGTATTAGAAAAATCCTTAGTTCATAATAATCATACAGATTATATAATTGGTTGGGATATAAGTTGTGGTGGTGCTGGAATCTCTTTATTATTAAGCAATTTATTTGTCTTTCATAGTTTTGTTGGGTTTAATACCATTAATAATATCTCTCCTAGTAATTTTGGATGTGAACAAATTAGTGGAGGAATAGATAATATAGGTGCAGAACATCCAGTATATAGCGATGTTACAATTACTAATTCTATTGTTTTCTTTAATAATGGAACATCCCAAATTAACGAAGTTAATTTAAATGAAATTTATTCATACTCAAATATTCAAGATTCAGATTGGACCATAAATGCTGATCCCTTATTTATTGATGCAGAAAATCATGATTTTAGATTACACCATGATTCTCCTTGTATAGATGCTGGACACCCAGACTCTCCTTTAGATCCTGATGGAACTATTGCGGATATTGGACCATTTTATTTTAATCAAGATTGTGCAAATAATGGAGATATGAATGAAGATAATTTAATTAACGTATTAGATATAGTAATGATAGTTGATTTTATACTAAATACAACAATAATATTAGATTATGAAGTAATTTGCAAAGTAGATATGAATAATGATTATAATGTGAATATTTTAGATGTGGTTTCCATAGTTAGTATTATTATGGAGATGTAATCCGTTTAAAGAATGGATAATTTTAAATACATTCCCCAAAATAATTTAATCTCCATTCTCCTTTTTCTATCTTCATCAATCTCTATCGTACCTAAATCTTAAGCACCTTTCTTCCTTGTTCTACATTTTTAATATTGAGTAAATTTTCCCTCTCGATTTTATACCGATTTTTAATCACACAAAGGATTATTTATGAGCAATTCTATTTACCGAGTACCACCGGCAGTCAATGAACCGGTGTCGTCATTTGCACCAGGCACTTCTGAGCGTGCATCATTACAAGCAAAATTAAAAGAAATGTCTGCAGAAACTGTAGATATCCCCATCATCATCAATGGTCAGGAAATTCGTACAGGAAATACTGCCAATTGTGTAATGCCTCATAATCATGGGCATGTGTTAGGCAGTTACCATAAAGCGGGCGAAAAAGAAGTGCAAATGGCTATTGAAGCATCCTTAAATGCTCGACAAGCATGGGCAAACATGCCGTGGGAAGCACGGGTGGCAATTTTCAAAAAAATGGCGTCTTTGTTGCAGGGACCATTTCGAGATATTATCAATGCGGCCACCATGTTGGGGCAGAGTAAAAATGCGTTTCAGGCAGAGATTGACTCAGCCTGTGAGCTTATAGACTTCTTCAACTTCAACTGTGAATATTTACAACAAATTTATACGGAGCAACCCCCATTTTCACCAGACGGTATGTGGAATCAAGTTGAATACCGTGGTTTAGAGGGATTTGTATTTGCTGTAACCCCATTTAATTTTACATCAATTGCGGCAAACTTACCCACTGCACCTGCATTAATGGGTAATTCAGTGTTGTGGAAACCTGCATCATCATCTGTATATTCTGGTTATTTTTTAATGAAATTATTCAAAGCGGCAGGTTTACCCGATGGCGTTATAAACTTTGTTCCAGGTTCAGGCGCACAAGTGGGTGATCCTGTAATGGAAAGTAAGCATTTAGCTGGAATTCATTTCACAGGCTCTACCGCTGTATTTCAAGGCATGTGGAAAAAAGTAGGTGAAAATATTCATAAATATAAAACATATCCACGGATTGTTGGTGAAACTGGCGGAAAAGACTTTATCTTAGCTCATCCATCAAGTGAAGTAGATGGACTGGTTACTGCCATGATTCGTGGTGCCTATGAATATCAAGGTCAAAAGTGTTCAGCAGCGTCTCGATGCTATATTCCATCGTATCTATGGGATGAGGTAAAAACCAAATTTGTAGAACAAGTGGCAACCATCAAAATGGGCGATGTGAATGATTTTTCAAACTTTGTAAATGCAGTTATTGATGAGGCTGCTTTTGATAGTATTACATCATATATTGACTATGCTAAAAATGCTGATGATGCAGAAATTATCTGTGGCGGTGGATATGATAAGTCCACAGGATATTTTGTAGAGCCTACTGCTATAGTCACCACCAATCCTCATTTTAAAACCATGGAAGAGGAAATTTTTGGGCCTGTGCTTACAATATATGTGTATGATTGGGATGAATCTGATAATGACAAATCATGGGAAAATATCTGTAAAGTGGTAGATTCAACATCTGAATACGCATTAACTGGAGCAATATTCTCTCGATGTAGAGAAGCGGTGAATGCTGCACGTAAGTTTTTGGTTCATTCTGCAGGAAACTTTTACATTAATGATAAGCCTACCGGTGCAGTTGTGGGACAACAACCATTCGGTGGAAGTCGTGCATCTGGAACCAATGATAAGGCTGGGTCTGCTGCAAACCTAATGCGATGGGTATCTCAACGTACAGTGAAAGAAACCTTTGTACCTCCAACAGATTATCGTTATCCATTTTTAGAAACTGAATAACACCTTTGGTATGATTCATATTTCATCTGAAATATCACCGCTTAAATCGGTGATTGTTCACCGCCCGGGTGATGAACATCGGTTTGTGGGTCCCCATAATATTGTGGAGTGGATTCACAAAGATGGTCAATTGGTGCATAATCCTAATTATCTCTTATTCGATGATTTGATACAGCCTCAACGGGCAGCTAATGAGCATAATCAGCTATCCAATGTATTGGCATATTTTACGGGTAGAGATAATACTATCCAGTTCACCGAATTACTTCATGATATTTTAGAGGATGATAATGCTCGACAACAATTAATTGAAGATTGTTGTAAACTTGAAGCAGATAGTTATGACCATCACCTCACAGATTCTCGAATAAGTGAACTTATAAATATGCGTACGGATGATTTAATTCATGTACTTCTTGCAGGTTCACTTTCAGATGCTGAAGATGATAAATACTTTACTTACCCAATTCCTAATCTCATTTTTACGCGTGATATTGCTGCGGTAGTGGGAAATACGGCCATTCTTACCTGGGGTCGAAGACGGGTAAGAAAGCGTGAAAACATACTCTCAAAGTTTGTTCTTACCTTTCACCCATTGTTTGCAGATGTAGAGGTGTATGACTTCCATGAAAATCATCCAGATTTATCTGTAGAAGGTGGCGATATTATCGTTTTTGGAGAAGGATCAATTTGTATTGGGATGAGTGAACGCACACCCTCTGAAACGGTAGATGCACTATTGCCTTTATTTTTCAAAGAAGGATTTAATCGAGTATATGCTGTTGATTTACCTAAGCTACGCACATTGATGCATCTTGATACTATATTTACTCGCATTAGTAAAGATGAAGTATTGGTATACCCCCCCCTATTTATTCATGGAAAATATAATGGTGAGTCCGTAAAAACCCATCGAATACTGCCAGGTGAAACGGTTGGAACCTCCACCGCTAGCCATAAAACGTTGTTAGAGTTAATGGCAGAAGATGGTATTCAACTCACCCCTATAAACTGTGGTGGACAAAGTTTATTGAATCAAGATAGAGAGCAATGGACCGATGGTGCCAATGCGTTTGCCATAAAGCCTGGTATAATTGTGGGTTATGAGCGAAATACAAACACCTTAGAAGAATTACGTAAATCGGGATACAATGTAATCACGGCTCAAACGTTTCTGTCTGCCCCTCATCAATATGAATCTGGAAAAATTATGATAACCATCGAAGGCTCCGAGCTTTCTCGCGGTCGTGGTGGTGCACGATGTTTAACACTCCCTTTATTACGTGAGGGTATACATGGGTAGACAAAATCCCACAGTAATAATTGCACTGGGAGGTAATGCTATATCTCCAAAAAATGAAGCAGGTACTATAGAACAGCAATTTGAGCATACTCGTGACAGCCTGAAAGGTGTGATGAGTTTTGTTAGAAAGCGATACAACATCTGTATTACCCATGGTAATGGTCCACAAGTAGGTGCAGAATTACTAAAAAATGAATTGGCAGAGAAAGATATCCCCCCACTTCCATTGGGTATTTTAGTAGCAAATACACAAGGTGCCATTGGATATATGATTCAGCAATCATTGCAAAATGCACTATACCATGAAGACACCAATCGTGAAGTGGTAACATTTATCTCTCAAATGAAAGTTGATGGAAATGATCCTGCCATTGATAAACCCAATAAGTTTATCGGCAAGCGATATTCAACCGAAGACGCTAAGGTAATGTCAGAAAAATATGGATGGACCTTAAAAGAGCAAGAGCCGAATGAATGGCGTCGTGTTGTACCTTCCCCTACTCCATTATATATTTTTAATGGTAAATCCATTAAACATTTAGTTGAATTTGGCACCATCGTTATTGCAGGTGGTGGTGGTGGAATTCCTGCATATAATAAAGAAGATGGTACATTAGACGGCTTAGATGGAGTTATAGATAAAGATATGTCTGCAGCACTATTGGGACGAGTGCTAAAGGCTGAAGAGCTTTTTATTGTTACCGATGTAGATAATATTTATTTGAATTTTAATACACCAGAACAAAAAGTAGTAACCCATGCCACTACAGATGAGCTAAGTACATGGCTAGAAAATGGTGAATTTGGTGAAGGGAGCATGGCACCAAAAATTAGAGCAGCCATTTACTTTTTAACACATCATGGTAAAAAAGTAGTGATTTCATCATTACACAAAATTGAAGATGCAATTGACGGCAATGCCGGCACAATTATTACCAATTAAAGGACAATTATGAAAATACATGAATATCAAGGTAAGGAAATTCTAAAACAATATAATGTGCCTATTCAAGATGGCTATGTTGTTGAGGATTCTTCACAAATAGAATCTACAATTGAAAAGGTACGCAACGACTTTAATACCGATGCAGTGGTAGTAAAAGCTCAAATCCATGCAGGTGGACGCGGAAAAGGTGGCGGTGTAAAATACTCTCCTACAGTTGACTCTGCCATTGAAAATGCCAATAATATTCTGGGTATGAACTTGATTACCCACCAAACTGGACCCGAGGGTCAAAAAGTAAGAAAACTTTACATCACTGAAGCCCTTGATATTGAAAAAGAATTCTACGTTGCCATCACTTTAGACCGTGCATTGGGTAAAGATGTATTCATGGTTTCTACTGAAGGTGGAATGGAAATTGAAAAAGTTGCTGAAGAGACTCCCGAGAAAATCGTAAAAGAATGGATTGATCCATTATTGGGAATGAAATCATTTCAAGCACGTAAATTAGCATTTGGATTGGGCCTTAGCGGTGATGCTTTCAAAACTGCATGTAAAGTTTTTGCAAATATGTACAAATGCTACACGGAAACAGATGCCACTATCGTAGAAATAAATCCTCTAGTACTTACTGAAGATGGTAAAATTGTAGCACTAGATGCTAAATTTAACTTTGATGGTAATGCAATGTATCGGCATCCACAAATTGCAGACATGCGTGATACTCACGAAGAAGATCCCACTGAGCTAGAAGCGAGTCAATATCATTTAAATTATATCAAATTAGATGGTAATGTGGGATGCATGGTGAATGGTGCTGGATTAGCAATGGCAACCATGGACATCATAAAATTGGCAGGAGGTGAACCTGCAAACTTTTTAGATGTTGGCGGTGCCGCAAATGTTGAAACGGTTAAGAATGGCTTTAAAATTATTCTTAAAGATGAAAATGTAAAAGCTATTCTTATAAATATTTTTGGTGGAATTGTACGTTGTGATCGTGTGGCAAATGGTGTGGTTCAAGCAGTAAAAGAATTGAATTTAGATGTACCCGTTGTGGTTCGATTAGAAGGTACTAATGCTGTTGAAGCCAAAGAAATTTTAGCCGAATCAGGAGTATCTATCATCCCAGCTGAAGATATAAAAGATGCCGCATATAAAGCTGTTGAAGCAGCATTAGGAAATTAAGGAGCAAAAATGTCAATATTAGTTAATAAAAATTCACGTGTTGTTGTACAAGGTATTACGGGCTCAGAAGGTACTTTCCACGCAACTCAGATGTTAGATTATGGGACCAATATTGTGGCAGGAGTAACGCCGGGTAAAGGTGGTCAAACTGCATTAGATGGACGTGTACCTGTATATAATTCTGTTGAAGAAGCAAAACAAGCCACTCAAGCTAATGTATCTATTATTTTTGTACCTCCAGCATTTGCAGCAGAAGCAGTGATGGAAGCATCATTTGCAGGTATAGAATTGGTTGTTTGCATCACTGAGGGGATTCCTGTACAAGACATGGTAAAAGTTAAACGTGTAATTGATGAAAATGGCACACGACTAATTGGTCCTAACTGTCCAGGTATTATTACCGTTGATGAATGTAAATTGGGCATTATGCCTGGCTTTATATGCAAAAAAGGGAATATTGGTGTAATTTCAAAATCAGGTACACTTACCTATGAAGCTATTGGGCAATTGGTGAGCAATGGTATGGGACAAACTACAGCCATAGGAATTGGGGGTGATCCCGTTATTGGTACCACGATGAAAGATGCATTAGAATTATTTGAAGCTGATGATGAAACTGAAGGTATTGTCCTTATTGGAGAAATCGGTGGACAAATGGAAATTGAAGCAGCACGATGGGCCAAAGAACATGTGTCTAAACCCATCGTAGGATTTATCGCTGGGCAAACTGCTCCTCCCGGAAGACGAATGGGACATGCTGGTGCAATAGTTTCTGGTGGTGATGATACTGCTGAAGCAAAAATGAGAATCATGACAGAATGTGGAATTTCAGTATGTGATTCAGTAGCTGATATCGGTGAAAAAATGAAATCAGCATTAGAAAATAAATCAGAAGTTTTAGTATAAAAGGAATAAAATGAATAATAGAACATTTGCAATCATTAAACCTGATGCAGTAAGAAATAACAACACAGGATTAATATTCGATCATATTTTAAAAGCAGGGTTTAATGTATTATCTGCAAAATTAATCAAAATGACCAAAGCACAAGCTGAAGGATTTTATGCCGTACATGCTGAACGACCATTTTATGGTGAATTGACAGATTTCATGTCATCGGGACAATGCATGGTATTAGCATTGGAAAAAGATAATGCTGTTTCTGCTTGGAGAGAAACCATTGGTGCCACTAATCCTGAAGAAGCTGCTGAAGGTACAATTCGTCGATTATATGCTACAAGTATTGGTGAAAATGCCGTTCATGGTTCAGATTCTGACGAAAATGCACAAAAAGAAATTGCGTTTTTCTTCCCAGATACTGAACTTATCGCTAACAATTAAGGACAAATCATGAGTATATGGCATCAAATCATATGCATTTCTCTTCTAATTTTTGGTTGTGGAGAGAAAGTCGAACCCAAACTTGTGTCGACTAACAGAACACTTAAAGTTCAATCTTCTCACAATTGGGATACAGCTGAAGAACTTCGGTTTATGTGGACACCTCCACAAGGCCCTAAAGGAAATGATGCCAAATGGATTGTAAATGATGATATTATGTTATTTACTCCAGATGTTTCAGGTGAATATACCATTTCATTGATGGTTGAAAATATGTCAGGTGAAGTACTGGGCGAGGAAATTTTTTACTATATAGCAGAAAATTCCTCTGAGCCTTCAACTACAATTTCAGCTAAAACTCCAAAAGTAGAAAAAGTTGAGGAACAGTCAACTAAAAATACTGAGATTGTTAAATCACCTAAAACCGAGTCAAATCCAAAAAGTACAATCAATCGTGCACCAGTTAAAACTGTTGTGGATAATAGACCATATACGATTCAAGTAGCTGCATGGCCAACGATGGAAGAAGCACGTAAAGATCAGCTTTCACTAAAGAAGTATGGTTTTGATGCCTATACTCAACGTGTATTTGTAAAAAAGAAAAATGCATATTGGTGGAGGGTTAGAGTTGGAAACTTCCCTACCAAAGACATCGCATTAAAAGTAAAAAATCAATTGGAAAAATTGCGTAATCAATCTGTGTGGATAGATAGAATCGATGAAAAATAATCTATTCATTTTATTTGGTTTCTGTAGTTGATAATAATTAAATTACAGGCTGTATTTTAATCAATAAATTTATTTTAAGGTAAGGTTATGGCTGTACCAAAAAGGCGACATTCGAAGCAACGAAGCAGAAAAAGACGAACAAATTGGAAATGTAGTACTCCACAAGTGGCGACATGTTCACAGTGTAATCATTCTAAACTCCCCTATCGCGCATGTTCAAACTGCGGATATTATAAAGGGAAACCGGTAATTTCCGCCCAAGGCGTGTAGGCCATAAGATTATGAAAATCGCCTTAGATGTAATGGGCGGAGATCATGCACCTTTTTCAAATATAGAAGGTGCATTCTCTTATCTGGAGGAGAAAAATGATTCTTCAGTAAAACTTCTTTTGGTGGGTGATGCCCCACAAATTGAGGATGTTGTATCATCTTATACACAGCATAAAAATTCAATTGAAATCATTCATACTACTCAAGTGGTTGAGATGGATGAAAAACCATCTCGTATTTTTAGAACCAAACCTGACTCCTCCCTTGTAAAATGTATAGATTTAATAAAGTCTGGAAAAGCTGATGCTGCCATTAGTGCGGGTAATACTGGTGCACTGCTTACCAGTTCATTATTTTTATTAGGCAAAATTGATGGCATTCGCCGACCAGCACTTGCTCCATACATTCCTACTGAAAAGGGAGGTGTAATCCTTTGTGATGCCGGTGCAAATGCAGATGTAAAACCGCAACATTTAGTTCAATTTGCATTAATGGCAAGTGCATATTTAGAAACACAAGAAAACATTGATAATCCACGTGTAGCACTCATCAATATTGGTTCTGAAGAAAGTAAAGGTAATGAACTCACACGTGCAGCATACCCCCTATTAAATGAACATATTTCTAACTTTACAGGAAATATCGAATCACGCTATTTTCTAAATGGTAATGTAGATGTTGTGGTTTGTGATGGTTTTACAGGGAATATAATTTTAAAGCTCACTGAAGGTTTATTTAAAAATGTGACGGGATTTTTAAAAGAGGGACTTTCAAATTCAACCACGGATGCTTCACAGCTTATGCCTATTTTAGCTGAGTTAAAGAAAAAATTCGATTATGAAGAGCATGGAGGAACTCCCTTATTGGGTATTAATGGTATCGTTATGAAATGCCATGGTTCTTCATCGTATAGATCTATTAAGAATACAATTAAAGCCGTCAAAAAATTCCATGATGCTAATCTCATAAATGAAATTGCCAACAGAATGGCAGAGCATATGGAAATTTTTGAAGAGAACACAAATATTAGTGAAACACAATCTGCGTAAAGCAAACATTACTGCCGTAGGGAAATACCTTCCCGATAATATACTTACCAATCTTGATCTCGAAAAAATGGTAGATACAAGTGATGAGTGGATTCAATCCAGAACGGGTATCAAAGAACGCCGTATAGTATCTAAAGGACAAGCTTCCGTAGAAATGTCCGTAAATGCTATTCATCAAATACTTGAAGATAGAAATTTAAATCCATTAGAAATAGATGCCATTATAGTGGGGACTGTAACGCCAGACATGATGTTTCCTTCATGTGCGGCATTAATTCAGTCAAAAATTGGTGCAAAAAATGCATGGGGGTATGATTTATCGGCTGCATGTTCTGGATTTATATTTGCCCTACAATCTGGAGCATCATTAATTGAATCTGGACGATATGAAAAAGTAATTGTGGTAGGTGTTGATACGATGAGCTCTATTTTAAATTATGAAGATAGAAATACATGCATCCTTTTTGGTGATGGTGCAGGTGCAGTTCTACTGGAGCCTTCTGATGAGTATGGTGTCATCGATTCAAAATTGAGAATTGACGGTGATGGCGGTGAGTATTTAAAAATGCCTGGTGGTGGAAGTTTAAATCGCACTTCACCTGAAACTATTGAAAATGACATGCATTATGTTTACCAAGATGGAAAAACTGTTTTTAAATTTGCTGTAAAAGGTATGGCAGATATTTCCTACGATGTTGCTACTCGAAATAATCTTTCCCATGATGATATTGATTTATTCATCCCCCATCAAGCGAACAAGCGAATTATTGATGCAGCATCTAAGAGATTGGGTATTTCTGAAGATAAAGTGTTAATCAACATAGATAAATATGCCAATACTACTGCTGCAACAATTCCTATTGGTATTGAAGAAGCCGTAGCCACAAATAGATTAAAAAAAGGTGATAATTTAATATTAGCCTCTTTTGGTGCTGGTTTCACATGGGGTGCCACCTATATAAAATGGGGTATGGAATAATGAAATTAGCATTTTTATTTCCTGGACAGGGTTCACAGTTTGTGGGTATGGCAAAAGAACTCTATGAAAACAACTCAACTGCAAAAGATTTTTATACTATTGCCAATGATATACTAGAAATTGACATAGACAAAATTTCATTTGAGGGTCCAGATGAAATATTAAAACAAACTCAGTTTACCCAACCTGCAATTTTTATTCATAGCGTTATCGTTAATACTTTATTAGAAGAGAAAGGCATTGTTCCTTCTGCTGTAGCAGGACATAGCCTTGGTGAATTTTCCGCATTAGTATCTGCAAAAGTTTTGTCTTTTGAAGATGCACTTTCGGTGGTAAAAGTTCGTGCTAATGAAATGGCAATAGCTGGAGAAAATAACCCAGGTAGTATGGCCGCAATTTTAGGTGCAGATGAAGAGCAAATTAATGAAATATGCCATCAAGAGGGCGTTGTAATTCCAGCCAACTTAAATGCACCAGGACAAGTGGTAATTTCAGGTGAAAAAAATGCAGTTGAAAATGCAATCAATACAGCAAAATCAATTGGAATCCGAAGAGCATTACCGCTAAATGTATCTGGAGCCTTTCATTCACCTTTGATGACCCCTGCAAGAGAACCTTTATCAAAAGTATTAAATTCCGTAAATTTCAACGATGCAATCATACCTGTTTATCAGAATGTGAGTGCTAATCCTGTACAATCTGCAGATGAAATCAAGGATAATATTTTAAAGCAGTTAGAAAATCCAGTACTTTGGTCAAACATTATTACAAATATGAATCATGACAATTACTCCACTTTTATTGAAGTGGGCCCAGGTAAGGTTTTGAGTGGTTTAAATAGGCGAATTATTAAAAATCACCAATCAACAAGTATTGGTACATTAGAACAAATCGAATCATATGTCTAGTTTAACAAATAAAATTGCAATTATTACAGGTGCCTCAAGGGGAATAGGTGCCTCCATTGCCAAAACATTAGCATCACAAGGCACAAAAGTTGCATTACTCAGTCGTGGTGTTGACGCTTTACAATCTATAGAAAAAGAAATCATATCCAATGGTGGTGAAGCAATTTCAATCTCATGCGATGTATCTAATTTAGACTCATTTACTGAGGCTGTAAACTCTGTAATTAATCAGTGGGGTACAGTTGACATATTGGTAAATAATGCTGGAATTACCCGTGATAATATTGTTATGCGTTTGAAAGAAGAAGATTGGGATACCGTAATAGATATAAACCTTAAAGGATGCTTTAATGGAATAAAAGCGGTAACACGTCCCATGATGAAAGCTCGATGCGGACGTATTATCAATATTTCATCTGTAATTGGATTAATGGGTAATTCAGGACAATCAAACTACGCTGCATCCAAAGCAGGAATTTTTGGATTAACAAAATCCATAGCAAAAGAATTAGGTTCACGAAATATAACTGTGAATGCTATTGCGCCAGGTTATATCCAAACAGATATGACAGATAATCTGGACGAAACAACTAAAGATAAATTAACCAAATCCATTCCCCTCCAACGGTTGGGTTTGCCTGAAGATATCTCGAATTTAGTATGCTTTTTAGCATCAGAAAATTCATCGTATATCACCGGTCAAACTTTCAATGTTGATGGTGGAATGGTCATGCACTAAAAAGGAGAATACATGTCAGAACATTTTGATAAAATTAAAGAGATCATTATTGATAAATTGGGTGTTGAAGAATCTAAAGTATCAATGGATGCAAAATTTATTGATGATTTAGGTGCTGACTCACTTGATACTGTAGAATTAATTATGCAATTCGAAGAAGAATTTGGCATTGAAATTCCAGATGATGATGCTGAAAACCTACTTTCTGTAAAACAAGCAGTAGATTATATTACTGAAAAACTAGGCTAACATTGTCACGTCGCGTTGTTGTTACCGGTATGGGAGCCCTATCTCCCATCGGAAATTCCTCTCCTGAACTTTTACAAGGATTACAATCGGGTAAAAATGGAATTGGGTCAATTACCCATTTTGATACCACTGATTATTCTGTAAAAATTGCAGGACAAGTTCATATTGATTTAGAATCTCATATCGATAAGAAGGAATTAAATCGCTTAGATCGATTTTCCGCATTTGCTATTATTGCATCTGATGAAGCGATAAAGCAATCTGGTATAGACAAGGCGCCCGACCTAGAACGCGTGGGAGTAATCATCGGTTCTGGCGTTGGAGGAATTCAAACATTTGAGGACCAACATACACGATTGATGAAAAGCCCACGTCGTGTAAGTCCATTTTTTATACCTGCCATGATTTCGGATATCGCACCGGGGCATGTCTCTATTAAATATGGATTCAAAGGTCCAAACTATTCATTAGTATCAGCATGTGCCACGGCCACACATGCAATAGGTGATGCATTCCGTATGATAAAATATGGTGATGCAGATGCCATTATTACCGGTGGAACTGAAGCCCCAATATCTCCAATCTCAATTGCAGGTTTTTCAAATATGAAAGCCTTAACAAAAAATAGCGATATTAATACAGCCAGTCGCCCTTTTGATGCAGAAAGGGATGGCTTTGTAATGGGAGAAGGTGCTGGTATTTTGGTTCTTGAAGAACTCCAACATGCCCTAGATCGAGGTGCACATATAATCGGTGAGATTTCGGGATATGGTGCTACTGGAGATGCATATCATTTAACATCACCTGCCCCAAATGGTGAAGGTGCAGCACGTGCAATGAATCGTGCAATTGAAGATGCAAATCTGTCACCCAATGATGTTAATTATATTAATGCTCATGGCACATCAACACCATATAATGATAAAAACGAAACCACTGCAATTCATACGGTATTTGGTGAGCATGCACAACATCTCCATGTAAGCTCTACAAAATCAATGACGGGACATTTATTGGGTGCTGCTGGTGGTATTGAAGCCATTGCATCACTTCTAACCATTGAAAACAATTTTATACCACCTACAATTCACTTAGAAAACTCTGACCCAGAATGTGATTTAAACTACACTCCCAATGTTGCAAAACATAATCTCCAGGTAGATGTTGTAATTTCAAATACATTTGGTTTTGGTGGACATAATGCGGTGGTATTATTCAATCGGTATAATCCTTGAGATTTTTAAAATCTTTATTTTCTTCCCATCAAAAAGATGATACCACTCGTATTATCGAAAAACAGTTAAGCTATACATTTCATAATCCACAATGGCTTAAAACTGCACTTACCCATCGATCATTATTCTCTAATCCTGCAAAAAATTATGAACGATTAGAATTTCTGGGTGATGCTGTACTTGATCATGTAATTTCGGAATGGCTCTTTAATAATTATCCAGACTTAGATGAAGGTAGTTTAACAAAAAAAAGAGCATCTCTTGTAAATCGTCAATTCTTGGGTTTTTTAAGCCATACCTACGGAATTATTGACCATGTAAAAGTAGATTCAGGTGTTGATTTAAAAGATGAAAAAGTAGCATTAAATATTGCTGCAGATGTATATGAATCAGTGGTTGGTGCGATATTTTTGGATGGTGGAGAATCCCAAGCCGTAGGTTTTATAAACCGAACATTGGTAAAAAACATAAAACATGCAGATGAAAACCAAAACTATAAAGGTACCCTTATCGAGTTATGTCACCGAAAAGGGTTTGAATCCCCTCAATTTGAACTCATTGAATCGATAGGCCCTGAACATGATAAAATTTTCCATATAAATGTAAAACTGAGCAATGGTGAAATTTATAGTGGTGATGGACGGAGTAAAAAATCTGCAGAACAACAGGCTGCACGGAGTGCATTAGAAGCAATTAATGCTAACTAATTATTAGATTTCTTCTCTATTTCTTTTATTCTATCTCGTAAACGCGCAGCCACTTCATATTCTTCTTCTTCCACAGCACGTTCTAATGCTTCATTTAAATTATCAATCATATCTTCAGAATTTGTGATTGGCTCCAAAAACTGAGTTGCTTCAAAAGTATCTTCTACCTCTTCTACATTTTCAGTTTTTTGAGGTTTTTCAACAATGCCAACTGAATTAAAAATTACCTCTTGTGCATAAATAGGTGCCATAGAACGTAAGGCTAATGCAATGGCATCACTGGGTCTAGAGTCAATTGAAACATCGCCAGAAGCAACGGTGGTCATAACAATTCTCGCAAAAAAAGTACCTTCACGAATATCAGAGATTTCAATATGTTTAATATCCACATCTAGTGAATGAATAATATCTAGCATTAAATCGTGAGTAAGTGGACGTGGCATCTCAATACCTTCAATTGCCATAGCAATTGCTTGAGCTTCATTACTCCCCACTATAATTGGGATTTGTCTCTCTCCATCCGTTTCTTTTAGGATAACTGCATACCCCTTATTGGGAGGATAGTATGAAATCCTTAATACTTCTACTTGTTTCATAGGTAAAATTTAGGGCTATATGCCCTAAAAATAAAATTATCCCTTGGCTAATTCTGCTTTTAATTGAGTGATTCGTTCAACTGGTGTTGGATCTACTTCATTCAATAATGCTACATAGTAGCTCACCCAATCTGTAAAGTGAATCATTTTAAATAATCGAACTAATGGAGAGCGCCCTGTTTCTTGAATTTCTATCTGTTTACCCACATTTCCCGTTAATAATTCTGAGCTGACTTCCATTCTCTTTAATGAACGTGGATGGTCATCTTCATCCTTTAACCAAATAATACACTTTGAATCTAATAAATGAGTATGACAACTCCACCCTTCAATTTCATTATGATTTTGTTCAGGGATGTGATGATGAAATGCTAACATCTTTGCATTTTCTTCTAATTGTCCTCTAAATCGTAATGCTGCAACCCATGTTAAATCTTCACTACCATAAATAATGGGGCACATTGTATGAATTTCATTTGCTAAAATCATAGCGGGATTTTCATCATCATAATTGGACAACTCTTTACCCAAATCTGCTAACAAATTTATAGAATGGTGCAACTCTTCAATTAAGGCATTATTCACCAATTGGAGCTTATTTAATACTAAAAGTAATATAGATGCAGATACCCCTAATGCCGCACGAGGCTGTAAACCAGCAGGTAAGATGATAGTGTCAAAATCATATTTATTTGAAATTTCCAACAATTCGCCACCGGTAGTTATGGATAATATTTGTGCGTTTGCATCAATACATTGCCCAAGAGCAGAAAGTGTTTCTTCAGTATTACCTGAATAGGAAGATGCAATAACCAATGTATTTTCATTTACCCAATGAGGAATATTATAAGACCTATTAACAATCATGGGGATAACACATTCAGATTGGATTAATACTCGAACAACATCACCACCAATTGCAGATCCACCCATGCCTAAAACTAAAATTTGTTGAATATTTTTATAATCATTTTGTTCAACCCAATTTCCCATAATGGAAAACGAATCACTTATTTGTTGAGGGAACCCCAGTATAGCATCATGCATATTGGATATGTCTAAGGATTTTCTTAATTCTTTTACTTCTATCACTAATTACCTCTATTTGTGATGAGATTACTAAAATATTTTAGTTTGTCTGTGTTTATATTTAGTTGATTCAAAATTGAATCTGCTTCATTAATAATATTTTTTACTAAGTGTTCGACCTCTTGACGAATTCCACTTTTGTTAAGAATATTTCGAACTTGTCCTAAGCCTTTATCAAAATCTTCATTGGCTAATTCTAATGCATTTTGTATTTCATCGGGATGTGATTCTTTAGCTTTAATCATTAAATAGGTTTTCTTACCTAAGATTAAGTCACTCTCTAAACTCTTACCCATATTTTTAGCATCAGAAAAAATCTCTAATAAATCATCTTGGATTTGAAATGCACGCCCAATAAGTCGTCCATAATCACGAACATTATTTACATAAGTTTGTTCAACGCCAGCTGAAATTGCTCCTAGCTCTGCAGATAATCCTATTAAATATCCTGTTTTGAGATCAATCATATTAATATATTCATCAATGGTTACATTATCATTTGATTCAAATTCCTTATCATAGGCTTGACCTTCACAAACAGCAAGTAATCCATCAATAAAACTATCCATTAGCTTTCGGCGATTTTTCGGCGATTTTTGTAAAAGTTTTAGTGCCAATGAAAGCATTGCATCGCCTGTAAGGATTGCTGAACCTACATCCCATTTTAAATGTACCGTTTCTTTTCCATGACGAATATTGTCCTCATCCATAATATCATCATGAACGAGGGTAAAATTATGTAATATTTCAATGGCCAATGCCGAGGGCATTGCATCTATATGAGGTGCCCCAAATGATTCTGTTGTGAATAATGTGAGCAGTGGGCGAATTCGTTTACCTTTCCCAGATAATACATAGTTAATAGGTTCAACAAGAGAAATTGGTCCCTCATTGTACACCGAGAGGAGTTTATTATTTATTTCTTCACGATATGTTTGAGTGAGTGAGTTAAACTCCAACAGCAATTTCTCCAAATTCTGTAAGTTTATCCAATACTAGATTTTGAATTTCTTCCATGCGTGATTGAGTTTGTGCCTCAAACCTACACACCAATACAGGTTGAGTATTTGATGCACGTACAAGCCCCCACCCATCACCAAATTTTATACGTACACCATCTACAGTTATGCATTCATAATTTTGGGTGAAAAATTCGGTGGCTTTTTCTGCAATATTAAATTTTTCTATATCGTCCTTACATTCCATTCTTAGTTCTGGCGTGGAATAGTAATGTGGGATTTCAGAGGTGATTTCAGAGAGTTTTCTATCACCTCTTGAAACTAATTGAGCCAATCTTAATGCCACGTATACAGCATCATCAAATCCATAAAAATCATCTGCAAAGAATATATGCCCACTCATTTCTCCTGCAAATTTTACATTTAATTCACGCATTTTATCTTTTATGAGAGAATGGCCTGTTTTCCACATTATAGGAGTTCCACCATAACGTTGAATCATATCTTCTAATGCTTGGGAGCATTTTACATCAAAAACTATTCCGTCACCTTTATTGGTAATTATTTCTGGTAAAAATAATGATATTAGATCATCAGCACGTATAATTCCACCCTTTTCATCAACAGCAACAACACGGTCAGCATCGCCATCAAATGCCACCCCAAAATCATATTCCCCAGATCGAATTTCTTCAATTAAATCTTTTAAATTATGGTCTTCAGTTGGATCTGGATGATGATTAGGAAATGTACCATCTACATCACAAAATAATTCTGTAACTTCCATACCCAATGATTTAAAAATTTGTGGTGCAGAAATACATCCAGCAGCATTTCCACAATCAATAGCAACTTTTAAAGGTCGCTCAATATTAATTTTATTTTTTAACATATCCATATAGTCTGAGAGAATATCAATTTTCTCCACATCTCCCTGACCAGTTACAAAATCTTTATTATCAATAAGGGTTTTTAAATCTTGTATTTGCTCACTATGAAATGCTTTTTGGTTATGAGAAATTTTAAATCCATTAAATTCTGGAGGGTTATGGCTACCCGTAATTTGGATGGCTCCATCCACGTCCAAGTGATACATAGAAAAATAATTCGCTGGTGTGGGAAGAATTCCCAAATCTTTTACATCTACACCTACATCTGTAAGACCTTTAATCAAATTATCCATGAGACCAATCGTTGAAGGACGAATATCACCACTTACCGCAACAGTACTTCCTCCATTTCGCAAAACATAAGTTCCGAATGCTCGACCTAAATTTTGGACCACATCATCAGTAAAATCAGTTTCAACAATACCTCTTATATCATATTTTCTAAAAATAAATTCGTTCATGGTTTCCTTATAAAATGCGTCCCAATGAGACATGTTTTTTTGCACCTGTGACAGTTGGCATGTTGGCAGGTAGTTCCATTAACTTAGCTGCACCTAATACGGACATAAGCAATCCCTCTTTAAACTCAGGTTTAATGCCAACGTCATTTGATGTCTTAATTGTTTGGGATGTATAGTACTCTAAATCACTCATGAGTATTGGATGTAAAACTCCTCCACCACTCACAATTAGTTCCCAATTTCGCGGGGTAAAATTACGGATTAATAAAATGTTCTCCCATATAGATTTAGCTGTAAATGACACAAATATCCTCAGAATATCATAATGGGATAAATGGTTCCATTGTTGAATTACTTTATGTACAAATTTTGATCCAAATTCATGCCTACCAGTTGATTTGGGGTATTCTTTTCTTATAAATGGATGCATCATTAATTCATGAAGCAATTTATTATCTATATTCCCTTTGGAGGATAATTCACCATTTGTATCAAATGATTTGTTGAAAAACTGTGTACATAATTCATCAATGAGAGACATTCCCGGGCCTGTATCAAATCCAACTACATCTGATTGATTCGCTTTCGGTGGTATATATGAAATATTGGCAATTCCACCGATGTTTAATACAATATTGTGCTTTGGATTATCCTTAAAAAGAAGCCAATCTAAAAGGGGCATTAACGGAGCTCCATTACCATTTTCTGCAATATCATTTTGCCTAAAATCAAAAATGATGGGAATCTGGAAACTCTCCTTAAGAAATTGAGGATTTCCAATTTGTTGTGTCATTTCTCCATCTTTATGGGCAATAGTTTGTCCATGCATAGCCACGGCATCAATATTTTCATTTTTAAAGTGATTTCTACACAATTCTGCATATAATGCACCTAAATGATTATGTGCTAAATCTATAGAATTACCTTTCAGAGCATCGATTATAATCTGTTTTGTTTTTTTATCGAATGGACTAAACGCCGTTTTAACTATTTTGAATGAGAATTTATACTCAGGAGTTAGATGAATTTTTGAAAGACACATATCTAATCCATCCATAGATGTACCCGACATGAGACCAAGAATGTTTATTCCATTGGAATATGGATTACGACTTATCAATAATTTGGCTCAGGCTTCCATTTACGTTTTGAAGTTCTTTTTGGGCATGCTCTTTGTTACATTGGAGCTTCCACATAGCAATGGCAGTCTTCACTTCACCATCTGCAGATTTCAATAGCTCCATTGATTTTTCAAGATTTAAATTTGTAATTTGAGAAACAATTCGACTTCCTCTATCCCATAGTTTTTTATTACATGCCGTAAGGTCCACCATTAAATTCCCATAAGTCTTATTTAACTTAATCATGGATGTTGTAGTAATCATATTCAAAACCATCTTTGTGGCAGTTCCTGCTTTCATTCGAGTAGAACCTGTAACGACTTCGGGGCCAACTAAAACCGAAATTACATGATCAATATAATCTATCTTTTTAGGTTTATTGCACATAAATAATCCTGTTGAAGCTCCCCTCAATTTTGCTTCTTTCAATGCACTTAATATAAACTGTGCATTTCCATTGGCTGATATTCCCAACACAACATCTTGGTTTTTTACACTATAATTTTCCATCGCATTTATACCTGCATCCCCATCATCTTCAGCCCCTTCTACAGAATTTCGAAGCGCAGCATCTCCACCGGCAATAATGCCTTGTACCATTTGTGGATGAGTACGAAATGTAGGCGGACATTCTGATGCATCTAATACCCCCAATCGTCCACTGGTTCCAGCACCAACATAAAATAATCTTCCGCCATTCCAAAATGATTTGATTACTTCATCCACAAAATTAGAGATTTGAGGAATTGCATTTTTCACAGAATTTGCAATGTTTGCATCCTCATTATTGATGGTATGTAAAATTTCTTCTACACTTTGCTTATCAATATTCAATGAATTTGAGTTTTGTTGTTCTGTAATTTTTAAACTATTCATCTTTGAAAATATTCTGTAATCCCACTAATTTATTTAACTATATGGAAAATTATTCATAATGCTTGACCTAAACTTAGCCATAGCTGGGTTAATTTTATCAATCATCTTTTCAGGATCTGAAATAGCACTTATTTCTGCCAATGCATTACAAATAAATGTATGGGTGAAACAGAGAATGCGACTTTCACGATGGGCTGCATCCATCATTGAAAACAAAGAGGAATACCTCTCTGTAATTTTGATTGGTACAAATTTTGCCAATATCTTGACCACTTCATTTGCAACTATATATTTGTTAAGATTAGAAACGTTTTCACCTCAGTACATTGTGATTCCCATTGCTGTCATTGTTTTAATCTTTGGTGAAATTCTACCTAAAACTATCATGCGAGAATATGCAAATATTGGAATCGTCATTTTATCTCCATTTTTAACCATGAGCAGAATTTTCATGCTTCCTCTTCTTTTTGTTATCAAACGAATGGGATTTATGGATGTAACAGAGTCTCGATCCACAGCAGAACAATTGGAAGAAAAGCGAGATGATTTGCAATATGTATATGAGCAAATTGATGATAAGGAAACAATAGAGAAGGATCAACAAGAGCTCATTAACAATGTATTTGAAATTAGTGACATCAGTGTTTATGAAGCCATGACACCGCGAACTGAGATTTCAGCAATTTCAAAAGATGATTCGTTAGAAAAAATACTGCATACATTTATTGATTCTGGGCATTCAAAACTTCCCGTATATGAGAATAATTTAGATAATATTTTAGGTGTTGTTTATCTCTATGATTTATTCAACGCTCCCGAAAATTTACAAGATGTGATAAAACCAATTCACTTTACACCATACTCCAAACGACTTATGGAATTGATGGCTGAGTTCCAAAACTCTCGTCATGCACTGGCTATTGTATTAGATGAACATGGGGGTACTGCTGGACTCATTACAGTAGAAGATGTATTTGAAGAATTATTTGGTGATTTTGAAGATGAATTTGATACTGACTCTGTTCAAGGAATTAAAAATGATGATGGCTCATTTTCAGTAAATGCCAAAATAGATTGGGAAATTTTTAATGAGCAATTCAAGAATATCATTCCCCAAGGAGATTATGAAACCGTAGGCGGTTTTATTATTTCTCAAATCGGACGAATTCCAAATCAAGGTGAACATTTATTTACTTCAATTGGTCAAATTGAAATAATCAAGGCAACCGCCCGTCGAATTCTTCAAATCAGAATATATCCTACTCAATAAATGATAAACAAAAATACGCTCTCACCAGCAACGTTTATTGGTGTACAAGGTGATGATATAATTTCATTTGGATCAGGTCAACCAGACCTACCACCGCCACCAGAGGTATACAATATTTTACCCCACTATTCTGATTTTAAATATGGGCTAATTCAGGGCCAAGAAAATTTAAGGGATGCACTGGCTAAACAATATCCTGATTCTACTGCAGACAGTTTTGTCATTACCAATGGTGCATCAGAAGCATTAGACCTAACTTTAAGGGTTATTGCCTCCTATAAGCATCATTTACCCAAAAAGGTGTTGATAACCAAACCTTATTATTATTCATATCCTCATATGATAAATTTTTCAGGAATGGAGCCTGTGTATGTAAACACCATCCATGGGCGAATAGATTTAGACGATTTTAAGGCAAAAATTAAAGATTGTCGTGCAATCATAATAAATTCTCCATCCAATCCAACAGGCAGAGTTGAGTCAGTGGAAACATTAAAAGACATTGAGAAAATTGCAGAAGCACAAGGCACTTATATTCTATCAGATGAAGTTTATAAAGATTTAATTTATGTTCGAGAGAATTATCTAATTAAAGGACCTCATGTAATTACGATTAATTCATTCTCAAAGACCTATGCCATGTGTGGATTTCGAGTAGGATACCTTTGGTCATTAGATAATTCTCTTATAAGTGACATCATCACTATGAAAACCCACACCTCTATGAATACCAATATTCTTGGACAGGAAATGGCTTATGAAGCAACTAAAGTTCCTCGCTCATTTATTGATAATCAATTAAAAATTTGGGAAGAACGGCGCAATCTCTTATTTAATGGCTTAGCAGATTTAAACTTAGAATTATGGAATCCAGAAGGTGCATTTTATATGATGCCAAAGGTTGAAAAAGCCCGTGATTTTGTTTGGGATCTATATAAAGATTATAATGTAATTACCTATTTAGGAGATTGGTTTGGTGCACCAGGCAGAGTTCGCTTTTCTTATGCTTTAGATGTTGAAAAAATTGAGAAGGGACTTGAAAAAATTAAGTATTATCTGCACAATAAAAACGGGGAGTAAACTCCCCGTTTATTATTATATTTGATTTTCTAATTAAACTGCAACTTCTTCCATAGAATCACTATACTCTCCAGTAGAAGCAAGTCCGTTCAATTTAGCACGAAGATAAAAGGCATCTTGTGCGGCAACTACATTTTCAGATTTACCACCCCACGTATTTAATGCAGACTGCTGTAATGCTCTTCCATATGAATATGTTAAATTCCATGGCAAATCATCACCAAAAGTTGAGTTCATTGCATTCAGATGAGCTGTAGCATCTTCATTTGATTGACCACCTGATAAAAATGCAATCCCTGGTACTGATGAAGGTACCGTTTCTTTTAAACATTTTACTGTCAACTCTGCAACAGTGTCCACATCTGCCTGAACAGTACATTCAGTTCCAGAAACAATCATATTGGGTTTGAGAACTATTCCCTCTAGCATTACATCTTGAACTTCTAACTGTCTAAATACTTCTTTTTGAATAGTAACCGTTACATCGTAACAAGTTTCAATACTGTGAGTACCATCCATCAAAACTTCTGGTTCAACAATGGGTACAAGCCCTGACTCTTGACAAAGTGCTGCATAACGTGCGAGTGCATGTGCATTAGCCTCATAACATGCTGAAGACGGAATACCATCACCAATAGTAATAACTGCACGCCATTTGGCAAATCGTGCACCCATTTTATAATATTCAATTAATCGATCTCTTAATCCATCAAGACCTTCCGTTACTAACTCACCTTCATGACCTGCCAATGGTTTGGCACCCATATCGACTTTGATACCTGGAATTACACCTTTATCTTGTAAATGCTTTGGGAATGGAGTTCCATCATTAATAGTGGATTGGCGTAAGGTTTCATCGTAAAAAATAACCCCACTTATGAAAGATTCCATATCATTAGTTGTAAGTAACATATCACGATATTCATTTCGCTTTAATTCTGTGGACTCCACACCGATTCCAGTAAATCGCTTTGTACATGTGGGAGTACTCTCATCAGCAGCAAGAATCCCTTTCCCTTTTTGTACCATTAAATTTGCATTTTGAATTAACTCATTTTTATACTTCATTAATTCCCCTTTCTCAAGTTATTGACCGATTTCATTTAACATTTTTGTAAACCAGGATGAAGATGTATCAAAGGGTTTTCCACCTTTAATTCTATCAAAATTTATACAATTTAATTGATTCCCATTATCTTCATCTATACCAATTACACCGCTATTTTTATTCTCAGCACATTCTATTGCCAATTTTGCGGTATTTCTAATTAATTCCATATCCATTTCATTGGGTGCAGCTGAACGCGCAAAATAGCCACTCTTTTGAACCAGTACTTTTTCTGCTCTAATTTCTTTAGCAAATTGTTTTGCAAACCATTGCCCTGGATTAATTTCATCTAATCGTACATGCCCAAAAGCGTCTTTTTTAACCTCCTGACCAGATGATTCCATTTCATCAACAATGCTCTCAATCCCTGCACCTTCACTGAGAAAAATATTTACACAATCTTTCTCATCCATAATCTTTCGGAGACGTTTAGCTTCTCTCTGGATATTAATATCAATTTCAGGAACATAAACTGCATGTACATCCCAACGATCTTTTGATACTAAAAATTCGGGTAAAAATTCACGTTTATGGAGACGCTTCCTATATACTTCAGCAGTTTTGGCTGTAAGCCAACCACAATTTCTACCCATCACTTCATGAATAATTAGTTGGCGTGTACTCGTAGTGCTTTCATTAACAATATTTTCAAAAAAAATAGCACCCTGTTCCGCAGCAGTCCATGCACCCAGTGTTTGTTGAATTGGAAACACATCATTATCAATAGTTTTGGGTAGTCCTACCACTGTTAGATTATATCCATTTTCAGCGAGATATGTTACCAAATCGGTAGCAGTGGTATTGGTATCATCTCCACCGATTGTATGTAATATATCAATTTTATCTTTAATGAGTTGCTCTGCAGCAATTTTTAATGGATTCTCACCCTCTTGGATGTAACCCATTTTTACACAATTTTCAATATTAGTTAATTTTACACGACTATTTCCAATTGGACTTCCACCAAATTGGGTCAATATATCAGCATTTTGTTTTACTTTCTCTGATATTTCAATTGATTTTCCAAGTAACAATCCACGATAACCATGCAAATAACCAATAAGTTTTGCTTCGGGAAATTTATTATAATACCCCTTTATAAGTTCACCTATTGAAGATGATAAACATGGTGCGATACCACCTGCCGTTAAAAATGCAATTCTCATATATTATTTTTTATCTGAATACTATGTTTATAAATTACGTAACTCATAACTGAGTTACTATTCATATTTCAACTATAAGTATGAAATTATCCAAAAGAAATGGGCTTAAATTTAGAACATAACTCCACTATGAAATAATATGAAGATGCAGAAATCAAAATATATTTTATGGGTCATTATTGGGCTATTTACATTCATTCAAGCAAATGCTCAAATATGTTACCAATGTAAAAAAATTATCCAGCATAAATGGATAGAATACGAGAGTAAATCTTATCATTCAAATTGTTATAAAACCCATATCAAACCTCGTTGCAACTATTGTAATCAGCATTTACAAGAAGAATACTATTCTCACGAAGGTAAGCAATATCACCCCCATTGTTTTAAAAATGAAATTTTACCCAAATGTCAAATCTGCTTACAGCCATTAGAGAATGAATATCTGGTTGATGCGTGGGGAAATCCTTTTCATACACATCATGAGAAAGAGGGTATTTATTGCAGTTCTTGTTCAAGGATAATTTCTGAAGCCGTAACACATGGTGGCTATAAACTCAGTGATGGTCGCTTTTTATGTAGTCTATGTGAAAGTAACACCATCAGTAAACTCCATGAAATAAAAGACTCAAGGGATACAGTCTTAAAAGAATTACAAAAAATTGGTATCAACATTTCAACTACAGATATTCCCATAACTATTGTAGATAGAAAATCATTAAACGAATTATCTGGGTCATTAGCATCTTCAACCTTAAAAGGATTTACCCATTATTCATTTTTAAAAACTCCGATTGGGGAAATTAATAAGCAATTCCATATATATGTATTAGACAGACTCCCAAAAATTGAGTTTCATGCTGTACTTGCCCATGAATATTTTCATGTTTGGCTCTTTGAAAATTCAGTCGAACTTCCCTCACATGAGCGTGAAGGATTTTGCAATTTAGCCAGTGCATTTATTTATGAACTAGATAATACTACTTTTTCTAAAATTCATTTAGAATCTATGTATGCAGATTCGGATCCAGACTATGGAGAAGGGTTTCGACTGATGAAAAAAAAATTAAATAAAATTGGCTGGGAAAAACTAAGACAAACATTAGGTCAATAATTTTTTAATCTTCGTAATTTTATCTACTGAATATCGACGTAAATATGAATCAAACTTTCAAGCATATAGATACAGATCCACGAGAAACTCAAGAGTGGATTGAGTCACTAAAAGCAATACTTGAGTCAGAAGGTGTTGAAAGAACACATTTTATTATTGAAAAAATGATAGAATTTGCCCGACGTAATGGTGTTAAAATGCCGTATAGCCCCAATACAGCTTATGTAAACACTATTCCTGTAACTCAACAGGAAAATTTTCCAGGTGATCGGGATATTGAACGAAGAATTAAATCCCTCATTCGTTGGAATGCCATGGCAATGGTTGTACGTGCGAATAGAGAACATCATGGAATTGGTGGACATATTTCCTCATTTTCTTCAGCTGCAACATTGTATGAAATTGCATTTAACCATTTTCTAAAAGGTCCTGAAATCGGTGGTGGTGATTTAGTATTTTTTCAAGGACATGCCTCACCAGGCATTTATGCACGTGCATTTTTAGAAGGGCGAATTTCAGAAACTCAACTCAATAATTTCAGGAAAGAATTGGCTAATGGAGGTGGCTTATCCTCATATCCACATCCATGGTTGATGAAAGATTTTTGGCAATTTGCCACGGTTTCAATGGGGCTGGGGCCTATCATGGCAATATATCAAGCTCGATTTATGCATTATTTATATGATAGAGGTTTTCTGGAAGATAAAAATCGAAAAGTATGGGCATTTTTGGGTGATGGTGAAATGGATGAACCAGAATCTTTGGGTGCATTAACCTTAGCCTCACGTGAAAAATTAGATAATTTGATTTTTGTAGTAAATTGCAATCTTCAACGGTTGGATGGGCCCGTTCGTGGAAACGGTAAAATCATTCAAGAGTTAGAGGGTGCATTCAGAGGCGCTGGTTGGAATGTCATTAAAGTGGTATGGGGCTCTGAGTGGGATCAGTTCATGGATGATGAAAATAGTGAACTACTACTTGAACGATTAGATGAAATGGTCGATGGTGATCGCCTAAAATATATTGTTGAAGGTGGTGCATATATTAGAGAACACTTTTGGGGTAAAGATCCCAAATTGTTAAAAATGGTAGAGCATCTCACAGATGATGAACTCTGGAAATTCCAAGTTGGAGGGCATGACCCTGCAAAGGTGTTTGCAGCATATCATGAGGCAGTAAATCAAAAAGATCAACCCACAGTCATTTTAGCGCAAACTATCAAAGGATATGGTTTAGGTGAAGCTGGTGAAGGAAGAAATATTACTCACTCTCAGAAGAAACTTAATGAGGAGGAACTACTTCACTTCCGTTCACGATTTGATATTCCTCTTTCTGATGAAGAATGTATTAAAGCACCTTTTTACAAACCAGCTGATGACAGTATAGAAATTAAATATCTAAAGGAACAGAGAGAAAAATTAGGCGGTTCTTTACCATCTAGAAGTGCAAACAAAACCCCCCTTGAAATTCCTGAATTAAATTATTTTGAAGAATTACTAAATGGGTCTGGAGATAGAGAAATATCCACTACCATGGCATTTGTTCGCTTGTTAACTCTACTAACAAAAGATAAATCCATTGGCAAAAATATCGTACCCATAATTCCTGATGAAGCACGGACTTTTGGAATTGACCCTCTATTTCGACAGCTTGGAATATATTCCCATGTGGGACAGAAATATATTCCCGTTGATTCAGAACAATTTCTGTATTACAAAGAAGCAACTGATGGTCAAATTTTAGAAGAAGGTATCAGTGAGGCTGGCGCAATATCATCTTTTATTGCTGCGGGGATGTCATATTCTTCACATGCTGTAAGCATGATTCCATTTTTCATATATTATTCAATGTTTGGATTCCAACGTGTAGGAGATTTTATTTGGGCTGCCGCAGATATGCGTACAAAAGGATTCTTATTGGGTGGTACTGCTGGACGGACAACGCTTGCAGGGGAAGGTCTTCAGCATCAAGATGGACATAGTCAATTAATGGCATCTGTTATTCCAAATGTACGGGCTTATGATCCCGCATATGCCTATGAAATTGCTGTTATTATCCACCATGGATTAAAAACCATGTATGTTGAACATCAAGATGAATTCTATTATCTCACCTTGGAAAATGAAAATTACATTCAACCTCCAATGCCTGAAAATGTAGAAGATGGCATTATAAAAGGGATGTACAAACTTTCTGAATCAAATATAGAATCTGAACTTAAAATTCAATTATTGGCAAGTGGTGCATTAGTAAACGAGGTGCTTGAAGCCCAAATACTTCTTAAAGATGATTGGGGAATTTCTGCTGATGTATGGAGTGTAACAAGCTATAGTGAACTGCATCGAGAAGCAGAAGATAAATCTCGGTGGAATATATTGCATCCAAATGAAGAACCAAAAACATCTTATGTGCAAGAATGTCTAATAAGTGAAAACGGACCTGTTATCGCTATTTCTGATTACGTAAAATTAGTTGCGGAACAAATATCCCTTTATATGAATTGCCCCTTTGTAGCATTAGGAACAGATGGTTTTGGGCGAAGCGAGACTCGTGATGAATTACGGAAATTCTTTGAAGTAAATCGTTATTATATTGTTTTGACAGCATTAAACCAATTGACCAAAGAAAATAAGCTGGATAAAAAAATGGTTGCAAAGGCCATAGAAAAATATAAAATTAACCCAGAAAAACCAAACCCCGTAAAGGTTTAATATGGCAAATGTAATTTTACCTGAACTCGGAGAGGGAATCACCTCTGTTGAAATTAGTGATGTAGTTATACAAACTGGTGCTAACATAGCAGTAGATGATATATTAATTGTAGTTGAAACAGATAAAGCATCTATGGAAATCCCCTCGACTAAGGCGGGAATAGTTGAATCAGTACATGTACAAAAAGGTGATAGTATCTCTCCTGGTGATAATATTGTTACGCTATCTACAACTGATGATTCTCAACCTGATAAGACTGAAGAATCAGAGACCATAACTAAAGAAGAGTTGGTAGAAGCGTCTATACAACAAGAAGTTGAAACCACCACAATAGCTGATAACACAGATGTATCAGAGGTTGTCTCTACTAAGGATTCTGAACTTTCAGTATCTGCGAGCCCAGGAGTGCGACGATTTGCTCGTGAACTAGGCTGTGATATATCAAACATTTCAGGTACAGGTCCCAAAGGTAGAATTACAAAAGAAGACGTGCAAAACTTTGTAAAGAAAACCATTCAGCAACCTGAAAACCCCCAAGAATCTGTACCGACTCCTACACCAGTAACTCCTTCAGTGAAAAAGCCTGAAATTGATTTTACTCAATGGGGTGATATTTCCCAAAAACCATTGAGCAAAATAAAGAAAATTACAGGTCAACGATTACAAGAATCATGGCAGACCATTCCACATGTAACTCAATTTGATAAGGTTGATATTACCGAATTAGACGATTTAAGAAAATCTTTAAAAAAGCTCAATAAAAATCCAAAAATAAAAGTTTCACATATCCCATTTTTCATGAAAGCAGTGGTAAAAACATTACAAAAATATCCAGAGTTTAATAGCTCATTAAGTAATGATGGTGAGAACTTAATATACAAAAAGTTTTATAATATTGGTGTTGCTGTGGATACCCCCAATGGATTAGTCGTTCCCGTCATAAAAGATGTGGACAAGAAAAGTTTTAAACAATTGACATTAGAGCTATCTCAAATGAGTGATAAAGCACGTGAAGGAAAATTAACACCTGCAGATATGCAGGGAGGATGTTTTACTATTTCTAGTTTGGGTGGAGTTGGTGGAACTTATTTCACCCCTATTATTAATCCCCCTGAGGTAGCTATTTTAGGGATTTCTAGAATGGAAATTGAACCTAAATTTAAAAATAGAAAATTCCATCCACGTAAAATGTTACCCTTTAGTTTATCTTATGACCACCGAGTAATCGATGGCGTTGCTGCAGTGAACTTTACTCGCACATTTGCATCTTTTCTTGAAAATTTAAATTTATTGAAATAATGGAAACCTTACATTTTCAACTGGTGGTAATTGGCGCAGGACCTGGTGGATACGCCGCTGCATTTAGAGCTGCAGATTTAGGACTACAAGTATTACTCATTGATAAACATAATGAGCTTGGTGGAGTATGCTTAAATCGAGGTTGTATCCCCTCTAAGGCTTTATTACATCTTGCAAAAGTTATCGAAGATGCAGAATCAGTTTCTGATTTGGGGGTAAAATTTGATTCCCCCACTATAGATGTAACCAAAATTCAAGAATGGAAATCATCTGTAATTTCAAAATTGAATTCAGGAATTGCCAGTATGGCAAAATCAAGAAAAGTAGAAAGAATAACGGGTACTGCATCATTTTTAGATAAGAATTCCCTATCGGTAACTACAGAAAATGGAAATAACAAAATATCATTTGATAATTGCATAATTGCCACTGGATCTCGCCCAGCACAAATTTCAGGACTACCTAATGACCCTCGTGTTATCAATTCAACGGGTGCATTATCTTTAAAAGAAATCCCAAAGAAAATGTTAGTTATTGGTGGTGGATATATTGGTTTAGAAATGGGGAGTGTATATGCATCCTTAGGTAGTAAAATTACGGTTGCAGAATTCATGCCTCAATTATTGACAGGAGCAGATCAAGACTTAGTCAAACCTCTGTTTAATAAACTATCTAAGCAATTTGATTCAATATTAACATCAACAAAAGTGGTAAAAATATCTCCAACTGAAAAAAAAATCGATGTTACTTTTGAAAAAAATAGTGGAGATACATTCATTGATAGATTTGATATTGTATTAGTTTCTGTGGGAAGAAAGCCAAATACAGAAAAACTAAAATTAGATCATGTGAAAATCAATGCAGATGATAGAGGTTTTATACCTGTAAATAAATTTTGCCAAACTGAAATTCCTAATATTTATGCCATTGGAGATATTACAGGTGACCCAATGTTAGCCCATAAAGCAACTCATGAAGGAAAGGTTGCTGCAGAGCATATTTCTGGAGATAATTCTGCAACATTTGAACCAATGGCCATTCCTGCAGTAATTTTTACTGATCCTGAAATTGCATGGGCTGGGAAAACTGAAGCTGAATTAAAAGAAGCAGGAATTCCATACAAAAAAGGGGAATTCCCTTGGATGGCCAGTGGTCGAGCAATTTCCCTTAATCGCTTTGAGGGTAAAACTAAAATTTTATCTCATGCTGATACGGGTAGAATTATGGGAGTAGGAATGGTTGGACCAAATGCTGGGGATTTAATCGGCGAAGGTATGCTTGCCATAGAAATGGGTGCAGATGCTGAAGATGTAGGACTCACAATTCACCCTCATCCATCATTAACTGAAACCTTTGCAAATGCAGCTGAGATAATTGAAGGCACTATTACCGACCTCTATATCCCCAAAAAATGATGCTCGTTTTAATAATTCTCTCAACTTTACTTACCCTAACTGGTTATTATCTTAAAAAAGAATTCCTTTTTAGAATTTTCAAACCGCTTACCACAATCCTAATCATCTATAATGTATTTTTAGTGGAGATTCATATCTCTGAACTTTACAGAAATATAATTTTAGTTGGACTTTTGTTTTCATTAATGGGTGATATTCTCCTCATGTGGGAAATTTTTTTTATTTACGGGCTTCTCAGTTTTCTTTTAACCCACATTTTATATATTTACGGATTTTACCTTAATATTACTGAATTCAAATTTACCATTTTTGAAATAATTTTAGTAATTACAGGGCTGATGTACTTCCAGTACTTACAACCCAAATTAGGAAAATTAAAATTTCCAGTATTAATCTATATTTCTATTATTGTATTTATGGGGATTTTTGCTCATCAATTACATATAAATTTAAATACAATACAAAGCCATTTTGCCATTATTGGATCGATCTTATTTATAATTTCTGATGCTGCTTTAGCCTTTAATAAATTTGCCTTGCCGTTTAAACTGGCTCAAGTATTAGTACTGTCCACCTATTACTTTGCACAATATTTTATCACGCTTTCTATTTAGATAATAATTTTATCACATCTGATTTGTTAGATGTAGGCAAACTACAGGTATAATTTTCACACACGTAAACAATTGGGCTTCCATCCTTAGAAGGTGGGTACATTCCAATGAATGGAATAATATTTTGTAGATGTGAATCTTGTTTTTCAGAATAAATAATGACTGAATTGTGAGGTTGATGTCGTCTCACTGTGGTAATCATTGATTTAACTTCATCAACGGTTTCATTTCCAAAAATTAATATTTCAAGGGACGGTCCAAACATAAAATCTACAGCTTGAAGCATAAAAGAGTAACCTGTACCATTCCGATTTAAATTTTTAGAAAATGTATTCATAGTTTCGTGGGCTATTTCTTCATAATCAGTTCTAGATAAAATTCTACCTAAGCGAATAAAATTATAAGCAGACACTGAATTCCCAGAAGGTATTGCTCCATCATACACTTCTTTTGACCTCACTAATAATTTTTCTTGGTTACTGGGAGTAAAGAAAAATCCTTTATTTTCCTCATCCCAAAAATATTTTAATTGATAATCGCTTAATTCAATTGCATTCTCTAAATATTTTACATTAAAATTAGCCTGATAAAGTTCAATCAATCCAAAAATTAAAAATGCATAATCCTCAATCAGACCATGTAATCCTGCTTTATTATTTCTTGCTCGTTTTAGTAACCCACCATCATCTGCACGAAGATATTTTAATACATACGTAGCCGCATTTTCTGCCAATTTAATATACTTTTTTTCATTCAATACTACACCTGCACGTGCAAATGCAGAAATCATAAGACCATTCCAATCCGTTAGTATTTTATCATCTTTTTGTGGATGCACCCTGTTTTCACGAATAGAAAATAGTTTTTCACGAATAGTCTCAAATCTACTCTGAGTTTCAACTTTTGTTGTATTTAAAGCTGATGCTAATTCTTCCCATGATTTTTTCAAATGTGGAATATTGGTATGACCATGACGCCTTCCTTCATTCCAATTCCCTTGGGGGTGGGTATTCATAACTCGTTTAAAAAACTTAAAATCTTCTTCACTCAATAATTCTAGTAGTTCTGTTTCTGTCCAAACATAAAACAACCCTTCTTCTCCCTCACTATCTGCATCTTCAGCTGAGAAAAACCCACCTTCAGGTGATGTCATGTCACGTTCAACATAAGCCAGAATCTCTTTTACAACTGATGAATAATAGCCATCACCTGTGAGCTCAAACACTCTCAAATAGGCGTGAACCAATAATGCTTGGTCATAAAGCATTTTCTCAAAATGAGGAACTAACCAATATTTATCTACTGAATATCGATGAAATCCAAAACCAATATGATCATACATCCCTCCCATCCGCATTTCTGTAAGGGATTTTTTAATCATGGTTAAGGCACTCTCATTACGGGTATGTGCATAATAGTTTGCTAAAAATATATAATCATGAGGTTTTGGAAATTTTGGAGCATCTCCAAATCCACCATATTTTTCATCAAACCTACTTTCAAAAATTGAAAATGTATTTTCTAAAATCTCAGGTGATATTGGTTCTGTTGTTGTAAACGAATTTGATCGCTGAAGACGTTGAGTCAATCGATGGGCGTCTTGAAGTAAGCTATCCCGTTTTGTTTCCCAGAACTCTGTAATTTGGGGGAGCAATTGCATCATCCCAGCACGCCTACCTCGTGTATTTTTAGGAAAGTAAGTACCCGCAAAAAATGGTTTTTTATCAGGTGCCATAACCACCGTCATTGGCCATCCACCTCTTCCAGTCATCATTTGAGTAATAGTCATATATACATTGTCAATGTCTGGGCGTTCCTCTCGATCAACTTTTACAGGAATAAAGTTTTCGTTGAGTAATTTTGCTACTTCTTCATCTTCAAAAGATTCATGTTCCATTACATGACACCAATGACAAGTTGTATATCCAATAGATAAAAAAATAGGCTTATCAAGTTTTTCGGCAAGGGCAAATGCAGTTTCTCCCCATGGATACCAATCTACAGGGTTTGCAGCATGTTGAAGCAAATAAGGACTTTTTTCAAATATTAATTGATTCCAATATTCACCGCCATCAGATGGTAATTTTTCTATTTCTTCTTCTGATGGTATAATGACACGTCCATTTCCATCATAACTATATGGTCCAGTTTCATTCAATGTTTGTTTCCCCCAAATTAAAGAATATATCAAAACTGTAAAGAGAATTCCCTTCACGGAATCAACTCTCCATCACTGGTCCAACGTGTGGTAGGAACTAAAATCTCCCCATACTCAAAAACCGTGTGTGATTGTCGTTGACCATTATTGAAATAGGACTCTTCTATTCCATGCTTTTTCCCATAAAAATATTCACTTTTATGTTTTACAGACCCATCTTCAAAATAAAATATACTCTCTCCATGTAAATCTCCATTTTTATAATTTGAAGATGATTTAAGTTTTCCATGTTTATCCCAATATTTAGTTAAACCATCAAGTTTTCCATTATACATTTCAGAAGAATATTCTAATTGTCCATTAGAATAGTAGGAAGTGTGTACATCCTTAATACGAAAATCTGATGTATGATTCTCTAATTGAGATGAGCATGAAAATAACAAAAATACTAGTGAAGTGATTTTTTGCCAATTTATCATGATATATATTAAAATTAAACTGGCTGAGAATTTATTGTTTTTTATAAAAAAAAGCCCCGCTTTTCGCGGGGCCGCAACATCATCCGGTCGACCTTCTCTGTAAGATGATGCGCTAATTAAGCATATGCTTGATAATCAAATGCATATAAATATTGACTTGCAGTGAGGTAGCACATTTGACCTATGTTATGAACAATATTGTCGTTATCTCCAAACTCATCATCGTTTAATAACTTGAATTCCAACACTAATTCATCATTTCTGTATGATATATTTTGAAATGCATATCGTCCAGTGCCACATTGGGTTCTAATCACAATATATGGATGCTGAGTACATACTTGGCTTAAACAACTTGTGCCTTCAATTTGATTTAACAATTTATCATTTATTTGTGTTGACATGGTCTATTGCTCCCTAATTTCTAAAAAAATTAAGGTGACTCAGTTCATCCTAATGTGATGTGTACCACGTTAATTATGACAAAATGTAATCGATTGAAAAAGTGTGATTAAGCTCACCTATCAAGGTTTTGACAGGTTTTGAGATATATTTTATTTAAGTAATATTACCTTTTGTGTTAACTCAACACCTTGAGAAGTTGAACGAATAAAATAAACTCCTGAAGGTAAATGGGAGGCATTCCAATATATAGAATTTAACCCAGCATTTAATTTTTTACTGTTGAGAGTCTCAACAAATGATCCGTCAACATTATATACTTCAACTTCAACATGTGCATCTTGAGCCAAGTGAATCTCAATGGTCGTTTGTGGATTAAATGGATTGGGATAAATTCGTTCTATAGATATACTATTTGGAATCGTATTTTCAATTTGAATGGATGCTGATTCAATAATCATTAAATCATTGGGGACAAATGTAGTTATGGGGGTTTTTAGCTCAAATGAATTATTAATAGTTTGAACTTCAAACTTTATTTCATCTCCAAAACTTGGATATCCAGCCGTATTCAAATTTCCATCATACCCCATTACCGGAATATCTATAATTTCTCCATGCCATTGTCGTGAACCGATAACCACATCATTATGATATGCTACAATCCAATCACTATAATCTATATTATCCAAATGGCTTACATCTACAAAGTAAAATGACTGAACACTTGATTGATTAAATTGAAAAAATGAATCAGTATATGAAACATCTATATGTTTTCTAGATAGAGTTTCCAGCTCAGTTAAATCATAAGAAAATTGCATTTCAACATCAACATTGAACCAATAACCTTTGAGGCCTTGAAATTGATTTAAACTGCCCACCCATTGACCATTTACTTGTGCAGTTGCAACGCTTTCACCAATGATATATGGAATTTGATCTTCTAACTCATTGGGAATTCCAGCTGAAATCTCAACTTGTCCAGGTACTGGGAAAGAAATAAGATTTAGACCTTGGTGTAAATCATATACTTTTTCATCATCAATTCCTAATCCTGCAATATCTAAAGTATCTAAGGATTCTCCCATGTAAATCCAATATCCACCATATGTATTTAACTCAGTTAAACTGCCTACCCATCCCCCAAATTCATCGGGTAAATACTGAGAGGATTCTGCCTCGCCAATTACACCCAATACGGTTTCTTGAATATCACCCATTAAACTCTCAAGTTGATTGTCTTGAGGAAGGGTATAAAAACTAATAAGATTATTATCTTTGTGTAGTGGAATACTAATATGATCATACTCAGTAGCACGAATTTCATCAATCATTGGTAGAGAAAAGTTTGCCCATGGATAATCCTGAGATGGAATTGCATCAAAGTATCTATCTTCTGACGCATCATAAATTTTAAATGTTGGAATTTCACCTTGAGTCATATATCCTTGTGTCCAGTCTGCTCCATCATCACCCATTACCGGAATATCACAAATTCCACCCTGGCAAAGGTTTAAATCCCATTGGCGTGCACCTACACAAATTTCTCCATTGAATGCAGCCACCCAGTCATTTGGTTGTAAGGGGTCTCCATTTATATCATAGGCATCATAAACAAAATAAAATGCTTGGAGTGTAGATTGGTCAAAATGAAACAACGATGGTAAGCCATAGTCACATGTTCCATCATCAGCAGTTGCAGTTGGATCATAGTTATTTGCGTCTTCATCTGTACAACCATAATTCACTGCTTGTAAAGATGTTGCCATGAGGAATCCAAAGTTTTCCCAACCAAATTGTTCAGAAGGATTTGCATCGAAATACTCATTTTCAGATGCATCATAAATTTTAAATGTTGGTATATCACCATTCACCATGTATTCCGCAGTCCAATCTGCACCATCATTACCCATTGCAGGCACATCACACATACCCCCACAAGTCACTAAATCCCACTGACGCGCGCCCACACACACATCTCCTTTAAATGCAGCAACCCAATCGTCGGTTTCTAGAGAGTTCCCCTGTATATCGTAAACATCATTAAAAAAGTAAAATGCTTGTAGCGTGGATTGTTCAAATTGGAATTCTGATGGAGGGTCTTGTGCTATTAAAAATGAACCTCCACAAAATAGAATAATATTTATTAAAAGTTTATGCAACCTCTTCCTTCTTCAAATTAATGTCTTCAATTCCGTTTGAAGACAAATAAACAGCAATTAATTTATATAAAATTGAGGGGTTTTTACAAGAGAAAGTCCTGTGATTCTCGTCACAAAAACTTTAAATATTCGGTTGTATAAGAATGCTTATTTTCGCATAAATACTACCAATTCTTCTTTATCGGTAGTATTTAAAAAGTTATTCCAAACAAATTCACTATAGGAATTGATAGTTAATGTATCTCTATCTTTTACTTCATTTTTTCGATGGGTATATAATTCAGAATCGTCAAATTCCCAATTACCCTTTAACTCAACATTTAAACTATCAAAGAATTTTACACGATAAGCAGCATTATATTTCCAACCCAACACTTTTAGACTATCTTTTGAAAATGAATATACGTTTTGTAACGAATCTACATTTGAAGAATCTTGTGAACTAAATAGAGTATCTTCATCAACAATCATATATTTTAAGAGCCAATCGCCATTAAGATAATTCCTAAACTGATCCCGTTTTAACAAGCTATCAATTTCAAGGTAAACTAACTCCCCTACTTGGTTATAGGTGTATCTCTCCAACACATTGTCATCTACTTTAAACTTCATGACAACTTTTGGTCTATTATTTTCGTATTGCTCGATTGTTTCTTCAATAATATCTCCTCCTCCACAGGCAACAAAGAAAATCATTGAGTATAGTAAAATGCGGTCTAGTGTTCTCTTCATGTGATATAATTTAAAACCATTTAATATTCATTGCAATTAGATGTATTCTGATTTCTATTTTTTTCACTTATACATTCTGGAAACGGTGGACATAACGCATTATTATTCATTCTAATCCAATAATCAGATTTATTTGCGATTTTAGAGTGACAAAAATTTTCATTTATCTTTCCGCTAATTTGGTTAAAATCTATATGTAACTTCTCCAGTTTTTTAAATTGAGAAAAATTATTTATAATATCTCCTGATAGTCCACAATTATAATTATAAACATACCATGGAGATGGAACATCTGAACAAATCCAATGAACGAGATGACCATCTTCCCAAAATTGCCAACCAACTTCTAACGGACTTATTATCCCATCAAAGTTTGTATCCATATCCCATTCAATTGTTGATGCACTTTGTTCAATAAATTGATGAATAAAATTTATCTCATCTGAATTACAATTTTCTTGAATTATATCTCCATTCCAATTAAATCCATTACATGCAATAAGAATAGAAGGAATGAAAATACAGCACACTAACTTTTGAATAATTTTTGTTGTATTATTTTTTTTCAATTTTATGATGCGTAAAAGTATAAAAATACATTAATTTTTTTCACTCTAAAAATATCATTGAAAGGTAGTTAAATGTATTCAAAAAAATTGAATCTTCTCCAAATACTCATATTTTCATCTATAATTTTTAATTTATCCTTCTCTCAATTAAATAACCAAAGTTGTGAAATGGTGAAATTAAGTTATATAAAGACTGATTATGCTATGGGAACCTTAAAAGCATTGGGATATAATGTGGTTGAATTTGAAGGTGAAAATGCAGAAAATGAAACTGAGTTTTCATTTTCACCAACATCAGAAATGTCATCTAATGGACTAACAATAATAAAAATGCCCGAAAATAATTCAGTTTCTTTAAGTAGCCTTTCACCCAGTAATGATGAAGATGATGAAGAAAGTGAAAATTTAGCTGCAACTCTGGGGGGGTCTTCATTCTCTAATATGTCATCTGGTGAACCACTTCAACGATTAATGGTTTGTTATCCTGAGAGTAAATTTGAACTGTTCTCTGATTTTTATGAATTTTTAAAAAATGAAATTGATGTTGCAGCGGATCAAATTCTTATTGAAGCATTAGTTATAGAGATTGATAGTGAAAAATTAAATGAATTTGATTTAGGCTTAACCAATTATAATGAGCCTTCAAGTGATGATGGACAAGTTGCAATTTCAACGCCTGCTTTAAATTCTACCTCTGGTGGATATTCAGATTTCCTTCTTCAATACTCCACTGGTGGGTTCTTCGATGAGGATGGAAATACCATTACCAAATTATTAAATGTAAATCTACAGGCCCTCATTAGTTCACAGTCTGCAGAAATATTATCAAAACCCTCAGTACTTGTATTAGATGGTCGTCAGGCACGTATTCAAGTGGGACGACAAATTCCCATTACCCGTACAATTGCAGTAGATGGGTTTTCTGAATCTGATGTTGAATATATTCCTGTGGGAATAATTTTAAATCTAAAACCCCGTGTGAGCGAGGATAAACGTGATGTAACCATGCAGGTGGAAACGATTATTACAGAGGTTGATCCTCAATCATCACATCAAAATGTAGCAAATGCTCCTACTATAAATAATAGAAGAGTTGAATCATTTATTCGTGTTGCCAATAATACCCCATTTATTATCGGTGGTTTGATCTCTGATAAAAAATCAGATGCAAATGGTAAAATTCCCCTCCTTTCAAAAATTCCGCTTCTAGGAAATTTATTCTCATCTTCAAGCGTACAACATTCTAAGAAAGAAGTTATTGTAGTAATTACACCACATGTAATCTCAGAAGAACATAACCGCTTTAGTCGTGTAATACCAAAAGATTCTAATATGTTTGATTCTGTAGATAATCGGCTTTTCCCCAATAGCTATCGATTAAAAGATGCAGATATTTTTGATTTAGAGTTTATTCTTTCACATCCTAAAATTGATGAAATTAAAGAGTTAAGTCATAAAAATGGAGATAAATTAGAGGGCGAGTTAAAAAAATATATTCAAAATGGGGGCATCCCTGGTGAGGATATTCTAGTACGGAGAATGCTATATAATATTATCGAAAATCAAGGCTATTTCTCTTATGTTACACCAGAAAATGTGATATTTTTTGAATCTGGGGAAGGAGTTACTCGCCTGAGCAACAAAGGAGATGATTACTTATCAAGTGAAAATGATGCCATATTACTGGCATACGAAAATCCATTAAACAAAAAACAAGATGAATTTGTACAGCCATCTGCAACAGTAAAAAAAGTAAAAACTAATGATAAATCTTTCAAAAAAGATTTAAAACAATATAATGCAGAAAATGATGGATTTTCCATTTTACTTTCGTCTAAAAAGAATAGAAGGCGACTATTTGAAACATTAATTTTAAAAGAGGTTTTAGCAATGAATCCTGATTTGGAGTTAAAGATTAACTCCTTTAAGGCAGGGGTAGAAATTCAGTTTCCAGCACCAGAAACTATACGAGAGAATACGTTAGTTATTGATGCCGATGTTGCAAAATATTTTTATGAGATTAATGATTACTATTCTGCATTTCAAGGCGAATTTAATTCTGTATTTTCAAAATTAGAAGACTAATTTGCATATAATTTTTGCGTGGTTTCTCTTAATCTTTTTGTTAAAATTTTGATGATTCCTGTCATCACCTCATTTTGGTTAGAAAGCACTTGAGAGAAATCACGCTGAGTTATTTTAAATAGAATACAATCTTCCAACGCTGTTGCCGTTGCCGATCGGGGCTCACCATCTAATATAGCCATTTCACCAAAACATGCTCCATCACCCAATTCTACAATGGTCTTTTCTCCTTTATGAATTTTCACACTTCCCTTAGCGATGACCATCATAAAATCTCCAAACTCTCTATCTTCAAAAATTACTTCATCTTTCATGAATTCTACTTCTTCCGTAATTTGACTTACATGGTAGAGCACTTTACTGGGAATCGATTGAAACAAATCAATTTTTTTCAGTGTAGTGATTCTTTCTAAAATTGTAAACATAGTTTCATCCTCTTCAAATTTTAGATAATTTTTTAAAACACCTGCTATAGGCTTATCTTTTATTCGTTTAAATTCAATAATATCATCAGCAATTAAATTGGGCTCTAGTTTTTCCCATTCAATGGTATCATGTTGAATTTCTTTTCCTTCATGTAATGCGATTAGATGTGATACAATGGCCTGCACCCAATCATCGTTTGAATTGTATAGCGTTTTACATTGTTGATTTAGTTCTGTTATTAGCGATAACTGCTTTGCACCCAATTCATACTTTTCTAATTCTGATTCTATTTCTATGATGGGAATTAGCCATTTTGATATTTCTGAGGGAAGTTCGCTCTCTAGTAATTCTATAATAAATGGAACCTGACTATCATGGGATTTTATACTGTGGATATAAGAATCAATTGGTGCATCATCTAATAGTAAACATGAAACCCTCAGTAAACATTCAAGTTCCGTAAATCCCTTGTGATGAAAATAGTCCATTATAAATTCATCTTTTCCAATGAATGAATCTTGGACTAAAAAGGCAAAGTTTTGAAAAATAGACGCTGAAATTTCATTAGATTTTGTAATGATGTCCATTCTATGTAGAAAATTATCAAATGGTTTATTACTTTGAGAAATGTTTGTTGCAATTTCATTAAGCAATACAATATCAGACGTTTTAAATAATTGAGTGAAAATTTCTAATGTATTCTGATTATCAATTTTTATAAGTAACGATGGGACACCCAAAAGTTTTGATGAATTTCTAGAATTATTTTTTATAAATGATTCAATTCTAGGGAATAAAATTTCTCCCTTTAATTTAGCAAGTGAATTAATAAAATCAATTTTTAATGGGGAATCACTAAATATTCCTAATATATGTTCAATGAATTCGGAATTTGTGGATTCATCTATTTTTTCTAAACCGATGAGTTTCACCTCATCACTTGATTCATATAAATGTGAAATGAATTTATCATCTTGAAAATAGATAGATGGAATATTTTTCAGTAATAATTCTTTATCATCATAACTCATAATCTTATCTCTTAACTCAAAATACTTAGATTCACCTTTAGCTAATCTATTAAATCTTGATTCAGCAATGATTGATATCATAGTATTAGTATGATTAATGAAAAATGCTTTTTGATTTTCCTTTAAATTTTCTCTATTTGAAAGATATTTAATAATAGTTGGAACAATACTCTGATTATCTTCAGCAATGCGAACGAGTTCATTTGTGCTATATAAATCCTCTATATTTCCAAACTCACTAATTAGATATTGTATAATCCTATCTTCAGGGCTGGACTTCAACTCCTTTAACTCATTTATCCATTCATGGGCATTATTCTTTTTTATTATATCCAATGCAAATAATTGAGTAAATGTATCATCTGACTTCAATTGATTAGATATTGTCTCTTTTATGGATGGATTACTCAAATCAAAACTTAATTCATTAGAATCTAATTGACGACTCTCAATTGCATTAAAAACTGCATCCATATATAATTTTTTAGTTTTAATTATGAGCATAACAAAGGCTATCGAACAAAAAATAATAAGGAAATATATTGGCAGGTTCCCCAAATTGAACGCTGAAAACCCAATTATTAAAACAGCTGTTATTGCCTGTATTAACGATTTAATTGTATTATTGAAAAAGGGTTTTACAATCTTCTTTTGTTTAGGAGAAACTGGTAGCCATGCAATTTCCATTGTGGTACTTAGTAATGTTGGTTTTATGACTTGATCTACTCCCTTTATAAAAATCAATACCATAAACGGTGAAACAAATAAAAAGAATAAAGATCCACATAAGGATAATATTGGATAAGTTCCAATCCCAGCAGAAATACCAAAGAAAGAAAGAATTCTACCCGATAAAAATAATTGAATAATTATCGATACAATACCTGTAATAGTATAAAATTGACCAAAAAAGTTCATCATTGCCTGTTCTGAATGAAGATTTTGACCAATTTCGATTTTAAATTGATAATCAATAAAAGTAGAAAGCGATGCCGTTAATATAACAATCCACAATATGTGCTTTGCCAATGGATATAATTGAGAATAAGTTGGGGGTTTACTCTCCTTTTCTTTCTTTTTATTTTTTAATGGTGCTTGTTTTACAAACTCTTTTAATTGATAAATAAGCAGAATACAAAAGAGAATTGCCAAAGAAGAAATTAGTATAAGGGATTCACTACCATACATAATTATAGATGAAATAGACATCCCCGTTACCACACCCGAAATCGAGCCACCTGTTGTAATAATTCCAAAAAGTCGTTTCCCCTGCCTGCTATTGAATATGGATGTTGCCAATTCCCAAAATTTCATACCCATCAATGCTGTGATAATTTCAACCCATAAATATAGTATCGGAACAAAGATCCCTTCATTCAAAATAGTAAATAAGAGGGTGCCAATCGCAAAAATTGAATGTAAATAATAATTCTGTTTTAAAAGAGATGTGTTCTTAAAACGGGATTGAATATATCCAATACCTTTCCACATGATAATTGCAGTAATAACATACATGAGGGGTAATAGGTTTTTATCATATCGACTAAGAAAATATGCATCACGAGCAGTTTTTGACGTAATAATTACTGCCACCAGAAAAAAGGAATGGATAAATAAAATGAAAGAAGGCTTTAATTCGCCCTCATTAATTTTTAAAAATTGAAGAATCTTTTTCATCAAATTTGAATAAATTCAGAATGTATAATTTGTAAATTTTTTAGGAATAAAAAAAGGGGCAGAAAACTGCCCCTTAAAATTATCAATTATATTGATTAGTTTGTTTGTTCGTGATCTTGATCCATTAAATCATTGGTGCTGTCCTCATTACCACTTGAACTGTTGGTTTTATTGCCACCACTACTTTTCTTTGAACCGCGAATTTTATACCACTTACCCACATCAGTCTTTTTAGGCCATTTTTTAAGATTGTTCCCTTTTTTCTTAGACAATTTTGTTAAGCTGATATATCTATGCTTTTTAATTGCGCTTTCAAAGTGTTTAATATCTCTTTTTTTAAGCCTCGAAACTTTTTTTGCATTAAGATAGTCACCAATTGCTTTACTTTCTGAGCGATTTAAACTTTTTCCTGGTTTTAACACCTTATCTTGTAAATCTAAGCAAATTTGATGATAAGAATCTTTTTTTGCCTTTGAATTATTTTTCTTTGCAGCATGCATAGGTGAAAAGGCAATCACCGCAGTTAATAGTATGGAGAGTAATCTCATAGTCGTATCCCTTTTTTCATTTGTTAAAATCTGTCCACAAAATTTAACTATATTTCTCAGAATCTATTCAATCAATTTCAATCTGCATAGAAATTAATTGACGAGCATCACATTTTAATTAAGAATGAAATTAATTAATTGTACAATATCTACAACATTCAACATACCATCATTATTAATATCACCACATGAATCAAACTGACTCGATAGAATTAAGTTAACAATATTTACAACATCTAAAACATCAAGGTTTCCATCATGATTTATATCTCCTGTTGAGTAAATAAAATTTGTCCAATTATATCCATAACCTCCTCGTTGTACTTTGGGTGTTAAGTCTTCCCATGGCTCAGGAGGTAAATCAGTTATATACCAATTATTATGTTCTTCAAGATATTCTGGGTCGGTAATGTCATGATGATGGGGAAAACCATATTGGTTTCCTGTATTTGAAATTCCCCAAACATCTATCCAGTTATATTCATACGCATATTCTATAACGCCCTCACATCGTATATCAGTGATTTCATTAGGTTGAATATAATAATTAAAATCATCACTATCATCAAATAATAACGAATTATACATGGTATAAGTTATTTCTAATTGATCATCAAGATTCTCTAGAAGATATAAAATTTGGTTTTTATCATAATTAGTAATATCATTAGTTGTAAAAGAACCAAGATAGGCATTATCATCCAAAAAACTTTCCCATGAACTTTTTTCAATATAATTCCAATATCCTTTAATTTCATATACTTCATAACCATCGTATATTCCTGCATGGCCCTGGGTATTAGGCCACCCCCCCTCTCGATAAACAACATCCATATATTCAAGTGGAAATAAAAAATGTGAGCATACAATTATAGTTAATAAAAGTTTATTCATTAATATAATCCTCCCAATATTGTAAAACCTTACCTCTTGGAATTACATTTAATAATTCGGAATTATTTTTAAATTTTTCATTTTTCATTGTATTCTTATCGTTCATATATTTTCTAATCTCAGTATTCTCGATGTACTTTATTGCATCTTTCGCCAAGATTTTCAGATTATCATTAATATTATGATTATTTACAAGGGTCATGACTAGTTAA
>CAYFMU010000016.1:7513-54590 GCA_964344315.1 uncultured bacterium | reverse complement strand
CAAACTCATCATTGTCATCTGAGTCAACATCGTCTAATGCACCGTCATTATCATCATCTTCATCACCGGCGTCACAAGCACCATCTTCATCATAATCCCAACCATCACCAGGAGTACCATCAAAGCTCTCTTCATCGTAGGTTCCTGATGAACAATCATCACAAGTATCTCCATCGGTATCACCACATACAAAGTTATCAAATGGAGCAGTATCATCTTCATCATCTACACCATCGTTATCATCATCAAAGTCACCATCATCACATACGCCATCGCTATCGTTGTCTGCACCATCGTTTGATGAATCATAGCTACCTGATGAACATTCATCACAAGTATCACCATCATCATCATTACATACAAACTCATCATTATCATCTGAGTCATTTTCATCTAATGATCCGTCATTATCATCATCGGCATCACAGGCATCACCTTCAGTATCACCATCATAGTTCCACTGATCTGCGTTAGCTGTATCTGGACAGTTATCTTCATGATCATGAATCCAACCATCTTCTACAATTGCATCACAGAATGGTGATGAACCGCCATGTCCATGACCGTCACCATCAGAGTCAAATGAATATTCTGAACTTACACATGCAGGTACACCTAGATCTTCAGGACCAAATGCAGTAATCTGTGCACCAGCAGTACCAGAAATAATTGCACTGGAAAGACCAATAGTCGAACCATCTAACAGTGGTGTAAATGATAGTGTAGCTAATGTACCACTACCGGCAGGTAGATTTGCACCACTCATTGAGAATGCAATCACACCATTTGTGCCTACAGATACCTCAAATGGAGACGCTGCTACACCAGTCAAAGATACACCACTTACTCCAAATTGGAATCCATAGATAGGCATGGTTGAGGTGTAAGATATTTCAACGGTTGATTCAGTTACATTATCAAAAGATAATACCACTTCACCATCAGGTGTTGCATCACCATCGTTACAAACACCATCACTGTCGTTATCGGCACCATCGTTTGATGAATCATAGCTACCTGATGAACATTCATCACAAGTATCACCATCATCATCATTACATGCAAACTCATTATTGTCTTCTGAATCATTTTCATCTAATGCACCGTCATTATCATCGTCATCATCACCTGCATCACAGGCTCCGTCACCATCATAATCCCAGCCATCGTTTGATGAATCATAGCTACCTGATGAACACTCATCACAAGTATCACCGTCATCATCATTACAAACAAACTCATTGTTGTCTTCTGAATCATTTTCATCTAATGCACCGTCATTATCATCATCTTCATCGCCGGCATCACAAGCTCCGTCACCATCATAATCCCAACCGTCATTACTAATATCTTGAACCGATCCTGATGAACACTCATCACAAGTATCACCATCATCATCATGACATACAAACTCATCATTATCATCTGAGTCATTTTCGTCTAATGCACCATCATTATCATCATCTTCATCACTAGCATCACAAGCACCATCTGCGTCGTAATCCCAACCGTCATTCATTGTATCGTATAGTCCATTTGAACAGTCATCACAAGTATCATTATCATCATCTGAACATACAAACTCATTGTTATCATCTGAGTCATATTCATCTGATGCTAAGTCATTATCATCATCTGAATCACAATCATCTGGAGTACCATCACCATCATAATCATCATCCCATTCAAATGATGCATCATCTTCATTATCATAGCAACCATCATTATCATCATCATCGTCACCATCATCACAAATTCCATCACTGTCGTTATCGGCACCATCGTTTGATGAATCATAGCTACCTGATGAACATTCATCACAAGTATCACCATCATCATCATTACATGCAAACTCATTATTGTCTTCTGAATCATTTTCATCTAATGCACCGTCATTATCATCGTCATCATCACCTGCATCACAGGCTCCGTCACCATCATAATCCCAGCCATCAGAATCTAATCCATATGATCCATCTGAACAATCATCACAAGTATCACCATCATGGTCTGAACATACTAAGTTATTAAATGGTTCTGAATCATCACCATCTAATGCACCATCGTTATCATCATCTTCATCATAAACGTCACAAATATCATCATCTTCATTATCTGCACACTCTGGTACAGCAACTGCGTCAGGTCCTGCTACATGGATTTGACCTGCATTAGAAGCAGACAACAATACATTACTCAATCCAATGGTTCCACCATTAGCAATTTCTAAATACTCAAATGTTACCAATGTACCTGAACCTGCAGGAATAAATGCACCGTCCATTGAGAATGCAATACATCCAAATGTACCACAGGATACATCAAGAGGACCATCTACAGCACTCACAAGGTCAACACCATCTACTTGGAATTGGAATCCATAAATGTCAACATCTGAGGTATATTCAACTGCTACAGATGATACTGTTGGTTCAGTAAATGATAATGTTGCTTCACCCCAAGGATGGTCATCGCCATTATCACAAGTACCATCACCATTGAAGTCTGGACCATCATTCGCAACATCATAACTACCTAACGAACAATCATCACATGAGTCTTCGTCATGATCTGAACATGCAAATTGGTTGTTATCATTTGAGTCAACATCATCTAATGCACCATCATTATCATCATCGCCATCACCTGCATCACAAGCGCCATCACCATCGTAATCCCAACCATCGTTTGATGAATCATAGTTACCTGATGAACATTCATCACAAGTATCACCATCATCATCATTACATACAAACTCATTATTGTCTTCTGAATCATTTTCATCTAATGCACCATCGTTATCATCATCGCCATCACCTGCATCACAGGCTCCATCACGATCATAATCCCAGCCATCATCAGATGTATTATATTGACCTTCTGAACAATCATCACAAGTATCACCATCATGGTCTGAACATAGAAACTCATTATTATCATCTGAGTCATCACCATCTAATGCACCGTCATTATCATCATCTTCATCGCCAGCATCACAGGCACCATCAGCGTCATAATCCCAACCATCAGAATCTAATCCATAAGATCCATCTGAACAATCATCACAAGTATCACCATCATGGTCTGAACATACAAGCTCATTATTATCATCTGAGTCATCGCCATCTAATGCACCATCATTATCATCATCTTCATCGCCAGCATCACAAGCACCATCAGCGTCGTAATCCCAACCATCAGAATCTAATCCATATGATCCATCTGAACAATCATCACAAGTATCACCATCATGGTCTGAACATACAAGCTCATTATTATCATCTGAGTCATCGCCATCTAATGCACCGTCATTATCATCATCTTCATCACCAGCATCACAGGCACCGTCACCATCATAATCCCAACCATCATCAGATGTATTATATTGACCTTCTGAACAATCATCACAGGTATCACCATCATGATCTGAACATACAAACTCATTATTATCATCTGAGTCATCACCATCTAATGCACCATCGTTATCATCATCGGCATCACATGCATCACCTTGTGAATCGCCATCATAGTTATGTTGGTCAGTATTTGCAGTATCTGGACAGTTATCAGCCTCACCATTGGCAGCACCATCATTACATACAGTATCACCATCTGGGTCATTTGAATCTGCTGCATGACCTGATAAACCTTCAGAACAATCTGAACAACTATCTAAGTACGCAGAACCACCTAAATCACCATTACAGTCATCTATAAGGTCTAGTTCAACACCTAAGAAGATTCCATTAAATTCAAAAGCAGGTAAAGAATTTGCCAATGAGTAATCCGCACCCATTACGGTAATTCCATAACCTTCAGATGAATCGAAAATTACTATTTGTGGAATAGAACCTTCAGGAATATATCCATCAGTCCACGGCGTATCATCTTCACCCATAATTGGAAGTATTGTATTTGAGCCACCCCATTGCACACTACCAATTAAAAGGTCATTATAATACGCTAATATGAAATCATCTGTTGACAATTCAACACCATTTAAAGATGCTGAAGAAATATAATAGAATGCTTGGCTTTGTGACTGGTCAATGTTTCCATAACATGATGAACCATCACCATCACATACACCACAAACATCTACAACTGAGAAACCACCCCATGTACCAGCACAATCTTGAATACAATCGTTTGAAGCATCATTATCACAAGCACCACAATTATCTTCTAGATTTGGACCATTGGCTACACCCGCACAGTCAGCAACTGCATCAGTAGCCACACAATCACCTGATGAGAAGAAATGGAATCCTTCACCATCAACAGATAATACTAAATCTGTCAAGCATGCTTCAAAAGCATCAAAACTACCAGAAAGTGATGTTAATAATTGACCTTCGCTTGATGGTATTGTACCACCTGTCATTGAGAATCCAATAACGCCATTAGGTCCAGCAGCAACATCAAAACCTGCATCAGCAGCTGCACCACCTGAAGCACCATCAATACTCATTCCACTAATATCAAATTGGAAACCTGTAATTGGATGTGTATTTGATACATATACATTTAATCCACCATTCTCAGCTTCACCAATTGATAAATCAACATAAATCATACATGATGTACCGTCTCCATTACACACCCCACACTGATCGATAGCCGCAGAGCCACCACAATCACCAGCACAGTCGATGTTTACAATACAGTTACCATCACAGTCATGGTTTTCAGCAGCATATGAACATGAACCATCATCTTCAGTAGCTGAACCACTATAGTTACAACCAATACTATCTGTACAACCAGATTCATATCTTACTGTTAAACAATCTGAAACTTCACCATCAAGTGTTGAACCGGCAGGTCCAGACAACACAAGATTTTCAATACATGCACCAGATGCATCACCATCAAACTTCAATGTGGTAAGTACACCAGAACCATTAACAGTTGCACCATCAAAAGAGAAGCCTACTACATTACCTGTATTTGACGACGCAGAAACCATAAATCCTGCTGCACCTGCAGCACCACCTTCAGCAACACCGGCTAAACTGGCACCAGTTACAGTAAACTGGAATCCATATATTGGCTCATTGGTTTCATACAATACATCAAATCTACATGATGAACCATCACCATCACAAACGCCACAATCATCATCAACTAAATCACCACCCCATGTACCCGCACAATCTTGCACACAGTCATTTGAGGCATCATCATCACATGATCCACAATTATCTAAAAGGTTTGATCCATTGGGGATTCCTGCACAGTCTGCACATGATGAGTTATCACCACCACAAACACCACATTCATCCAAACTGGCTGAACCACCCCAATCACCGGCACAATCTTGTGTACAGTCATTACCTGGGTTACTATCACATGTACCACAATTATCTTCAGAATTTGGACCATTGGCTACACCCGCACAGTCAGCAACTGCATCAGTAGCCACACAATCACCTGATGAGAAGAAATGGAATCCTTCACCATCAACTGACAATATTAAATCTGTAATACATGCACTAAAATCATCAAAGCTACCCTCTAAAGTAGTTAGCAGACCATTCCCTGCAGGAATAGTACCACCTGACATTGAGAATCCAATCACACCACTTGGGCCAGTAGCTACATCAAAGCCTGCTGCTGTTGCAGAACCACCAGATGCACCACTTAAATTCATACCACTAACATCAAACTGGAATCCAGTTATAGGATGTGTATTAGATACATATACATCAATGCTACCATTGGCAGCATTTTCTAAACTAAAATCTACATAAATCATACATGATGTACCGTCACCACCACATACTCCACATTGGTCTATACCAAGATTACCACCCCATGTACCGGCACAATCTTGTGTACAATCATTTGAGGCATCAGCATCACAAGTACCACAGTTATCCTCGTATGCAGAACCATTGGGGGTTCCTGCACAGTCAGCACATGATGAATTGTCACCACCACAGACTCCACATTCATCATCTACTAATGTTGAACCACATGTGTTATCACAGCCAGATGGGCCAAGCTCAAAACAACCACAACCCAAATCATCAGATCCATCACCACCACATACTCCACATGCATCAAGCTCTAAAGTTGAACCACAAGCATTATCACAACCACTTGGGCCAGCTTCACCACAGCCACAACCTAAATCTACATTACCATTACAATCACAGAATCCATCTGGTATTCCAGAGCCATCACATACTCCACATTCATCAACTACTGCTGAACCACCACATTCACCCGCACAGTCAATGGCTGCAGTACAATTACCATCACAATCGTGATTAGCTTCTGCATAGGTACATGATCCATCATCTGAGGTTGCTGAATCATCGTAGTTACATGCAGCACTATCTGTACAACCAGGTACATCAGCAGGACCACCACTTGAAGATCCAGTTAATGCAAATGGAGCAAATCCATTACCCACTGTCATATCAGATAAAAATTCTAATGTTTCATTTAAACATACTACTTCTCCAGTAGCTGCGTTTTGATATTTAAATTCTACAGTCTCACCAGAAGCTGCATTACTGAATATCATTGTTTGGAAAATCCATGCACCGGCTGGTGGGAAGAATGCAGCATCACCTACACCTCTAACTTCACCATCAACATAGGCAGCTACTCTATCGCCAGCACCCACAGACAAACCGTCCACTGAAACAGATGAAGTTACAGAACCATTATATTGATATGCGTTTTGGTTTACTGACCATGTTGAAGGGTCAGCATCACAAGCATCACCACCGCCAGTTGACGCTTCACCCGTTAAGGCAAATGGAGCAAATCCATCACCCACAGTCATATCACTGGCAAATGCCAGGGTTTCATTTAAATCTACAATTTGATCCGTTTCTGAATCATATAGCTTAAAATCAACCGTCTCACCAGAGGCTGAATTACTAAATATCATTGTTTGGAATATCCATGTGCCGGCTGGTGGAAAGAAGCTTGCATTACCTACACCTCTAATCTCACCATCAACAAAGGCACCTAACTGATCTCCAGCACCTATGTCTAAGCCGTCTACAGCAACCGAAGATGTTACTGATCCATTATACTGATAAGCATTGATATTTACATCCCAGTTTGGATTGGCAAATACAACACCCACACTTAGGCCAAAAAAGGCCATTAACTTCATCACGAGTTTCATTTTCTCCTCCTCAGATTATTTGAAATAGCAATAGCAACAAGTCCTCCAACCTGTTGCTATTACCGTACTAAATTACAAATTAATTCTTCCCATTCTTACTACTTAATTAAAACAACTTTCTGGATTTGTGATTGATTTCCAGAAATTAATTTCACGAAATATACACCACTTGGACTATTAGATGCATCCCAATTAATACTATTGTGACCTACATCACTAAATCCGTTGTATAAAATTTCAACTACTCTACCATTCATATCCAATACAGAAATATTAATATCACCCTCAACATCCACTGAATACTCAAGGGTTGTTTTAGGATTAAATGGATTTGGATATGCAGGCATCAATGTAAATTGGCTCGCAATTGACTCTTCAAAAATAAAGTTTAACTGAACTGTTTCTACAGCATTACCCATAGCCATATCTGAAATAAATGTATGAGTTTCAGCAATTTCATTCACCTCGCCTGTAATGGCATTATAATGTTTGAAGGTTAAAGATTCACCTTCTTCATTTGCATACACCATTAACGGGAACACCTGATATTCACCAAATGGAACATCCATTGCTACAGAAATTCCTCTACATTCATTCCCCACAAATACTGCCAGTTGATCACCAACATTCACATCTGCAATTTCTGCAGTAATTGAACCATTATATTCATAATCAGAAGTTTTAACATTCCATACATTATCATTACGCGTTAAGCCTTCATTAGATGTATTATTTTCATCAACTACCAATACACCATCAGACGGGTAAGTCAATGTTCCACTAGAAAGCGTACTCAACATATAACCATCCCAGGGTTCAAGGTTCTCTAAAGTACCCCACCAGCCCCAACCATCATAATAGTCGGCATAAGCACCTTGGCTCTTAATATAAGTTGCCAATCCATCGATTGAAGATAACGCAGAACCAATAGCCATTGAACTCTGTGGTGTAAAACCAATCCAGTTCCAACCTGCACTCAATCCAATGTTTACCGAAGCTGGATCAACAGGTGAGCCTGTGAATTCAATTGCATCTTGAGCAGTAGCTACCAATTTGTACATTTCAGCATTGTTGATACTTTCTAAAGTACCCCACCAGCCCCAACCATCATAATAGTCGGCATAAGCACCTTGACTTTTAATATAGTTAGAACTACCATTGATAGAACTCAATACATTGGTTAATGACATATCATCTGAAAGTGCATTAATTGAAAACCAATTCCAACCAGCTTGAAGTCCAATATTCGTAGTTACTTCAGATATTGCTGGTGTAAATATAAACGGATTCATTCCATTACCGATGGTCATATCACTAACAAATTCAATAGACTCAGCAAGATCAATCACTTCATCGGCAGTTGAATCATAATATTTAAATGATAACGCTTCACCAGACGACTCATTACTATATGCAAGAATATTAAATTGATGTACACCCAATGGAGGGAAAATTAATCCATTAGCAATACCTCTACATTCGTCACCAACAAAAGCCGCAACCATATCTATAGAATTGCCTACCAGAACATCATCAATCATCACAATACTTGTAACAGATCCATTGTATTGGTAATCTGGGGGATTAACAGACCATGATGGATAATTGGCAGGAGTATCTGAACATTCTGATGCATCACATACCTCTGCGCCATCCCAACATTCATGACTTGCGCCATCACCATTACACTCACCACATTCATCAACTACTGCGTCACCACCACAAACTCCGGCACAATCATCTTGATTCCCGAAACAGTCACAATCACCAGCAGGAATTCCATCGCCAAAACACACACCACATTCATCTAAATCTGCATTTCCACCATTACACACGCCACAATCATCCAATTCTGCTGAACCACCGCACTCACCAGCACAATCTAATACATTGCCATCACAATCACATTCACCGTCAGCGATACCACTACCACCACATTCACCACATTCATCCGTATCATTGGTGGCACAATCAGGTTCTGAATCAGAACAATCTGCAACCCATCCATCAGGGGCTTCACACGAAGAGATAGACTCCCCTGCACCAAGACCATCACCATCAGAATCTAAACAGTAATCCATAGCGTATTCACAAGAACCGTCACCATCAGTGGCATCTGGATTATGATTACAAGCAGCACTATCAGTACAACCCCATATAACTGGAGACCAGCCTGTAGCTATACATTCACCCGTGGATTGATTCAAAAATCCTTCAGCATCTACAGATAAAATTAAATCTGCAATACATGCTTCTTCAGCAGTAAAATCACCTGTTAGTGATGTTAATAAACCTTCACCTGCAGGTATGGTTGCACCAGACATTGAAAATCCAATTACACCATTTGGACCTGTACTCACAGAAAATCCTGCAACATCAGCACTACCACCAGATGCACCAGACAATGAAATTCCCGACACATCAAATTGGAAACCAACTACTGGAGCAGTGTTTGTCATATAAACATCCATACCACCCTCACTTAATTGTAATGATAATGATACAGAATTATCGCACGAAGAATTATCACCGCCACATTCACCACAAGAATCTACAACGGCTGAACCACCACATTCACCAGCACAATCAACCTCTGCAGTACAGTTGCCATCACAATCGTGGTTGTCCGCTGCATAAGTACAGTCACCCTCAGCACCAAAGTTACATGCAGACTCATCATCACATGTAGGTACTGGCGCATCATACACAATAGTTGTACATCCATCAACAGACGCATCTAAACTTGATCCCGCAGGACCAGATAAAATTAAATTACTCACACAAGGAGCATCACCAGAATATGTTAATGTAACCAATACACCATCTCCAGCAGGAATAAATGATCCTGTTAAAGAGAAACCAATTACAGCACCACTACTACCAGCAGATAACATAAAGCCTGCCGCTTCTGCAGCACCACCTGATGCAGCAGATAAATTTGAACCAGTGTTAAACTGGAATCCATATATATCAGCATCACTGCTGTATAAAATATCTACAGTAGATTCTTGACAAGAGGTACCATCACCACCACATTCACCACAAGAATCTACAACGGCTGAACCACCACATTCACCAGCACAATCAACCTCTGCAATACAGTTGCCATCACAATCGTGATTTTCTGCTGCGTATTCACAAGAACCATCATCTTCAGTAGCATCTGGGTTATGATTACATGCAACACCATCAGTACAACCAAGCACTGGAGCTGTATAGCCTGTGGCAATACACTCGCCAGTAGATTGACTCATAAATCCTTCAGCATCAACTGATAAAACTAAATCTGTAATACATGCTTCTTCAGCAGTAAAATCACCTGTTAGTGATGTTAATAAACCTTCACCTGCAGGTATGGTTGCACCAGACATTGAAAATCCAATTACACCATTTGGACCTGTACTCACAGAAAATCCTGCAACATCAGCACTACCACCAGATGCACCAGACAATGAAATTCCCGACACATCAAATTGGAAACCAACTACTGGAGCAGTGTTTGTCATATAAACATCCATACCACCCTCACTTAATTGTAATGATAATGATACAGAATTATCGCACGAAGAATTATCACCGCCACATTCACCACAAGAATCTACAACGGCTGAACCACCACATTCACCAGCACAATCAACCTCTGCAGTACAGTTGCCATCACAATCGTGGTTGTCCGCTGCATAAGTACAGTCACCCTCAGCACCAAAGTTACATGCAGACTCATCATCACATGTAGGTACTGGCGCATAGTTTGAAAATGAAACACTGGACTCAATACCATCATATTCTGCATGATCAGCATCAGCCAACTTCACAACAAGCGTGTGGTCACCATAATCAACTGTTAATGAAAAAGAATCTGTATAGAACATTCCCATATTAGCACCGTCTAAATATGCATGATAATGATCTCCTTCATTTCCATTTTCTAAAGAAACTTCAACGGCCACGTCATTGCCTTCAAACGAAGAACCATCCGCAGGCGATAAAATTGACAATGAAGGTGAAACTTCTTCACCGCTACTCATTTCGACTGCAAGCGTCGACCCAGCTGGCCCAGAGAATATAAAACTTGATAAACAGCCAGGGGAAACATCACCTGACAACTCTACCAATGTGCCTGTTCCTGCTGGTATAAAACCACCACTAAAAGAAAATGCCAGCACCACTCCACCTGAGGCAGATACTGACATTCCCGCTGTAGCTGCCTCACCGCCTGATGCGCCTGAAACACATCCATCGTGGGCAAACTGAAAACCATAAATGTCTGCGGTAGATTCATAATTTAAATTTCCACCATCAACACTAAGTACCACATCTTGTGCAGCCATAAATGCTACAGATGTACATAATACAACAATTGCTCGAATAACTCGATTAAACATAATCAACTCTCCAATTTAATTAAAGGATTAAAACTTTCGATATGTAAATGCAGAGAACCTCCTCCAGTTCGGTATAATTCTGCGAATTAATGATTTCCCCTTAATCCTCCCTATAAATAGAGAGAATTCTCCTCAAGAGGGGTTGTAAAATAGAAATATTTTCTCTTTAATTCAAGAAATAAATTCAACTTAGTTCTATGATACAAATGCCCCAATTTCACGACGGAAATTTGCCACATTTATATCATTAACTTTGTGATTCAACGCACATTTTAAAAACATCAAATTAAAGAAATAAAAAAGACACCCATTTGGGTGCCTTTTAAAACCGGTTAACTTTACTATTTACAACAGATTAACTTGATTCTCTCATCAACTTGACCATAATGGCATTTTGAGCATGCATCCTATTTTCTGCTTCATCAAAGATAATTGAATAGTCTGCATCACAAACTGAATCTGTTACTTCCACCCCTCTTTCTGCAGGTAAACAGTGCATAAAATAGGTATGCTTACCAGTAGCTGTCATAAGCTCGTCATTCACTTGGAAACCATCAAACTTACGACGTCTTTCTTCAGCCTCTTCCTTTTGACCCATTGATGCCCACACATCTGTATAAATCACATCGGAATCTTTTACCGCTTCCATTGGTTCATGGGAAATTTCAATGGTAGATAACCCAGCCTCTTTTGCAGATATGAGCATATTTTCATCAGGGGTATATCCTTCTGGACAAGCAATGGTTAAGTGGAAAGGTATCCGCATGGCAAGGGCAAGCCAAGAATGCACAATATTGTTTCCATCACCTACGTATGTAATTTTTAAATCATCTAAATTTCCACGATGTTCATATACGGTAAGAATATCTGCCATTATTTGACAAGGATGATTAAAATCTGTCAATCCATTTACAACGGGAACTGTAGCATGCTCAGCCATTTCTAAAATATGGTTATGATCAAACAATCGTGCCATAATCATTTCATTAAAACGACTTAATACTTGTGCCACATCGCCTACAGATTCACGTTTACCAATTCCGATATCATTGGGGCCAAGAAAAAGTGCATGCCCACCCAATTTGAAAAACCCTGTTTCAAATGATACGCGAGTTCGTGCAGATGGTTTTGCAAAAATCATAGCTAATGATTTTCCTTTAAATGGTTCATATCTTTCACCATCTCTAAATTTCTTTTTTATCCATTTGGATAATTCCAATGTCTCCCACACTTCTTCTGTGGTAAAATCTGTAATATGTAAAAAATCTCTTTTCATATTTCTCCTTTATAAAATGTATCGGCGAAGGTCTTCATCCTCGCTTAAATGACTTAACTTTTCTTGAACTAATTTTTTATTTATTTTAATTTCGGTAATAGACTTGTCTGGTAGATTATACAAAATGTCTTCTAACAAACTTGTCATTACTGTGTGGAGTCGTCTGGCACCAATATTTTCCATAGTATCATTTAACTCTGTTGCAATTTTTGCAATTTCGTTGATGGCATCTTTTCCAAACTCTAGATTTACATTTTCAGCATTTAACAACGCTTCATATTGTTTTATCAGTGCATTTTTGGGTTTTGTTAAAATTTTAACAAAATCTTTTTGAGAGAGATTATCTAACTCCACTCTAATGGGGAAACGCCCTTGCAACTCTGGAATTAAATCTGATGGCTTGCTCACATGAAATGCTCCTGCAGCAATGAATAAAATATGATCCGTTCGAACTTGGCCATATTTAGTACTTACAGTAGAACCCTCCACGATCGGTAAAATGTCTCGCTGAACACCTTCACGAGATACATCAGGAGAGTTTCCGCCGCCCTGTCCTGCAATTTTGTCAATTTCATCTAAAAATACAAATCCACTCTCTTCTACCCTTTCAACAGCTACAGCAATCACATCATCCATATCAATGAGTTTTTCAGCCTCTTCTTCAGAAAATACCTCTCGAGCTTCTGATACTTTTAATCGCTGTGATTTCTTTTTTGAAGGCATTACTGAACTGAGCATATCTTGAATATTTGAAGAGATGTCATCCATCCCCAGTGGACTCATCACTTGTAGCATAGGCATTGATTTAGACTTTGCCTTTATTTTAATTATACGATCTTCAAATTCACCATTTTCTAAACGTTCTCTCAGTTTATCTCGGGTTCGTTCAAGTCGGTCAATAGCCTCTTCAGATGAGTTGGCTTCACCTTTAGGAAAAAGAATATCCAGTATTCGTTCATTGGCGTTCCGTGAAGCCTTATCTAAAATTGCTTCTTCACGTTCTAATCGTACTTGTTTCACAGATACTTCAACTAAATCTCGAATCATTGATTCAACATCACGGCCCACATAGCCAACTTCAGTAAACTTTGATGCTTCCACTTTTACAAAGGGAGCATTTACTAATGTTGCTAGTCGTCGAGAAATTTCAGTTTTTCCCACACCCGTAGAACCAATAAGTATGATGTTATTGGGGCTTATTTCATCCCTCAGCGTTTCCTCTACCTGTTGACGTCGCCACCGATTTCGTAATGCAATTGCCACTGACCGCTTTGCACTCTTTTGGCCAATTATATATTTATCTAATTCTCTGACAATTTTTTTGGGCGTAAGTTTTTTCATTATGCGTTAAGTACCGTAATATTATTGTTGGTGTAGATGCATATATCAGATGCAATTTGAAGTGAATTTTTCACTACCTTTTCAGGACTTTTTTCTCCTGTATTTAAATATGCTCTGGCTGCTGCCAACGCATACCCTGATCCACTTCCAATAGAAATTATTTGATCATCGGGTTCTATAACATCACCCGACCCAGATAATAAATAAGAATTATTTTTGTCCATAATAGCCAATAATGCATCTAGCTCTTTTAAAATCTTGTCCGTTCTCCAATCTTTGGCTAAATCAACCACAGCACGTTGAAGATTTCCATTCATCTCTTCAAGTTTGCCTTCAAATTTTTCAAACAATGACATGGCATCAGCAGCCGCACCAGCAAAACCTGCCAAGACTTCACCATTATAAAAGCTACGAACTTTCACTGCCTTAGACTTCATTTGGATATCACCCATTGTCACTTGGCCATCACCGCCAAGGGCAATTTTTTTACCAATCCTTACCCCTAAAATCGTTGTGGATTTAAATTTTACACTCATATTAATTCTCGTCTTAATCTTGCTACTGGGAACTTAAGGTTTTCACGATATTTTGTAACTGTTCTACGTGCTATTTTAAAACCTTCTTTATTCAAAATTTTAGTTATGTCCTCATCACCCAATGGTGATTCCTTATTCTCAGAATCTATAATTTCTTTTACTCTATTTTTAACAACCGTATTCGAAACTTCTTCTCCACTTTCTGTAGATATGCCCTCTGAGAAAAATGTTTTAAGCTCTTTAATTTCCCACGGTAGTTGAACAAAACGGCCATTAGTTACACGGCTAATAGTTGAAATATCCATATCAATATCGTTTGCTACATCTTTCAAAATCATCGGACTCAACTTACGCTCATCAGATGCAAAGTAGGATTTTTGACGTCTTATAATAGACTCCATCACAAGGACAATAGTTTGTTTTCGCTGTTGGATGGCATCAATAAACCACTTTGCTGACTCTACCTTTTGCTTTACAAATTGTTTTACCTCAGAGTCATCTTTATAATCAGTTAGCATTTGGGTGTAGCTTTTGCTAATCTTTAGCGGTGGTAAGCTAGAATCATTTGTAACAATTTGCCATTTTTCATCTATTTTTTCTACACACAAATCGGGAATAACAAAATCTTTTTCAGAATATTCAAATCCATCTCCAGGATGAGGATTCAGCTGCGAAATTACGGTGATGGCTTCTTGAAGAGATTCCTTATCACAGTCCAACTTCTCAATTATTTTTTCATATTTCCGCTGTGTAAACAACTCAAAATGATTTTCCAAAATTTCTTCTGCTAATTCATTTTCTTTGTACTTTTTGAGCTGAGCAATTAAACATTCACGAATATTTTGTGATGCAAATCCAGGTGGGTCTAAATCTCTTATTTTACCCATTACCGATAAAACTTGATTCTCCTCTTTACCCATTCTATCTGAAATCAAAACCGGCTCAATATTCAGATATCCATGCTCGTCCAAATTTCCTAATACTTGGACTGCAATTTCTAATTCTTCTTCAGTGGCGTTGATGTCTTGGAGCTGTTCTATTAGCTTGTCCGTAATTGACTTCGAAGTATGCAGAGGCATCTCAACAACTTCATCCTGTTGATTTTGATACTGTTTATATTCGTATTCATCTGGATCCCCAAGGAGCTCCTCCCATTGAAAATCAGTCTCTTCAGACTTGTCATCTAGCTCACTCACATCCTCATGAGATAATTCTTCAGATTCATTTTTTTCAGTAATTGGTTCTTCCTCTAGCTCAACTAATTCTAATGCAGGATTTTTTTCAATTTCTTCTAAAATACGCTGCTCAAGCACTTGAGCATTCAGTTGCAATAAATTTGCTTGTAAAATTTGTTGAGGGGTGAGTTTTTGCTGTAATTCTTGATGTTGGGAGAGTTTAGCCATTCTCATTTCCCATTGCAAAAGTTGAGCCTAGGTATAATCTTCTCGCATCTTCATCAGAGGTAAGTTCATTAACGGTACCCTCTTTTAAAATTTCTCCCTCATACAAAAGATATGCTCTATCTGTAATGGTTAAGGTTTCCCTCACATTATGATCTGTGATGAGAACACCAATACCTTTACTTTTTAGCTTATCTATAATCTTTTGGATTTCTTCAACTGCAATTGGATCAATCCCAGCAAAGGGCTCATCTAATAATATGAAATCAGGGTCCATAACTAAAGACCGTGCAATTTCAGTACGACGACGTTCTCCTCCAGATAGTGTCATAGCAATACTTTTTCGAATATGTTGGATTGAAAATTCATCTAATAAATTCTCTAATCTATCTTTTTGTTCAGACGTAGATAACTGAGTTTGTTGAAGCACTAAATTTAAATTGTCCTCTACGGATAACTTAGTAAACACTGATGGCTCTTGTGCTAAGTATCCAACGCCTTCACGTGCACGTTTATACATTGGGAGATTCGTTATTTCTATATCATCAAGGAATATATGCCCTGAATTGGGTCGCACCATGCCAGTAATCATATAGAATGAAGTAGTTTTCCCTGCACCATTTGGGCCCAATAGTCCCACCACTTCACCACGGTTCACTTCAATAGAAACACCATCAACTACATTCCGTTTGGAATATGTTTTTATAAGATTTTTGGCATGAAGTTTTTGAAACTTACCCATTAAAACTCTCGTTGACTTACGCCAATTGGTTTAAAAATTTTCCATTGTGATAAATCCATATCAGACTCAAAGCCAATGCCGTACATGGTATCTTGTTCCGTAGTGGTAAACATTACTGAATCTTTTGATTCTATAAGTTTATACTGGTTATCCCATAAAATGGTATTGGCATAGAGGGAAAATCCACTATCAGACTTTACATGCACATGCCCCATTGCAATTAAATTATTTGTATGTTGATCAATTTTTGCTGAATCTGAATACAAAGTGCTGGTATGATCACCATTTTCATTAAAAAAATCAGCAATAACATTACCAATGAGGGTGGCATTTCTATCCCCGTTTTTTAACAATGTATTTGAACGCGCAGAAACTATCTTTGCATCCTCCCTACTTATAATGATATTGGGATTGGCAATTTCATGCTCATGAAAATCACTTACACTTTTTTTCTCTTTGGGGGGGTGAGATTCAGAACATCCCACAACAAATAAAATGAAAATCCATATCATGCTTTGTAAATAGTTTTTTTCATTTTTTCTAAAACATCCATGTGCCTACCTTGAGCCATCAAAATCCATTCAACAACTTCTCGCAACACGCCTTCACCACCTGAAACTTGTGTAATATGGTCAGCTAATTCTTTAACCATAAAATGAGCATGAGGTACTGACACAGATACTGCCACTTTTTCCATTACTGGTATATCAATGAGCCCATCTCCAATATACACTACTTCTTCTGGAGTTACTTGGTAATGTTCACAAATTTCAGCAAATGGTGTGAGTTTATCCAATGAGCCTTGATAACACTTTTCAATTTTCATTTCACTAGCTCGAATTTCAGTAGATTTCGAATATCGACCTGAAATAAGTGCAATGGGGATTCCAGCAAGTCGTGAAAAAGCTGCACCTGCACCATCTTCAACTGTATATTGTTTGAATTCTGTACCATCAGAACCGATAAACACTGTGCCATCTGTGAGGATACCATCCACATCAGAAATGATAAGTTTAATATTTTTTAGCTTTGATGTTAGTTCAGCGCTCATTTTTTATGATGTGCCTTTGCAGCAGCAATAAAATCTCTAAATAATGGATGTACATTTACCACACGACTTTTTAACTCGGGATGGAATTGCACACCTACAAACCAAGGGTGATTTTTTATTTCAATCATTTCCACTAAATCTAATTCAGTATTTACCCCTGATACAACTAGACCATGTTTTATCAAGTCATCTCTGAAATCGTTATTCACTTCATATCGGTGACGATGTCGCTCTTCAATCTTTCGTTTGCCATAGGCTTTATAGGCATTGGTACCTGATTTCACTTCACAAGGATATGCCCCTAATCTCATGGTAGCTCCTTTTTTAGTTACTTTTCGTTGACCATGCATCAAGTCTACCACAGGATGTTTTAATCGTGATTTAAACTCTGAACTGTTTGCACTTTTCATCTCACATACATGTCGAGCAAAATCAATAATGGCACATTGCATACCAAGACAAATTCCAAAATAAGGAATGTCATGTTCACGGGCATATTTTGACGATAAAATTTTACCTTCAATTCCTCTGTCACCAAAACCACCTGGAATGAGAATACCATCTACTCCTTCAAAATAAGGGGCCACATCATCTGCAGATTCTAACTCTTCAGTATCTACCCATTTTACATTCACTTCTGCATTATTGGCCACACCTGCATGAATAAATGATTCAATAATACTTTTATAAGCATCGTGCAAACTATTGTATTTCCCGCACATGGCAATAGTTACTTCACATTCAGGATTTTTAAACGTATGAATAAATTCTTCAAGATGTTTGATATTTTTATGATAACCATCCGTTATTAAATCAAGCCGATTTACCACAGCGGTATCAAATTCTTGCTTGTGAAGTACCAATGGAATTTCATAAATAGATTTTACATCGGGAGACTCGAATACATGATTTGTTACAATATTACAAAATAGACCTAACTTCTTCTTTAATTTTTGATTCAAATGGTGGTCATTTTCTGTTCGGCATATGAGCATATCAGGCTCTAAACCAATTTCCCGCAAACGTTGAACACTATGCTGGGTGGGTTTAGTTTTCATTTCACCTGCAGCATTGATATATGGAAGTAATGTGGTATGAATTACAATTGAGTTATCTTTGCCCTCTTCTAAAATTAATTGACGAATGGCCTCATAAAAAGGAAGCCCTTCAATATCACCTACCGTACCGCCCACTTCCGTTATTACCACATCGTATTTTTTACGTGGATTTACAGCTTTAATTCTACGTTTAATTTCATCAGTTATATGTGGGATTACTTGGATAGTATCACCCAAATAGTCTCCCTTTCTTTCACGATCTAAAACATCCCAAAATACTCTTCCTGATGATGTTGTATTTATTCTACTTAGGCTCACATCAATAAACCGTTCATAATGTCCCAGATCTAAATCCGTTTCAGAGCCATCATCTAATACAAAAACTTCACCATGCTGATAGGGGTTCATTGTTCCAGGATCCACATTCAAATATGGGTCTAATTTTTGGATGGTTACTTTCAATCCTAGCGATTTGAGCAAATACCCAAGAGATGATGCCACAATCCCTTTTCCTAAACCGGAGAGTACTCCACCAAAAACAAAAATATATTTAACGGGTTGTTTAGCCATTCTTTTTAATTACCTCCGGTACTTTAAAAAATCCTTCAGATTTTTGGGGTGCATTTTCCAATGCTTTTTGTTGGGTTATAGATGGTTTAGATTCGTCATTTCGAAGTGTATTCACTTCATCTAATACATTTAGTAGCGGTTCCACATCATCGGTATTTACCTTTTCTAATTGAGACATATAATCCAAAATATCGCTTAATTGATGAGCATACATTTGAATTTCATCCTCTTGGATGTTCAATTTGGATAATTTTGCTAATTTGCCAACGCGGGCATCTGTAATGGATTGTTTTTTCATTTGAGGTAAATTTGGGTGAACATCTCGGTGTTAAAATTAAGATGATATCAGAAATTTTCTAAATCATATTACGTCTTTATTTGGAAACATAAAATAAAATGAATTCTTTGGAAAGTATCAATATTACTAATTTTTCCACTAGGATGAGCAGTATTACCCCCCTATTAGACAGTCAATCAACACAATGCCACATACTCCGTATTGCTGGTGAGCTTGGAGCATCCCAAAATATTCCCACGTATGTTGTGGGCGGATTTGTTCGAGATATGCTGATGAATAGGGAATCTAAAGACATTGATATTATGGTGGAGGGTGATGGTGTACAATTTGCCCATGATTTAGCCAAAAAGTTAAATATCAATACTGTGGTTGATTATGAAAAATTTGGTACGGCAATGATTCCACATGCAGAGGTAGAAATTGAAATTGCCACTGCTCGAAAAGAAGAATATTCTAAAGATTCCCGTAAACCTACGATTACAAAAACTACTATTGAAGAAGATTTAAGCCGGCGTGATTTTACCGTCAATGCATTGGCAGCATCAATTTTACCCGATACATTTGGAAAACTTATCGATCCCTATGGTGGGATAAAAGATATGCAAAATAAGCGCTTAATCACCCCATTAGATCCTGATGAAACTTTTTCAGATGATCCCTTACGGATGATGCGTGCTGTTCGATTTGTCGCGCAGTTGGAATTTGAAATTGATTCTTCGGTTTTAAAGAGCATCAAAAGACAAAAAGATAGAATTGAAATTATTTCATGGGAACGCATTACTGAAGAGATTATAAAATCCCTCAGTACTAAAACACCCAGTATTGCATTTTATTTATTAAAAGAAACGCAATTGTTAGAATATGTATTCCCAGAAATGGACGTGATGTCTGGAGTGGATGTAATTAATAATATGGGTCATAAAGATGTATTTATTCATACGCTGCAAGTAGTGGATAATGCGGCAAAACTCACAGATAAAATGGAGATTCGCTTCGCAGCATTAGTGCATGATATTGCCAAACCACCAACCAAACGTTTTGAACCTAAAAAAGGATGGACATTCCACGGTCATGACGAAATTGGAAGACGTATGCTCAAAAAAGTAGCTCGACGTATGAAGCTCTCGAACTCATTAAAAGATTATTTAATGACCATGACCAAGTTACACCTCCGCCCAATTGCATTGGCAAAACGAAACATTACGGATAGTGCTGTGCGAAGGGTAATGGTAGAAGCGGGTGAATATCTAGATGACCTCATGGTCTTATGCAGGGCGGATATTACAACCAAAAACCCTAAAAAAGTAAAAAAGTATATTGCCAATTTTGATAAGGTGGAATCTCTCATGCAGGATGTTAAACTGCGTGATGAAATGCGAGCATTTCAATCTCCAGTAAGGGGTGAAGAAATCATGGAAGTTTTAAAATTAAGGCCTGGTCGTGATGTGGGTAAAATTAAAAAGTCTATTGAAGATGCAATACTCGATGGGAAAATCGATAACACCTATGATGCTGCCTTTGATTTTATGATGTCCATCAAAGACGAGGTGCTAACTCGTTAGTTTTTCCTTTTGGGCTTTCGCCCAGATTTATTCCCTTTAGACTTATTTGTATTTTCGGGTTTAAGCTCACGTTTATATACTTTAGGAACTTTTGTTGAACCAAAACTCGGTGATCGTTCACTAATTTGCCAGAGGGTAATATTCTTGGGCCTTCTCCCTTCATATTCAGGGAAATGGTCTGTTTTCCTTAACCATTGAATCACATCATCAATATATTTGCGATTCCCAGATTTATTAATTCGGCTAAATAACTTTCTCCAAAATTGATTCCGATGCTCCATATAATCTTTATCTAACTTTTTGTATATCTCATCGTTATTTATGAATAATGAGATGGAATCCCCATTGAAAAATTCTATGTCTGCTGCCACCCATCGCTCTGTGGTCATTACCGTAGGAGAAAACATATTCCATTTTTGTGACATACGGGGATATAAAACCATACGTTTCATGGACTTATTCAGTTGGGAGGAAATTGAATGAAGTGTTGGAATAGAAGCACTCACTCTTTTCTTTAATCCATCATTGGAAGAGAGTGAATAATTTACCACCCCTATAAATAGGATAATTGCCATTGTATTAGAAATGACTTTCATAAGGCTACTTCCAAATTTTGATAATGGCGATTGAATTGTGTTTTCTATTTCACTGTTACTATTTTCATTGGGGATACCACAAGCTGGTAATCCCATAAACTGACTAATTGACGTTCTATTCCTAGAAATCAAATCGTAGAACCATCCCCAAAGTTTTTCAATAATGGGAATACGTAGTATCCAACTAAAAAGATAACCAAATGGTAGAACTGCCAGAATTTTCGAGAAGGCAATATGTCGCGTAAAAAATTGTTTATTATCTTCATCATATACAATGATTGAATTCTCTAATATATCTTTAAAGTTATCTGGTGCTTCATATGGATATCGATCATCAGCCCAATAAATTCTATTATATATATCCAACCGTTTTAATACTCTTGCGGTAAAAAAGCAAATTCCACAATCTCTATCGTAGAACACTATGTATTCTTTATTTTTTACCTTTTTCAACCAATCTCTCATGATGACTATATCTTCCCATCCAAGTAAGAGTATAAGTGCTGACATCATCACCCAACTGAATAGACCAATGCTTACAGAAATTCCAATCATAAGATGAAAACAGAAGAATGAAATAAATGCGATGCGACGAGTAATATCTGTAAAAATTGGTGATAAGATTAGCAACAACGCCAATAACTCAATCCAAATGGTTGTATGGGTCAATGTACTTACTATAAAGGGATTTAAAACTGAACCAAACCATAACCCAAAATTGGTGAGAAATGTATCTAATTGATACATATAAAATACTGAGGTTCCTTTTTCCCACATATCCCCCGTTTTATTTACAAAATTGTAGAAATATATAATCCCCAATTGAGAGATAAATCCAAAATATGCAAAATGGGAGACAAAGGGAATGGTATTCCTTTTGTTGATGTTTAAGTCATCTGTATTTAATTCTTTAGTCTGTTGAAGGCTTTTAATCAACGTATCCATACTTAAAGATTTTCCCAATGGTAGGAAAAATGACCACACCAAGAAGGCATTAAATGCCATATCTCCACCATTTTCAAGAATAATTCTAAAATTGTGAATACTGAGAATGCCCAATAATGTAATAAAATGAGATAGTTTAGTTCGATATCCTATGATTAACGAAAGGGATGCAATTGCGGTAATAATAAACAATAGCTTGGCTTCAATGGGAGATGAAAAGGTATTTAATAGCGAAAAATATCTTGTGGTATATATTGAGTGCTTAACAGTAGAAAGGTTTATTCCTGCAGTGGAATAGAATACATCAATGAGAGAAAATCGACGTGCAACATCCCAAAAACTAAGGACGCCTAAACAGATTCTGAATATTGCCAGAACCCGTGCATCAACAGTGAACCAAGACTTGAATGTATTTTTAATAGATTGCATGGTAAAAATTACGCATAAAAAAAGTGCCCTACCAATATTTGATAGGGCACTTTAAGACTTTTACGTCAAACAACTTATTTCAGAAGCATAACTTTCTGAGTTGCTGTATGATCAGCAGTCGTTGCTTTAATGAGGTATACACCAGATGAGATTGAACCAGCATCCCATGTGAATGAATACTCATTTGCATCCATATAGCTATCCGCTAATGTACTTACGAGTTGACCCATTACATTGTACACCTGTACAGATACATGACCTGCTTCAGGAATACTTAGGTTTACAGAAGTACTTGGGTTAAATGGATTTGGATACGCTGCACTCAATGCAAATGAAGTTGGTGCCATAGACACATCCATTTGACCTTGAGAATTTGCAACAATCATATCCACGATTTCGTACTCACCCTCAGCGATGAATAATTCATCAGTTTCAGGTGCAACAATGATAAGTGTTGTTTCATTGCCATTTGTACGATAATCAGCAACCATTGCTTTATCAGTTAACTCAATGCTAAAGTCAGCTTTATGAGATAATGTCATTTGAACACCACCGATATAACCATTGGCATTTAAATTCAATGCATTACCATCTTTTACAAGACTTGCACTGTCTGCATCTGCAGTACGACCTTCAAGAATGAAGTTCACAATAGCTACGATGTCAAGTACGTTAACCGCACCATCACCATTGTAATCTGCACAGTCAGTTGCGAAATCATCGCCACCTTCTAAGATGTAGTTCACAATAGCTACGATGTCAAGTACGTTTACGCTTTCGTCACCATTAACATCACCTGCAGCACATACGGGTCCACAGTCACCATCATCGAAGTTCCATTCAGCACACATAAAGTCAATACCGTATGAACCATCGTCACAATAACCATCACCTTGCCAGCCTTCATATCCACACGCTTCAGTACCTACACAGTCAAATACTTCACAAGCAATTCCAGCTTCAGCACATGCATCAGCAGAAGGAGCTGTATCACCATATTCTGATGATGTAGCAACTACATTACCACATACGTCTGATCCTTCGTCGAATCCGTAGATTAACATTTCAGAATCTGCACCTGCATCAAATGAACCTGCATAAGGTCCACCATCTAAACATGCATCACATGAAACATTCAATGTATATGTTACTGAACGTGTTGCAGTTGCATTTGTACCTAAGATTAGCTCACCGGTAGCAAGATTTAAAACAGTTGGTCTAGGTTGACGCAATGTTTTACCTGCATTTTCTTGAGCAATAGCTAATGCTTTAAGGTTTGCAAGTTTATTGGTTGAAATACCAACGATGCGTGAACTAGAATCTCTACCATCACATGAAGCTTCATCTGAAGCATCTACACAGTCATCCCAACCATCACAAATGTAATTAGAAGGTACACATCCATTTGGTGAATAGTAAGTCCAGTTAGACTCATCATCACCACAGTAGAAACCACCAGCTTCGGCACATAGGTCAGCCAATGAAACATCTTCTCCACAAGTACCTGCATCATATTCACCTGCTGCACAACATTCGTCTAAGATTTCATCTGCACCATTTGAGCAGTCTGCTGGCCAACTGGCATTTCCATGCTCACTAGATCCGTCACAATAGTATCCACCAGGAATACATTCTGATCCATCACCATAGCAATCGAATTGGTCATCTGAACAACCTTCAGGAATTACTGGGCATGCATCTTCTTCGACACATGTTGAGCAATCATAACCATAGTAAGTGATAGTATCACAATCATAGCCCATGCTTATCCAATAACCACAATCGGTATCCGCACAAGAAGGATCTTCTTGATATGGTCCCATTCCTGCACATTGTTCCCAACCTTCGTCAGAACCATCTGCACAATCTGGACCCCAACCTGCAGTTGGAGGATCAGTTGTGTTTGCACCATCACAGTAGTAACCTGCAGGGATACATCCACCATCATTACATGTAAACTCATCTTCACCACATTCTACAGGGCCACCACCACAGTAACCATCATAAGCACTTGCTTCAGCAGCACAACATTCGTCTAAGATTTCATCTGCGCCATTTGAGCAATCTGCTGGCCAACCAGCATTTCCATACTCGCTAGATCCATCACAATAATAACTACCAGGAATACATTCTGTACCGTCACCGTAACAATCAAATTGGTCTTCAGAGCAACCAACAGCCGGTGTACAATCACCAACAGTGGCATCACCAGAAGCAGACGCTTCACCAAAGTAAATTGTCCAGAAATCTGAGTAGTTAGCATCCCAACCAGAATAGTAGAAACCAGAAGTAAAGTTATATCCAGTTAAATCCATAACTTCACCATCAGCACCAGCTAAACCAGTAGCAAGACATCCACCTTCCCAATCGAAGAAAAAGTAACCAGTTCCATCTTCATAACATTCATCTGCTTCACCGTCTCCATCAAGGTCAGTAGAACCAGAAACACTAAATGATGCAACACAATCGTCAGCTACAGGATCTGTACATCCTTCATTACAACCATCAGTATCATAACCTGATGCATTACATGCACAACCATCACAATTGTATTCAGCACATGCAAATACTAAACCATAGGTACCATCATCACAGTATGTATCATTGGTCCAGTTTGAATCACCAGTAGTACAACCATCGTAAGATGTATTTGCACAATCTTCTTCACAGAATTCAGTTCCTACACAATCAACAAGTGGTTCAGAACCATCGTCACATGTGACCTCTACGTTATCATCAAGATCATCCCAATCCCATTGTACGGCAGGATCACCATAATAGTCTGCAGAAGCAGCAGTTAAACCAGTTACTTCAGCATCCCATGTTGGCTCTGCTGGCTCTGAACATTGACCACCGTCTGCATTGTCTGCAGAATCAGGATTGATACAATCATCACAGTCACCACCATACTGTTCACATGAATATGTAGCATCTACACAGTCACCAGGGCAACAGTCACCACCATCAAAGCCACATTCGGCATTGTTGTTTGATCCGTCACACCAGCCATCGGCTATATAATAAGTGTATCCAGCACAATCTGGGTATGGATCTTCACCACCACAAGTAACATCATCATAAGAACCATTTTCACAACATTCATCTAAAATTTCATCTGCGCCATTTGAGCAATCTGCTGGCCAGCCAGCATTACCATGCTCGCTAGAACCATCACAGTAGTATCCGCCAGGAATACACTCTGAACCATCACCATTACAGTCAAATTCACCTTCTGCGCATCCTTCAGATTCACAATTTGCTTCATCTGATCCATCACCACAATCATCCCAGTTATCACATTCCCATGATGCGTAAATACAATTTCCATTATCACAGGTAAATTGTGAATCGTCACAACCTTGTGGTTCACAGTCAGCTTCATCTAAGCCAGTTGAACAATCATCGTAACCATCACATACCCAAGAGGTATATACACAGAATTGGCCATCATCGAATTCAGTACAACTAAATAAGCCTTGATCTGCACAGGTAGGTGGCATAGTATTATCGCACAAACCGCCTGGGGCATTATCAGCAGAATCTGGGTTCACACAATCATCACAGTCACCACCATAAGATGCACATGAATATGCACCATCTACACAATCACCAGGACAACAGTCACCACCATCAAAGCCACATTCAGCATTGTTGTTTGATCCGTCACACCAGCCATCGGCTATATAATAAGTGTATCCAGCACAATCTGGGTATGGATCTTCACCACCACAAGTAACATCATCATAAGAACCATTTTCACAACATTCATCTAAAATTTCATCTGCGCCATTTGAGCAATCTGCTGGCCAGCCAGCATTACCATGCTCGCTAGAACCATCACAGTAGTATCCGCCAGGAATACACTCTGAACCATCACCATTACAGTCAAATTCACCTTCTGCGCATCCTTCAGATTCACAATTTGCTTCATCTGATCCATCACCACAATCATCCCAGTTATCACATTCCCATGATGCGTAAATACAATTTCCATTATCACAGGTAAATTGTGAATCGTCACAACCTTGTGGTTCACAGTCAGCTTCATCTAAGCCAGTTGAACAATCATCGTAACCATCACATACCCAAGAGGTATATACACAGAATTGGCCATCATCGAATTCAGTACAACTAAATAAGCCTTGATCTGCACAGGTAGGTGGCATAGTATTATCGCACAAACCGCCTGGGGCATTATCAGCAGAATCTGGGTTCACACAATCATCACAGTCACCACCATAAGATGCACATGAATATGCACCATCTACACAATCACCAGGACAACAGTCACCACCATCAAAGCCACATTCAGCATTGTTGTTTGATCCGTCACACCAGCCATCGGCTATATAAGAAGTGTTTCCAGCACAATCTGGGTATGGATCTTCTTCACCACCGCCTGCACCATCATCAACACCACCACCACAGGCACAACATGCTTCAAATAAACTCATGCCTTCATTTACATAGCTTGCACCCCATGAAGGACAACCATACCCCTCATAAGTGGCACAATCCCATCCATCACCATCATCCCATGGTGATCCATCAGACAATGTTAAATCAACACAGTCGCGAGTAGAATTATATGGATTTTCAATTGGGGTTGCATTACGTTTTAAAATATCTGCTTGAACTCTTTTTTCAGTTTCCCTCTTTTTAGCAACATGAGCATTTAGCCTCTTTGCTTTTTGTTCAAGAATCTCTTTTTCTTTTGCGAGTTTCTTTTCCTTACGAGCTGTTCTAGCTTTGTTTTCACTTGCCACTCTCTCAGCCTCTAACTCTAAAGAAAGCTTTTCCTGAACTTCTGGGTTCACACTAATAGCTTTAGCATGAACAGGTTTTTTATTAAACTGTTTTTTCTGTATTGGAGTAGCATTCTCTGCCGCTAAGCCGAGAGACCACATACACAAACAAGCAGTTACGATTTTGGTAAGAATATTATTATTCATTACTCCTCCTATGTTGGTTAATTATTCCGACTTTTCCTATAAGTCGGCTCCAATTCTTTCATTGAAAGTTCACACTTTCTCCATATACCAAGATGTGATGTATATCAATCAAATCAAAATATTTGGGGTGCAAAAACGGATGGTATTACTCCATTCCTCCTCCAAAGAGCGTCGTGAATATAAAAACATTCTGGCTAAAAACAATGTTTTTTTTATTATTTTTTGTAATATTTTCCCCTACATGTGATATTCGTCACAAATAGGGACAAGGTTTCTTCGCGAAACACAAAGAGCCCCGATAAATCGAGGCTCTCTGCAAAGATTAAATTGAATATATGCTTACTTGAGCAACATCAATTTTTGAGTAGACACTTGGCCCATATACTCTGCTCTTACCATGTACACACCTGATGCTACATCTGATGCATTCCATGTAAATGAGTGAGTATCAGCAATTAAGTGACCCTCTGTTAATGTAGCTACATTCTGGCCCATAATGTTAAATACCTTAACAGATACAAATCCATCAGCAGGAACATTTAAACTCAATGTTGTACTTGGATTAAATGGGTTAGGATATGCTGACATTAAGCTAAACTCTGTTGCTTTCACCACATTAATAGATGATGATGAGTTTGCCACAATCATGTCTTCTATAACAAATTCACCATTTGCAGTAAAAATATGATCATTTTCAGGTACGACTACCACTAAAGTAGTTTTATTACCATTTGTGGCATAGTCTGCTACAAGCGCGTTATCTGTAAGTTCTAAACTAAAGTCTGAACCATGAGATAATGTCATTTGTACAGCACCTACATAGCCGTCTGCTTTTATGCTTACTGAGCCTAAGTCATTGAATAACTTGGCTGAAGTGGCATCAGCAGATCTGTTACCTAAAATTAGGTTTACGATTTGAACAATATCAAGCACATTAGCTGCACCATCACCATTCAAGTCTGCAGTCGCCATTTGACATTCATCAAACTCAACAGAACCTAAAATGTAATTTACGATTTGAACAATATCAAGTACATTGGCTGCACCGTCACCATTCACATCACCAGTACCTGCAGTTGCACATGAGCTTGCAGTTGCACAAGCCATGTTAGAATAAGCAGATTCTTCACGATCAATAACGTGGTTTGTAAAGAATGTAGCACCTTCAGGTACAACACTGATTTGTGGAGTCATCACAGAACCAACTGCTGCTTTCTGAGCTAAGGCAATATTCTCAATAGAAAGAATCTTTCCATTTGTGTTATTGCTTGCAACACCATCACAGTCACCACCATCAAAATCATATTCTTCACAATTGAAGTCTAAGATAGGTGTCCAACCTTGGTCTGTACCATCATCACAATAGCCATCACCAATCCATGCTAAGTATGCTTCAGCAAACTCAACGCCACTGCAATCAGTTAGCATTTGTGGACATTCAGCTTCTGACGCTGCACATGAACCATCTGGGCATGTAATAAGCCCTTGATCTTCACAGGCAACATCACCAGGACATGCACAACCAGCACAATCCCAACCGTATGTACCTTCTAATGTTGCACAGTCAATTCCATACTGTTCCCAAGCAGCATCACAACATTCAGCACCATATGCTGTCCAATCAAATTCACAATCTTCACATTCTGCTGAACCGCCACCAGTGTCACCATCACAGTCGCCACCGTCAAAATCATATTCTTCACACATGAAGTCTAAGATAGGTGTCCAACCTTGGTCTGTACCATCATCACAATAGCCATCACCAATCCATGCTAAGTATGCTTCAGCAAACTCAACGCCACTGCAATCAGTTAGCATTTGTGGACATTCAGCTTCTGACGCTGCACATGAACCATCTGGGCATGTAATAAGCCCTTGATCTTCACAGGCAACATCACCAGGACATGCACAACCAGCACAATCCCAACCGTATGTACCTTCTAATGTTGCACAGTCAATTCCATACTGTTCCCAAGCAGCATCACAATCAGGGGCACCATAAGGTGTCCAATCATATACACAACCTTCAGGTTCAGCACCATCATCAGCTGTAACGACAAAACAACCTTCATCGCCATCTTCAAAACCAGTTACAGAGGCTGATGTTTCGGTTACAGAACCCAATAATACATATTCTTCACGTGTATTATTATTTACAGGTACTTTTCGAGCATTCACTTGATCACCAATAGCTAAACGCTTTTGACCATAGTGATTATTGCTTGCAACACCATCACAGTCACCACCGTCAAAATCATATTCTTCACACATGAAGTCTAAGATAGGTGTCCAACCTTGGTCTGTACCATCATCACAATAGCCATCACCAATCCATGCTAAGTATGCTTCAGCAAACTCAACGCCACTGCAATCAGTTAGCATTTGTGGACATTCAGCTTCTGACGCTGCACATGAACCATCTGGGCATGTAATAAGCCCTTGATCTTCACAGGCAACATCACCAGGACATGCACAACCAGCACAATCCCAACCGTATGTACCTTCTAATGTTGCACAGTCAATTCCATACTGTTCCCAAGCAGCATCACAACATTCAGCACCATATGCTGTCCAATCAAATTCACAATCTTCACATTCTGCTGAACCGCCACCAGTGTCACCACCACCGTCATCGCCAGTTTGACCATCACAGTCGCCACCGTCAAAATCCCATGCTTCACAGTTGAAGTCGATACCATAAGTACCATCATCACAATAGGTGTCACCAATACCGCTCAAACATGGTCCCCATGTTGAAATTGTACCGTCTTCACAATCTGAATCATTAAAGCACATGCCATCGCAGTCAGCATAGTCAAAGCCTTGAGCGTTACACTCTTCAGTGGAATTTCCACCGCCAGTGCCACCACCATCTTCAACAACTTGATAAACATTATAATGAGATGCACCATCTACACCATCCCAAGTAAGATCAATCTGTTGATTACCACCCATTGCCTCTAAGTTCTGAGGGGCATCGATAGCAAAAACCAAACCGAAAGTACACAGTGCAATTAACATTGATTTTATTTTCATTTTAGTCCTCCCAATATCCTTCACGGAAATTGTTTTAGTTAATTAAATTTTAGGAATTTGTTCAATGAAGTCGTGGGGTTTACACACTGACGACGAATAATTCCTCTAGTTTACGGCTATAAATGTAGCACTCTCTCCCAATACGGGGCATGAAAGTTACAAATTGTTACACCTAAATACTAAAGGAGTTTTCACCCGAGCTCTTCACCCAATTTGAGATTGAACTTTTTACGCAAGAGATGACTGAACAGATAAAAAAGTGGTGTATCTACGAAGGCAACCAACATTTTAAACGTAAATCCATTAATAAATAATATTGTGAATTTTTCCCATGGTATTACACCAAAATAGCATAATAAAAACAAAACCGAACTGGTATCAACCATCTGGGAAAAAATTGTAGAACCATTATTTCGTAACCATAAATGTTTGTTATTTGTGAGTCGCTTCCAGAAATGGAATACTCTAATATCTATAAATTGAGCCGTTAAATATGCAGTCATTGATGCAAAAACAGCAGGACCAAATAACCCAAACACCTTTGTAAACAACGAATTGTCAACAGGCGACCATACTGTGGCTTGAGTGGCATCTGCAATAAGAACAATTCCCATAATAAAAACACTGGCAATAAATCCAGAAACTACCACTTGGTCTGCCTTTTTACGGCCATATATTTCTGAAATAATATCTGTAACCAAAAAGGTTATAGGATATGGTAATATCCCTACGGATAGTTCAAAAGTATAATTGCCAATAATTGGTAACCATACTTCCCATGCAAAGAATTTTTGAAATATTAAATTTGATGATACCAGAGATGCTATAAAAATTCCCGATAATAAAACAAAAAATCTATTAGACCATTCTTGCTGTGAAACTGTCAGGAGAGAGACTCCTCCACTTGATGTACTTTAAGTAAATTTGTGCTACCAGAAATACCAACGGGGACACCTGCCGTAAAAATAAACTTTTGACCTTTTCTTACATATCCCTCTTTCATCAATAATCGTTCAGCATCCATAAGCATATCATCAATGGTGAGTTTTTGATCGATACAATAGGTCTTGATTCCCCAAAACAAATTAAGCATTCCGCACAACTCTTTATGGGGAGTAATGGCTATAATCGTTGAGTTTGGTCGATAATTAGATAACATTCGTGCCGTACCACCGCTCTCCGTCATTACGGCAATTACTGGGGTGGCAATATCTTCTGAAATTTCAAATGCTGCATGGCAAATGGAAGATAAAATAGTGGCCTTTTTAAATTTAGGTATATTCCGTTGAAATCGTTCAGACGTTCGGGAAATTTCTCTCTCCACATTGGCGGCAATAGATGACATGGTGCTCACCGACTCCACAGGAAATGCCCCCGATGCCGTTTCACCAGATAACATTATTGCGTCAGTACCATCATAAATGGCTGATGCAATATCCCCTACTTCAGCACGAGTAGGTGTAGGATTCTCAATCATAGACTCTAACATTTGTGTGGCGGTAACAACAGGCTTACCTTTTTGGTTACAAATGGCAATGATACGCTTCTGTAATATAGGTACTTGCTCTAAAGGCATCTCCACCCCTAAATCACCCCTTGCAACTAATATGCCATCAAATGCATCAATGATAGAGCGTAAATTTTGTATAGCTTCTGGCTTTTCAATTTTTGCCAATAATGGGATTTTAAAACTGCATTTCTTAAATTCCTCATCGAGAATATTTCTATCTTCAGCATTCCTCACAAAGGACAAAGCAACCCAATCAACTTTTAGCTTTATAGCGGTTTGAATGTCGTCTAAATCTTTTTCTGTTACTGAAGGGAGATCTAATTCAACTCCAGGAAAATTCACCCCTTTTGCCGCGCTAATTTCACCATTATTATTAGCCATCAATTTTAGGGTGTAATCATCTAATTTCTTCTCAATATTGAATGTAATTTTGCCATCATCAATTTTTACCAATGAATCGGCATCCAATTCACCAAACTTAATTTTGAGCCCAAGGGGAATATCCACATCACCCACACCCAATGTGTATGATTTTCCCTCTTCAATTAGAATATTTTCAGAGAGGGCTTTTTCCACACGAATTTTAGGACCGCATAAGTCCATTAATATTCCCACATTGGTTTGCAATTCACTGGATACATTTCGAATTGTATCCACCACATTTTTCACCGTTTTAAAGTGAGAAATATGTGACATATTAATTCGTGCCACATCCATGCCTTCTTCAATGAGAGATCTTATTACTTCTTCATCAAAACTAGATGGGCCAATAGTGCATATAATCTTTGTTTTTCTCAATTATTTCTCAGTTTTCAATTGTAAAAGTTTATCTAAAGCAGCGTTTAATCCACGAGATGATGGCTGTATTATTTCCAACTTATCATTTAATAATAATACGGTAGGAATTCCTGTAGGCTTCACCCATTTATGTAGATGTTTGCCCTCATCGGCTAAAATTGGAATAATATCATGAGGATATTGACTGAACCAATCTTGTACACTGTCAGCATGGGCATTATCTCTGAATTGATCTTCGTATTGAACATTGATAAGGGTTACATCTCCGTTATTAATATAATCACGAATCTTTGAATATTCACTTTTCCACCATGACTGATTTTTTATTTCCGGATCATCAAATGTGAGCCATGCTGAAAGCATATTGCAAGGTGAACACCATGCTGCAGATAATTCCAACAATACATATTCTTTATCACCAGAAAAATCATAAATATCCACCATATCACCAAATTGGTCTATCATTTTAAATCGGGGTAGTTTGGTAGTTTCCTTAGGGCTACAATATGATCCTCGAGGGTAACGCTTACAAAACTGATTATGGCAATCTGCATCTGTATTACATTCACATGTAATATCTCCAGGGCAATTTGCTTCAAATCCATTTTTATTAAGATTATCTTTATTGGGGTTATATGGCCACCCCCCTGCATATATAAAACTTGAAGCACTTTTTGGATTTGACCCAAATGATAGTTCTTCCGCATCGGAATAACCGTCATTATCTGAATCAACATTGCTTGAGATTAGTACTGTAAAAAAAACAAAAAATAGTAATTGTGGTATTTTCATGGAAAATTCCTGTCTTTTCGTAGCCTATAATCTACTGCATCAAATGAATTTCATCTTATTAACTTTTAATGTTTTATAAGAATGTGAATCCCCAATAAATTTCACGCCAATACCTTATGGAATTTAAAGAACATAAAATTAGATTTTGGGGAGTACGCGGTTCTTTCCCTTCCCCACGTAAAGATACCATCATTTATGGTGGGCATACTTCGTGTGTAGAAATTAGAACTGCTAAAAATGAACTCATCATTTTAGATATGGGTACGGGCTTCTTAGATTTGGGCAATGCCATGATGAAAGAAGAAAATTGCCCCAATGAAGCACATATTATCCTGTCCCATTACCATTGGGATCATATTTTTGGATTTTTAGGTTTCGCACCATTTTTTGATCCAAGCAAATCATTTAACATTTATGGAAAAGATGATAATATGTCCCCTGAAGACATATTTAAATATGTTCAAAATCCAACATTCTGGCCTGTAGACATGTCCATGTTAAATGCAAAAATCAATACTTCTTTCTTCCCTAATGATGAATTGGTAATCTCTGATGATATTCGCATAAAGTTTACACTACATGGTCACCCCAATGGTGCCAATAGTTATCGAATTGAAATTGGTAATAATGTGATTATTTATTCTACAGACTGCGAACATCCGACTGATCATCTTAATCATCACGTAATAGAAAATGCTGAGAATGCCGATATCCTTATACATGATGCCCAATATACAGATGAAGAGTTGCCTAGTCATAAAGGGTGGGGACACAGCAGTTGGCAACAAGCAGTACAAGTGGCAAAGGATGCAAACGCAAAACAACTAGTTTTATATCATCATGATCCATATCGCTCTGATGATGATTTGGCAAAAATTGAATTGGATGCCCAAAAGGAATTCCCCAATACCCTAGCCGCAAAGCAAGGAATGGAAATCTCCATTCCAGCATCTTATTAAGCGGTTTTAACACATACTTTTTCGTAAATTTACCCCCTTATTATGAAGCGAATTTACTTTGATATGGCGGCGACCACACCATTAGATCCACAAGTATCTGATTTTATGGTGTCGGTGATGAACTCAACCTATGGGAATCCTTCCAGTATTCATAAGTTTGGGCAAGAGGCACATTCTACCATTGAACGTGCACGTATGCAAGTTGCCAATGCGCTAAACTGTGAAACTGGTGAAATAATCTTTACGGGATGCGGTACAGAGTCAAACAATATGGTATTGCAGGGTGTATTGAATTCTGGAGATCATATAATTTCATCAGAATATGAACATCCCGCTATATTAAAAGTATTGGATAATTTGACAAAAAATGGTGTTGAATATTCACTGGTGAAACCCAATGAGCATGGGGTAGTAAATCTTGATCATATTAGAAATGCCATTCAACCCAATACTAAATTAATTTCCATTATGGCGGTACAAAATGAATTAGGTACAATAAACCCCATTGGTGCCATTGGAGAGCTGGCATTACAACACAATATTTTATTTCATACGGATGCCGTTCAAATGTTTGGCAAACTTCCCATTGACCTATCAGACATTCACGTGGATTTTCTTAGCGTATCTGCACATAAATTGTATGGACCCAAAGGCGTGGGTGCCCTATATGTTAAAAGCGGTAAATCTTTAGATTCAATTCTATTTGGTGGAGGGCAAGAAAGTAATCTTCGCCCAGGCACTGAAAATATAAGTGGCATTGCCGGTTTTGGACTTGCATCAGAGTTGGCCAATAAAAATATGCCGAATAACATCCTTCATTTACAAAATTTAGAATCCCATTTTCTTCAAAATTTAGAATTACGAAATATTAATTTCACTCGTCATGGTGAAAGCCATGTTCCAGGTGTAATGAATATTACATTTCATGGTGTAAAATCACAAGCATTAGTGATGAACTTAGACGTTACTGGAATAGCCATTTCTGCAGGATCTGCATGCTCATCTGGAACGGCTAAAGCATCTAAAATTTTGTTAAATTTGGGGTATTCTGAAGAGATTGCCTCTGAATCTGTACGGATTTCAATGGGGAAATGCCACACTGAAGAAGACGTAAAAATATTATTAGATTCTTTAGATACTGTAATCTCTCGATTAAAAAAGAAAGTGGCGCATGTCTAAAGGGAAAGTATTAGTGGCCATGTCAGGCGGCGTGGACAGCTCTGTTGCCTTATTGAAGATTGTTGAAATGGGATATGAACCCATTGGTATTACCATGAAATTATGGGAATACAAAGATGTGGGTGGCAATGTAGTTGATGACAGCAATTGTTGCTCTGTGGGGGCCATAAATAATGCAAAGCTAGTTTGTGACCGCATGGGATTCCCCCACTACACATTAGATTTCACCGATGTTTTTAGAAAAACGGTAGTAGATAATTTTGCAGATGAATATATTTCGGGGAGAACACCAAATCCCTGTGTTCGGTGTAATTCATTTGTTAAATGGGACGCATTTGTAGAACAAGCAGATATTTTAGGTGCTGACTATATTGCAACAGGTCATTATGCAAAAGCTATAAAGCGAGATGGTCGTACGCTTATCCAACGGGGTGTGGATATGTCAAAAGATCAATCCTATGTATTATGGGGAATTCCACCGCATACCCTAGAACGTACATTATTTCCATTGGGTGATTTGACAAAAAAAGAAGTTCGCCAAATTGCCAATGAACATAATTTGGAAACTGCAAATATTCCTGAAAGTATGGAAATTTGTTTTGTGGCTGATAATAACTATAAACGATTTCTAAACGATTATGTCCCTGAAAAAATGGAGTCTATCCCATCAGGTCACATCAAAGATGAATCAGGTGAAGTTGTGGGTACTCATACGGGCTATACAAATTATACTGTGGGTCAACGTAAAGGCTTGGGATTATCCAATCCTGAACCCCGATATGTGAAATCAATTGATGCAAATGACAATACTATAATCGTAGCTAAAAAGACTGCCATGTATTCTGATAGTTGTTTTGCAGTGGATACAAATTGGTTTATACATCCTCCAAAAGAAGCAATAGAGATTACGGTTCAAATTCGTTATAATAGCAATGGTACATTAGCCACTGTTGAAAAAGACGGAGATCAGTATAAAATTAAATTCAAAGATCCTCAATTGGCAGTTACTCCAGGGCAATCTGTCGTCTTTTTTGATGATGATGTATTATTGGGCGGTGGAATAATTGAAACTGAAAAATCTATATTATTCAAAAAGGCTTTAAATGACAAATAGACTCGGTGTACTAATTCTTGCTGCTGGCAAAGGTACACGTATGGAATCAGAACTTCCAAAAGTATTGCATCAAATTGCGGGGAAACCCATGGTAAGTCATGTCATTCACCGAGCCGTTGAATTAGGTGCAGAAAAAATCGTTACCATTATCGGATATAAGCATGAGTTAGTAAAATCTGAAATTGCTCATGAACCTACAGAATTTGCATATCAACTCCAGCAATTGGGAACTGGTCATGCCGTCCTTCAATGTAAAGAGAACCTCGCTGATTTTGAGGGACATGTACTCATTCTTTCTGGAGATGTGCCATTAATTACCACATCAACATTAAAAAGTTTATTACAAACACATGAAGATTCCAATGGTAATGCCACCATTCTCACTGCTGAAATTGATGACCCTACTGGATATGGGCGTGTGATTAGAAATAAGAATGGCAATTTATTAAAAATTGTTGAACACAAAGATGCATCAGAAGAAGAACTTGCAGTAAATGAAATTAATGCAGGGATTTATATTTTTGATGCTAAGCGTTTATTTCAGTTATTACCCCAAGTTAAAAACGAAAATGCTCAAGGAGAATATTATCTTCCAGATGTACTTACACTATTATTGGAACAAAATAAAAAAGTAGCTATTGAAAAAACCAATAATATTACCGAAATTCTGGGGGTGAATAATATCCAACAATTACAGCAATTAGATGAAAAATTTCAGAATAATTAGTATCATCATTTTAATTCAGTGTGTGTTTCCTCAATTTAGAGAAAATATGAGCATTCCATCTATTATGGGAAATGACCAATTTCAAATTGAAAATGGGATGCTACCAAAATACAATATGCAACATTCCTTTTCACTGGTGGCCAATTCTCAATTAGGGTCAACGGTTGGTGTGTATTCAAACTTTTTCAATTATCAAATTTCTGAAAAGTTTTCTTTTAGCTCTTCACTTCACTTGATGAACAATCAATATTCAGGGTTTAATAATCACCCATTAAATTTATCTTATGGTTTAGGGTTTACATATCAACTAAGTGAAAATTCTCGAATTCAGTTAAATATGGTTAATTTGGGGAATACTTCTTTTCAATCATTTGCATCACCCATGAGAGGATTTTAATGCCACGTCGAAAGGCTTCAAAAAAATCTAATTTCATAAAAATTGCTGTAAATTTATCTATCATTTCCATGATGTTAGTAGTATTTGGGTTTTTAGTTTCCGTAGTAGACTCTATGTTCTTCGATGATGGGAAACAGCTTGACAGACCCAATTTAGAAAAATTACTGACCAAAACATCTTACGAAAAAGATACTGGACACAAAATAACCATTGAAATTCACAATGGTTGTGGGATTGCAGGATTGGCAAATCTTTACACAGAATTTTTACGTTCAGAGGGATTTGATGTATTGGATTCACGGAATGCAGATCACTTTGGATATACCCATTCTACTATTTTGCATCATAATGGAGACAAAGCGCGTGCCGTTGCATTGGGGGAAACCATGAGTATTCCAATGGAAAAAATTATTGAATCAAAAGATAAATCTATTCTTCATGATTTAACCCTAATTTTAGGGGAAGATTATAATACGTTAAATTCCTACGCAACTGCAGTATCATTTAAAGCACCATTTTAACTTTCATACCCTGAGGATAAATGACAAAACAAACTGAGAGAATTGAAAATTCTCAACACATTGCCAAACAAATTTCTGAGTTCATGTTAGAAAAAAAGGCATTAGATATTCAAATTATTGATGTGCGTGAACTTACAACTCTTACTGACTTTTTTATAATTTGTACATCTGAATCTGAGCCTCAAACCCGAGCAATTTGTAATCATATTGAAGACGAATTGGTAAAAGAGGGAATAAAGCCTTGGCATAAAGAAGGGTATGAAAATTTAGATTGGGTGTTACTAGACTATGTAAATATTGTGGCTCAAATTTTTAGCCGTGAATCTCGTGAGTATTATGATTTTGAGCGTTTATGGGCTGATGCCAAGATTACTGAGGTGAAAGACGCATGAAAGAGAAATTAATTTCCATAATTTCTACTACTTTAGATGCGTTGGGATACCCTTCTGATAATGTTCAAATACAACGACCCAAATCACCTGAACATGGTGACTTTGCCTCAAACATTGCACTCATTTTGGCAAAACCATTGGGAAAAAACCCTCGTGAAATAGCAACTTCAATTCAAAATGAATTAGATAACTCACACAGCAATCAGTTTGAGTTTATCCAAATTGCAGGTCCCGGATTTATTAATTTTAAAATGAAAAAGAGTGCATTAGGTTCAATATTAAAAGAAATCACTGACTTGGGTGATAAATTTGGATCTTCCACAATTGGGCAAGGTAAAAAAGCATTGGTAGAATTCGTATCAGCAAATCCTACTGGCCCCCTCACTGTTGGACATGGTCGCGGTGCAATGCTTGGCGATACGGTTTCAAATATTTTAGAGTGGAATGGATATGATGTTCAGCGAGAATATTACTTTAATAATGCTGGGCGTCAAATGAGAGTATTGGGTGAATCTGTCCATGCACGATATCGAGAATTATTACAACTTGATTCACAACTTCCTGAAGGTGGTTATGAAGGAAAATATATTTATGAAATTGCAGAAAAAGTAAAGCAATCTCATGAAGACAAATTAATTGAGGATGCCCAGCATCCCACTTTCAAAGACACTGCTGAGTCGCATATTTTTGAGGATATAAAAAGCACTCTTTCTCGATTGGGATTAGTCTTTGACTCTTTTTTTAATGAGCATACACTTTATGAAAATGGTGAAATCAAAAATGTAGTACAAGCCTTACGGGATAAAGATTTAGTCTATGATAAAGATGGCGCCGTATGGTTTGCAGGAACAAAAGTGGGGCGTGATGCAGATCGCGTGCTCATAAAAAGTTCAGGTGAACCAACATACAGACTGCCAGATATGGCATATCATAAGGATAAATTTGAACGTCAATATGACCTTATGGTAGATGTGTTTGGTGCTGATCATATGGATGCTTATCCAGATGTGTTATCCGTTGTTGAACAACTGGGTTATGATAAATCTAAAGTTAAGGTACTCATTCATCAATTTGTAACGATTATGAGAGATGGTGCTCCGGTGAAGATGTCAACTCGTAAAGCAAATTTTGTTACTTTAGATGAACTCATTGATGAAGTTGGTGCTGATGTTGTTCGATATTTCTTCATTATGAGAGGAATGAATAGTCATTTAAATTTTGATTTGGGTTTAGCTAAAGATGAATCAGATGAAAATCCTGTATTCTATTTACAATATGCTCACGCACGAGTATGCAATATTTTAAAGAGAGGGGAAGCCTTTGAGCATCATTTAAATGTGGATGCAGATTTATCTCCACTCACTGCAGAAATTGAGCATCAACTCATACAAAAATTATCAGAGTTTCCAGAGATTATACAACGAGCACACGAGCAGTTGGAACCTCAACTTATTGCGAATTATTTAAATGAATTGGCCATGATTTTCCATCGATACTATGCACACGTAAAAGTAATAACCGATGATAAAACTCTCACAGCTGCAAGACTCGTATTAATTGAATCCACCAGAATAGTGTTTAAAAATGGTTTAACAATATTAGGTATTTCAGCACCGGAACGAATGTAAATGAACGCCGACTTAATTTCATTTTTTGTTTTTGCTTTCACCTCTCTTATTACCTTGGTAGATCCCATTGGTTTTGCACCCATATACCTCTCAATGGTAGATGGGATGAGTAGAGATGAGAAAAAACGCATTGCATTAAAAGGTACGCTAACGGCACTTATAGTCCTCATTTTATTTTGGTTATTGGGTAGAGTAATCTTTTCAATATTTGGAATCACTGTCCATGCATTTAGAATTGCGGGTGGACTACTTTTCTTTAAAGTAGGAATGAATATGCTAGAAGCTAAAATTTCTAGAACAAGATCAACTCCAACAGAAGAAGCCGAAGCAGAAGATAAAGAGGATATTGCATATACTCCCATTGGGATTCCACTCATTGCTGGACCAGGTGCCATCACTTCTGTAATGATTCTTTCTACTGAAGCCACGAGTTTTCAACTAAAAGGCGTACTTTTACTATCAATTGTTCTAGTAATGATTATTACCTATATCACCTTTATTACTGCAGATAAACTCACCGAACGTTTTGGGCGAACAGGTTTACGAATTATGCAACGAATCATGGGACTCATCCTTATGGTGATGGCTGTACAATTTGTAATTAATGGTATTGATCCCCTTATTAAAGGGTGGCTACAGCCTTAATTCAATCCTTATAAAAGTCTGATTTTTATTATTTGTTTGAAAATATACCCACATGTATGTACATTTACATGTGGGTATATTTAAGAAAATCGCTATTTTTACTATGTTTATGCCACTTATTGCAAGTGACAGTGGTTATATCCTTCAACAATCTCTTTCCTTTACAGAATATATAAATTCACAAAATTCGAATAATAAAAATGTAGACGAAATCCCCATTTTTGATTTAGCAAAAGTACCAACTAATCTTCAAATTGAAACTACAACTGGTGATAATTTTGTAAATTCCACACTTATTCCATCCAATCGGGAAATGTCCTTTTCAGATGCAAACCATTTATTGAATAGAACTGTTTCAGGCATAAGTATTGAAGAGCTAAATGTATTTTTAGAATTTGATATTGAAGATGGAGTGGATTATTTATTGCGAGAAGTAGAAACGCCTGCTCCCCCAAATAATTGGGTGGACCATCCATTTCCACAAAACTATAATCAGTTTACTCCTGAACAAATTGATTCATTAACAGAAGCATATTTTACACAAACACGTGAGCTCATCGATTGGTGGAATGATAGATTTTTCTATCATAATCTGTCCATTGAGGAAGAGATGGTGTATTTCTGGCATGACCATTTTGCCACATCTTCCGATGGCATCCCTTATGCTCCAGCCATGTATCATCAAAATAAATTAATACGCCAACATGCATTGGGAAATTTTAAAACGCTTGTGGAGGAAATGACCCTTGACCCTGCAATGATGATATGGCTAAATAACAATGAAAACACCATATTGTCCATCAATGAGAATTTTGGGCGTGAATTACTAGAACTTTTTACCCTTGGTGAAGGGAATTATTCTCAAGATGATGTATATGAAGCGGCACGCGGTTTAACAGGATATATCACGGATGGGCTCAGCACATATTTTATTCCAAATAGATTTGACTATGGCTTAAAAACCTTTCTTGGGCAGACGGGTAATTTTGATACACAAGATATTATTGACATCATATTTGAGCAAGACCAAACAGCATATTTCATTTGTGAAAAGTTATATAAGTGGTTTGTTTATGACATTCCTAATGATGAGATTGTAGAAGAATTAGCTCAAATTTTACGTGAAAATAATTACGAAATTAAACCCGTGATGGAAACCCTTTTAAAAAGTGAACATTTTTTTGATATAAACTTTAGGGGTGCAAAATATAAAACACCACTACATCATACCATTGCATCCTTAAAGCATTTAAACATGGATATGAATGAACCCCTTGATTTTGAGTATACACTGAAACAAATCACTCAATATATTTGGGATGTTCAAGGAGGATTAATTCTATATCCACCAGATGTGTCGGGATGGCCAGGATATCGCAATTGGATTAATACATATACCTTACCCTGGCGAAAAGCATACACCAATTATATTATTTCTGGGGCATTGGGTGGATTTTATCCAGACTTACTTGGACTCACTTCACAAATTCCCGATGCACATTCTAATCCTGATATATTATTAGAATATCTTTTTGATTATTTTTACACTATTCAACCATCAGAATTAACGAAACAGCAACTCTATAATGATTTACTAAATGGAGTTGACCCCTCAGTATGGCATTTGGTATTGTATGAAGGTGCCTTAGAACAATTGTATGTGGTGGTACAAAAAATGATGAGATTATCGGAGTATCAACTGAAATGAGTATTTCTAGAAAAGATTTCCTAAAGCAATCATCATTATTTTTAGGAGGAAGTGTGTTTGTTCCCAAATGGGTTCAAAATCTCCTACAAACCAATCCATCCATGGTTGAGCATTTACGGAATGAGTTTAATGGTCGTTCTGTTGTAATTGTAAATTTGAATGGTGGTAATGATGGTCTCAATACCATCATACCGTATACAGATAATCAATACTATCTGAATCGACCAGACTTGGCCATTAATGCTGAGACGGTTCTTCCAATAAATGATGAGCTTGGATTTCATCCAAACTTGAATGCATTTGCTCAATTTTGGAATAATGGTAAATTAGCAATCATTGAAAATGTGGGGTATGCAAACCAAAATCTTTCTCATTTTAGATCAAGGGATATATGGCAAAGTGCATCGGATTCCAATGAAATCATCAACACAGGATGGATTGCTCGATTAATGGAACAACTTTATCCTGATTATATGAATAATATTCCAGAAGACCCATTGGCACTATTGCAAGGTACTTCCAATAATTTATTAATCCGTGGTGAACAGGGTATAACTGGAATAATGGTGGATGACCCATCCTCATTTTTAGAATTGGTGGGATATACTCATTATGCTGGGGCAGATAACTCTATCCCCAATACGTTTGGTGGAGATGAACTTTCATTTGTTAGAAGTATTGATCATACTGCAATTACCTATGCACAGTATATTCAAAATGCATCTGATAATGGTACAAATTCAGTGGAGTATCCAAACAACTCACTGGCCACTCAACTTGGTGCCATCGCAAAATTAATTTCTGGCGGAATGTATTCACCATTCTACATTGTCTATCATAATGGCTATGATACGCATAATGATCACCTTAGTCGTCATGGAACATTATTAAGTGAATTGAACAATTCATTATATTCATTTTATACGGACTTATCAAATCAGGATCTATCTGAAGATATAATTATGCTCACCACATCTGAATTTGGTCGCCGTCCATTCCAAAATGGTACCGGTACCGATCACGGTGCAGCATCTGTACAGTTTTTAATTGGTGATAACGTAAATGGCGGGCTTTTTGGGAGTCCTCCAGATTTAATAAATGTGGATCAAAATGAAAATTTAATTTATCAAATTGAGTTTAGACAAGTATATGCATCCATCCTATCTCAGTTTTTGGATATTGATGATGCAATGATAAGTAATATTCTAAATGGTGAGTTTGAATCATTAGAACTAATTCAAAATAATTCTGTAGGAAGTGGCGATGTAAATAATGATGGTAACTTAAATGTAATTGATATAGTTCTCATGGTTAATTACATTCTACAAAATTCTGAATTTACGCCTGAACAAATTGAAACAGCAGATATTAATAATGATGGTAATATTAATGTTTTAGATGTGGTGGCAGCTATTGATATAATTCTTAATGAAAACTTTGGGAGCGTTCTACAAACTAAGCCATATCAAATAAATTTTGATAAAAATAGTGTTTACATCTATCCACAAGAAAATTTAGCAGGCATTCAATTTGATTTTAAAAATTCTCAACATATAAATATTGAGAACAAAAATGACAACTGGGTGTGTCGCACAAATGGGCATCGTGTAATTGCTTATTCAACTGATGGTAAACCTTTACAATCAACTATTCAAATAAACGGAATTTCATCAAGTATAAATCAAATTATTGCATCTAATTTTAAAGGTATTGAGTTAGAAACAAATAATTGCTAACCGTTTAATACCTAATTACATTCACATTTATATTTATATTTTGGCTCCCATACTTTTTCCTGCGGTGGAAGTAAATCATTAAAATCCCACATGGCACAAAAATTATCACCTGGACCAAAATAGCTTTTAGCATATCTGATGATATTCCCATTTTCATCTTTTATAAATGAAGCAACACCTGGCCAAGAGCCTTCTTCTCCATTGAAAAAATCCATTTGTTTATAGAAATCCATATCCTTGCAACTAACCATGGTAAACTTCCAATTTCTAGAAGATGAAAACTCTTTCTGAACATCCACAGAATCAGGTGAAACAACTACAAATGAGGCTCTATCATTTAGATGATGAACAAGGCCATTATAACCATCAGCCCATAACGTACAATACGGGCAACGCTTCCCCATATTGAAGACTAAAATAAGCTCTTCTCTATCAAAAAATAAGTCTGAAAAATCCAAATTATTTTCAGAATGAGATTTGAATGTGAAGTTACCTACGGTAATTTTAGGTGCAATTTTTCTAAGCTCAACTAACTCTTTTTTCTTATCCATGAGCTCTTTCTCTACGGCTTCAATTTGTTCATTGATATCCATTAATTCTCCCCCTTGAATATTTTAATTTAAATAAAAAAGGGGCAATAAATTGCCCCTTTTTTAAATATTAGATTTAAATTGAATAGAATTCTTGTGGAGGTGGGGAGAATTGAACTCCCGTCCGAACAAATTGTACATACAGCGTCTACATGCATAGACTATCTTAAGCTCTTATTAGTATATTGGAAATAGTCAAACTTTATACTAACCAGCCTAAAAGTCTCACCTTGTGCGTTTAGGCGGTGCACGAGGCCAGCTTGCAAGTATGATACCTCATCAACAAAAGGCAAGCACTTCTGATGCGAGATAGCCACTGACTAATTAAGCAGCGGCAGCATAGCCATAATCGGCATTTATGTGTTTTCAATGGATGATTTACGAGGTAACCAAAGATCCTCGACACGCAACCATATGCCCGAATTTACCCGTCGAAACCAAACACCCCCAAAAATTCTATCTCAAAAAGCGGGTGGAAATTTACTCAGCTTTATTCATTTAACTGAAAATATTTTAAAAATTTCCATTTCTTATATTGTAGGAGGTATAAAATTGTTCCTAATTTTACGGGCTGTACAGGACACGGCTTTTATACATTTCATTTCTATTTTGACTCCGTAGCTCAGCTGGTAGAGCAGTGGCCTTTTAAGCCATTGGTCGTGCGTTCGAATCGCACCGGAGTCACCAAAAAACCCCTCTGAAGAGGGGTTTTTTGTTTTTCGCAATCTATTCTGTAAATTAACTCATGTTATTTGAGAAGAATATGAACAGAATTAATATTTATTTATCAATTTTTATTTCCATTCTATCATGGAGTTTTACCCAGTCATTCCACATAAAACCCTATTTACAAAATGCTACCCCTACCTCCATTACCATTATGTGGGAGACCACCTCATACTCAGAATCAATTGTAGAATGGGGTGAAACTGAAGATTTAGGCAATTCAACTCTGGGTACTGCAGAAGTAGGATTTTTATTTTCCTATATTCATACGGTACAAATATCTGACCTCACCCCCAACGCCATTTATCATTATCGTACAGTGACTGAG
>CAYFMU010000016.1:0-7413 GCA_964344315.1 uncultured bacterium | reverse complement strand
CCCAACGCCATTTATCATTATCGTACAGTGACTGAGGGGCTTACTTCTGAGATATACCATTTTAAAACACCTCAATTGGTTAATGATGAACATTCTACACGCCTCGTTGCCATGAGCGATATGCAAAAGGATTGGAGCCATTGGGATAAATTTGAGGAAATCGTTCATGACGGGATTCTCTCTTACATGCATGATAACTTTCAAGATGATTTAGTAAATGAGTTGGATGTGGTGCTTATCCCAGGTGATTTGGTAAGTAACGGGCATGATTATTATCATTGGTCTGACCATTTTTTTACTCCATCGGAGGGACTCTTTTCACATATTCCTCTTTACCCTGTATTGGGAAATCATGAGAATGACACTGAATATTTCACCATGTATTTTGACCTCCCCCATAATGCTACACCTGGTTATGATGAGCATTGGTGGTGGTTCGATTTATCTAACGTTCGTATCATTGGTTTAGATTCTAATTGGGGATACCAAATTGATGAACAATTAGAATGGCTAGAATCTCTTTTGGATCAATCCTGTTTTGAAGACCATATTGATTTTGTGTTTGCCCAACTTCATCATCCTCATCATTCTGAGCTTTGGATTGATGGAAATACAGACTATACTGGAATGATTATCGATAGATTGGAGCAATTTTCAACCACATGCGCTAAACCAAGCATACACTTTTTCGGACATACACACGGCTATTCGAGAGGGCAATCTCAAGAGCATCAGCATGTGATGGTGAATGTGGCATCAGCTGGGGGTGCCATAGACAACTGGGGTGAATTTGCCCAATTCGATTACCCTGAATATTTAGTATCTCAGGATGAATGGGGATTTGTGGTAGTGGATATTGATGCAGGAGACAACCCAAAATTCACCATCAAACGAATTAGTAGAGGTAATGAGTACATTCCTCGTGATAATGAATTAAGAGACGAGCTCACAATAAAACTATGGAATACACCTCCAGAGACCCCTACAACCCCAAATTTTTCCATAGGTGAAACTGTTATTCCGGATATGCTTACGCTGTCAGCATCACCATTTTATGATAGTGATGGCGATGAACATGGTCATAGCCATTGGCAATTGTATGAAAATTGCGATTTTTCACAAGTCATAATTGATGAATTTGAATCTCATGAAAATTGGTATTTTGATGTGGATACCCAAGCTGGGAATGACCTCACTACCTTTGAAGTTACGTTTTTAAATGAGCATACAAACTATTGTTATCGCGTTCGCTATAGAGACAAGGGTTTGGTATGGAGTGATTGGTCTGAAACCACATCATTTACCACTGGTGAATCAGCGTTTTCTGAAAATCTATTAATAAATGGAGATGCTGAAGATGGAACAAATAGCTGGATTATTGATGAGGGAATTTTTGAATCATTAGTGGCTTTAGAATGTGCAGGTGTTGAACCTTTTGAAGGGGAAAGATACTTTTCTGTAGGGGGATTATGTGAATCAAATGATTATGCAGAAGTACATCAGGATGTAAACGTAGATTCGTATTTTGACTGTATAAACAACGGACACACTTCTGTTTATTTTTCAGGTCAGCTTTCCAATTGGGGAGGGAGTGATATTCCTGAAATGCATTTACAGTACGTGGATGTAAATGGAAATATTATTTCAATATCAGAATTATTAACCACAGCTACCAGCAGTTGGACACATTTAGGTTTTACTGAAATTATTCCTGAAAATACGAATATAGTTAGAGCTATTCTAACTGGAACTCGACATTCAGGTACGGATAATGATAGCTATTTTGATGATATCCGCTTGAATATTTGGACATCTCCACAGTGTAATATCATATTGGGTGATTTAAATAATGATGCATCCATAAATATATTAGACGTGGTACAATTGGTAAATATTATCTTAAATACCACCGTACCTAACGAGCATCAACTCATTGCTGGTGATATTAATGAAGATGGTATTTTTAATGTATTGGATGTGGTTCAATTGGTGAATATTATCTTGGGAAGATAATTACTCCATTAAGGAATTGGATTTTAGTATTAAGTGTAAAGTTGGCAAGACGTGCTCTACTGAAGTTTTTTGCTGAAAATTAGTCTATTCAACTGTAATCTCATTTGCGATTAATTCAGCTTGTTTTAATACAGTTTCTGTTGCCAGTTTTTGCATATCAGGGGGATAACCGTATTGTCTCAAAGTCCGCTTAATTATTACCTTTAATTTTGCTCGAACACTTTCTTTGATTGTCCAATCAATAGAGGCATTGGCCTTTACTCTTTCTGTTAAGATAACAGCGAGTTCTCTTAATTTTTCTTTTTGCATTAATTCTCGTGCACTCTTGTTATCTGCAACCGCAGTATAAAATGCATATTCAAAATCAGTCAAACCAAGTGTTTTAGCTTCGTTGTCCATTTCTACAATTTCTTTACTCAATTTTATGAGTTCGTCCATCACTTCGGCAGCGGTCAATATTTTGTTATGATATTTTTTAATTGAGTTTTCAAGCATTTCCATTAATGATTTACTTTTCACCAAATTCTTTTTAGAACGTGATTTTATTTCATCATTGAGCAATTTTTTAAGAACTTCCATTGCAATATTCTTATGCTCCATCCCCTTGAGTTCCAAAAGAAACTCTTCAGATAAAATGGAAATATCAGGTTTCTTAATACCTGCGGCATCAAAAACATCAATTACCTTTTCGGAAACCAATGCCTGGTCAATCACCTGCCGAATTGTTGTTTCAATTTCTTCGTCTGTTTTACCTTCTCCGGTTCCGTCAAATTTTGCTAAACGAGCTTTTACAGCCTGAAAAAATGCAACTTCATCTTTCACATCCATTGCTTGCTCATGGGGAATAGCAATAGCAAAAGATTTGGAAAGGGCGGTCACTTCATTAATATATCTTTTCTTTCCATCTTCTAAGCCGAGAATGTGTTCCTCAGCAGAAAGAATGATAGACAGTTTCTTTGATGTTTCCGCTTCAAAATATTCTTCATAGGCAAAATTGTGAAACATATTCGAAACTACTTCCAGTTTTTCCAACATCAATTCAACCGCTTGTTCTTGTAAAATGGTTGGGTCGCCTTTTCCGCCAGCATCCGAATAGAACGATAATGCTTTTTTTAAATCAGAAGCAATTCCAAGATAATCAACAATCAAGCCGCCCGGTTTATCTTTGTAAACACGGTTAACGCGGGCAATCGCCTGCATCAGGTTGTGACCTTTCATCGGTTTGTCGATGTACATTGTGTGCAGACAGGGTACATCAAAGCCGGTCAGCCACATATCACGAACAATAACAAGTTTTAATTCATCATCAGGGTCTTTCATGCGGTCAGCAAGCGTTTTTCTTTGCTGTTTAGTCGTATGATGATTTGCAATTTTTGGTCCGTCTGAGCTAGAAGAAGTCATTACAACTTTTATTGCTCCTTTATCCAACTCATCAGAATGCCATTCTGGTTTCAAGTTTATGATTTCTTCGTAAAGGTCAGCGGCAATTCTTCTGGACATGGAAACAATCAGTCCTTTGCCATCAAAAACCTCCTGACGTTGTTCAAAGTGGGTAATGACATCTCGAGCAATAATTCTTACTCTGTTTTCACTTCCGATAAGACCTTCCAATTGAGTCCATTTGGCTTTGGCTTTTTGAGTTTCGGTTAATTCCTCATTCTTTAATTCGTCGTCCAATTCTTCAACAAGTTGTTTTCCTTCATCGCTCAGGTTCACTTTTGCCAATCGACTTTCATAGTAAATACGAACAGTAGAGCCATCTTCAATAGCTTGTGCAATATCATACACATCAATATAATTTCCAAAAACAGCAGGCGTGTTTACGTCTGTGTTTTCGATGGGAGTTCCGGTAAAACCGATATACGTTGCGTTGGGTAAAGCATCTCGCATGTATTTTGCAAACCCATAGCTCAAATCCCCAGTATCTTTATCCAGTTTTGCTTTAAAACCGTATTGTGTTCTGTGGGCTTCGTCTGCGATGACAACAATATTTTCTCTTTCGGACAACGTTTCATACACACTGCCATTTTCAGGTTGAAATTTTTGTATCGTTGAGAACACAACACCACCCGAAACCACTTTCAATTTTTCTTTTAAATCGTCTCTGTTTTCTGCTTGTTTGGGTGTTTGTCTCAAAAGCTGTGTGGATGCTGCAAATGTATCAAAAAGTTGATCGTCCAAATCATTACGGTCTGTAATAACAACCACTGTCGGATTGTCTAACGCCAAAACTATTTTACCCGTAAAAAACACCATTGAAAGCGATTTACCGCTCCCTTGCGTATGCCAAACCACACCGCCTTTTCTATCAGATTCAGGTTGTGACTTTACACCGGGAACCCCATAACTCTCAGGCGACTCCATCACTAAATTCCCCTCCAACGGAGGGGTACCCGTAAGGGTGGGGTGGTCATAAAGGGATTGCATTACATTATCTAATTCCTGCAATACATCCTTTGCTGAAATATGAATTACATTTAAGCCTAATGACTCCAAAAACTCATCTCGCTTTGCATCATATTCCTGTTTGTCATCATGACTACTACCGTCAATTTCAATTACAACTTGGCAATTAGGACAATAAAAATCGACAATATAATTACCTATAATTTTTTGTCTGTCAAAATCTAAGCCTTTGAATTTCTTTTTATGCACTCTTTGCCAAAATAATACTTCTGGTAAGTTCCCTGCTTTGCGTAGAGCTTTAGCTCGATCTTTTAGTTTAGGATTGTAGGGTAAGTTGAAATAATTTTTTGAATTTCTTCTTTTTTCTGCTATGCGAGGGTTTTCCACCACCCCGTCAGACTGTGTCTGCCACCCCTCCATTGGTGGGGATATGTACCCCGTGGCCCGTAATGCAGATTCCACAGCGCGATTCACTGCATAGTACTGATGGTAGGCTGCAAGCTTTTTAACGGTTGAAATTGTGACAATTCCTGTCTTGATATCTTCCTTTTTTGATTTTTCAAACACAATAAAATGACGGATTAAATCTAAAAAGGTTTCTTTATTGAGCATACCGTTTATAAGCGTCTCTAACTGACTAACCAAGTTAGATGCTTCTTCTAATCCGTCAGAACTTCTCCAGGCACTAAACCTAGAGAATTCAGCCGACAACGAACCCGCTTTAGCCTCTAAACCGTCTGAGATAATATTAAACGCATTGTATGTAAACAGGCTTGGGATAATTGATTTATAAGTTTCTATTTGTCTAAACGCTGATTTTATGGTTGCATTCTCATCGGCAGGATTTTTTAATTCTATCACAACTAGGGGGATGCCATTAACGAATAGAATGACATCGGGTCTTTTGTTGTTTCCGTCTTCAATCACCGTAAACTGATTAGCAACAACAAACTCATTATTTTCAGGATGTTCAAAATCGATTAACCAAACACGATCTCCTCGTTCATCCCCATAAACCGTTTTGGTTACGGGAATTCCTTCCGTGAGTAATCGGTGAAAATTCTCATTGTTGGTTATTAAGTCAGGGGAGTGAATTCTCTGAACTTCTTTGATAGCTTCGGCTTGGTTCTCGGGCGAGACAGAAGGGTTGATTCTACGAACCGCATGTTGCAACCTTTCAACTAATAAAACATCTTCATAAGAATTTCTTTCTGGTCTTTGGCCATCGTGTGCAATATCAGGAGCGTAAATATACTGGTAGCCTAAACGCTCTAATAATTCGATGCTGAATTCCTCTATTGTATTTTCGGTTATTCTTGTCATTCTTTGCCTTTTCTATCAGGATTGAATTTGTCTTCATTCCATTTTAATGGATTGTCGATAATGTATTGCGATATATTTTGATATGATTGTTCATTACGAATAATGTGTTCGTGATAATTACGTTGCCATAATTTACCGTCAAACAGTTGCCAGCCATTTTGTTTTACCCCACGAATATATTCAACGGTTGTAATCGATTCAAACGCCCCAACCATATCACCCAATGTTTTTTTAATCGTGGTTTTCGTAGGGGCAATCCCTTGTGGTTGCCCTTTCGGATGGTTATTGTTTTGGGCGACCGTTTTGTTCGATGTATCCGTATCATTTTGGGCGACCGTTTCATTTTGGATTTCCATTTCATTTTGGGCATCCATTTCATTTTGGGCGACCACAAGGGTCGCCCCTACGATTTGCAATATTGCATGGAAATGATTTGGCATTATGGTATATTCGTGTAATTCAATATTTTTAAATCGTTGCGGTAATTTTAACCATTCTGTTTCAATCATTTTTCCGGCATCGTTTAATATCATTTTGCCATCAGAAATATCGCCAAATAAACATTCCCTGTTTTTTACGCAAATGGTAACAAAATACAAGCCTGCCTGCGAATAATCGTACCCTTTTAACCGGATTGATCGCCTGTTGGGGTAACCCTCGTGGTTACCCGTTTTATTTGGATTGTATTTATTCATTTCTTTTTTTTCTATTAATGGGCAATCCTGTTGGGGCAATCCTGTTGGGGCAATCCCTTGTGGTTGCCCGTAATCAGGATAGCCACAAGGGCTACCCTGACATTTTTATTCGTATTTCCCCACTCATCAGCTTTGGTAATAATGTATCTCGCATTTTTTCGAGGGTGCGGATTTGAATTGTGTTTTCAATTACTTTATCATCAATTGGCTTTACTTCATTTTGAAATTTATCTACAATGATTTGCGGTGGAATTGTAATAGCTAATGATTGAAAATCAGTTTTGCTAATTGAACCAAACACAGTTCCTTCATTATTGAATTGTTTAATTTCATCCATCAATGACCGCATTTTGAAATATGTATAAGTATAATACTCAGGCTTTAATTTATACTTAAATGCTGCAACTCCACGCCCAATACAACATTCTTCTAATGCCATATTTTGTTCTCCTACTGGTGCTCTTACACTTATTAATGTCTCATATTTCTGAGCCAACCTTTTTGCTTCTGTTGTATAAACCCTTCTATTAGGGAATCGGAAATCAAAATCTGCATTACCTTGATACATTGGCATTCCAATTCCATCTTCATTGAAAGAGCTTCCTTTTGGAGATTGCCCCATTAAAAAATCAAACTCATCTGGCAATACACCTTCCTCCCAATCTTCCTTAGCCTCTTCCACAAACCACTGCCTGAAAAGCGTTTCTGCCATTTGTTCCAAAGTTTTGTTTTGGCGGTGGAGAAGGTCTATTTTGTCATCTAAACTGGACAAAACTTCGGCTATGGCTTTTTGTTCGGGGAGTGGGGGGAGAATTATATCTAATTGTTTAACAACTGAACCAGAAATTTCTGAAAATGTGGTACCGGTTCCATTTGATTTTAAATAATCAATATTATCTTTTAACCAATAGTAGATAAATAAATTAGGGTCATGACTAGTTAAGCTTATGAGAAAGGTCGTAAGTTATAGTAATGA
>CAYFMU010000015.1:0-55517 GCA_964344315.1 uncultured bacterium | reverse complement strand
ATTGATATTTAAAATCGCTATATTTTTCTGTTAATTTTTTATATTCAATACAATTAGAAAAGAATTTGGGTAAGTTTTCATTAATTAGGCGAAAAGATATAGCGGTACTTTTGTCATCTGCACTATACATATTTTTTCGATTTTCATGGAATCCGGTAAAATAGGTGGTAAAATTTTTAAAATTTTCTACCACTGATTTATTTTCTTCCCAATCTTCTCTATTTTGTAAAAAGGAAATTAAATCTTCCTTGATGAGTTCTTTACCGAATAGCCGGGCATTATCGTGAAACGCTTTGACTATTTTTTTTCTTAAAACTGCTTGTGTATCAATCCATTCTTTTTTTGCTTTTTCATCTTTAGGGTTCGCTTTAAAATTTTGGTAATTTGAAAATGCATTTTCAAAATCTGAGGATGTAAATAGTAATTCACCTGTTTTTTTATCGCATGGGTGTTTGAGACTTTTTTCAATATAATCCCTATGAAAGTCATCAATAATTTCTTTGATGATTTTATAATCATCTGCTCGTTTTTCATCCTGAGCAACAATATCTTTTAAATATTGTGATTTAAAATTTTCGATGTAATCTGCAGTTTCGCCAACCGGTTTAAGTTCAAACCGAAGCGTTTTTGAAACTGGATATAGTTGAGTTAATTCGTTTAAGTTCATTGTGGTTTTCCTTTATTAATAGTGTGGCTTTCTTATATATATGAACTTTAGGACTAAAAAATGACAAATTAATTTTATTTTCTTAGTTTGTCGAGGAGAATTTAATTTCTATATTTTTGAAAAAGTACAAAAAATAACCAAAATATATTATTTCAAATCAACATATTTTTTTGAAATCAATATTATTTCTCCATTTAATTCTCTTTTAAATCTTAGTAAATTACACGCGCTGAATTTCTCTACTTTTTAGAGATTATTTAGTTTAATGGTGGCTGTAGTTCAGCTGGTTAGAGCACTTGATTGTGGTTCAAGATGTCGTGGGTTCGAGTCCCATCAGCCACCCAACAAAAAAGCCTTGCGATGCAAGGCTTTTTAATTATTAGTCTTTCTTAAATCTTGAAAATGGATTGGCATGTTTCTGGCAACTTTCCCGTGGTCGATATTCCTTTAAATAAATCTCGCGTGTGAGGGGACATGTTCGTGTTGCCTTATCATAGGTTTCGGAACAAATTTCAACTTCTACAATTCCTGATGGTTTGTTCCAATCAGATTTTTTATCCAGTTGGATTGTTTCATTAAGATAATGAAATTCTCCATTTTGATATATATCTCGAATTGCACGTGCAAAAATTGGTAATGCAGCAGATGATCCATATTGCTTCTCACCCAATGATACTGCAGGGTCATCCATTCCTACCCAAACTCCCACAGCCATTTGAGGTGTAAACCCTACAAACCATGCATCTGCCTTTGAATTTGTAGTACCTGTTTTTCCTGCAGCAGGGGCGTTAAATTTGTACTTCCAACGTAATGCCCCACCCGTACCACCATCAACAACTGACCGCATCATGTCCCGCAATAAATAAACTGTAGATTCATCTTTAATTTCTTGGCTTTCAGGAATAAATTCTTTTATCACTTGTCCGTGACGGTCTTCAATTCTGGTAATTGAAATTGGTTCTGTATAGATTCCATTGTTTGCCAATGCAGAATACGCCGCTGTAATCTCTAATGGAAGTACCTCAGACACGCCAAGTGCAATAGCATCTACTCCACGGATGGGTGTGGAAAGCCCAAACAATTTTGCATTTTTTACCACATCACGTGGATGTATAAGTTCTTGCACAACACGCACCGAAATTAAATTAAGTGAACGTCGCAATCCCTCACGAAGTGTAGTGAGAAGCCCCGTTGAACCATCGTGATTTTGAGGATTCCATTGTGTGGTATCATCAATAAATACAATAAGTGGTTGATTTAAAAGTTGCGTAGTTGGTGTATGACCCTTTTCTAATGCCGTTAGATATATCATGGGTTTAAACACTGATCCAGGCTGACGTTTTGCCTGTGTGGCACGATTAAATTGGTCACGATATTCATCCTCTTGACGCCCACCTACCATACCCAAAATATGGCCATGTTGGGGATCCATCACAACGGCTGCACCTTGCACCAAAAATTGATTCCGTAATGACGATGGAATAATACCATCATCTTCTAAAATTTGCTTTAGTGAATCTTGTGGGAATTTACTTTTTCCATAAGCCTTTTTAAATGTGGATGCACTGGATAACATCTCTTTATTGAGAACGCGTTGGTTCCGTTGAATTCCCTTATCGAATGAGCTTTCTAATGCCTTTTGAACTCGGCTATCCAATGTAGTATGAATAACCAATCCATCTTTATATAGATTTATATCCAAATCATCATCAATCTTTTCCAACTGACGCCGAATATATTCAGAGAAATACGGTGCTAATCCTTCATTTTCCGATGCTATTCGTGGGGGTAATTCACTATCTTTTATAAGTGCATATTCTGCATCTGAAATATAGCCTTGGTCATTCATTACACGGAGTACTAAGTTGCGTCTAAACAATGCCCGTTCTGGATGTCGTATAGGAGAATATCGTGCGGGTGCAGGAAGCAAACCAATAAGGATAGCACATTCATCTAAATCTAATTGGGATACATGTTTACCAAAATAATGTTTTGAAGCTGCCTCTACACCATAAGTACCATGTCCGAAGTAAACTGAATTTAAATACAGTTCCATAATTTCAGATTTTGTATAAGTCTGTTCAATATTAAGTGCAGTTATAAGTTCTTTTAATTTTCGTGTAATGGTCTTTTTAAACCCAATTGTATTATACATATTACGGGCCAATTGCTGCGTAATAGTACTGGCACCTTGTCGTGTGCTCATGGTGGCAATATCAATTATAATCGCTCTAAATATTGATTGAAAACTCAAACCGGAGTGGGTATAAAATTGCCTATCTTCCATGGCAAGAAGTGCATTGCGAAGGTTTCGTGGTATTTTACTAATTTTAACCACATCCCTTTTGTGGATGTAAAGTTCGCTAATCACCTTGCCATCGGCAGACATGATTTTGGAAACTTGCTCTGGGTTAAATTGTTGGAGTTCCTCTAGCGAAGGTAAATCGCGGGAAAGTACAAGAAGGTAAATTAGACCACCTAAAAAACATGCCAGTAAAAAGAGAAAGGTGTTTAAAAACACCTTACCCCAAGAATTACTATTTTTATTTTTTTGATGTTGAATCTTCATGACCTTGATTCAAATTTACGGTAAGCATTACGTACTACCGCAAACGAAAAATGTACCATTTTGTTTCCCACTATTTATTGGGAGTTGTCATTGATGCAGGATCAAGGAGTTCAGCCAATTCATCTTCAGGAAGCACCTTTTCTTCTAATGCCACTTCACGAACAGTTTTTCCTGTTTCATAGGCAACATGTGCTAGATGAGCCACCTTATCATATCCAATTACAGGAGCAAGTGATGTGCACATGGCAAGGCTACCTTCAATGTAATCTTCACATGTTTTTTCATTTGCTTTCAATCCATCAACCAGGTTTTCCCTAAACATATCACAGCCATTGGTCAAGATTGAAATTGACTCCAATAAATTATATGCAATAACAGGAAGCATTACATTTAGCTCAAATACGCCGCCCATACCGCCCAGGGTGATAGTGGCATCATTTCCAATAACTTGAGCACAGAGTTGAAGCATGGATTCACATATTACTGGATTTACTTTCCCAGGCATAATAGATGAACCGGGTTGTACCGCTGGAAGCATTATTTCACCTAATCCGGCACGTGGACCAGACCCTAACCAACGAATATCATTGGCAATTTTTGACAATGATACTGCAATGGTTTTCAGTGCTCCAGAAGTTTCTACAGCGGCATCTTGTGCCGCTTGTGCTTCAAAATGGTTTTGTGCTTCAGTGAAGTTTACACCAGACACCGATGATATTTCTTTGGCAATTCGTTCACCAAACTCAACATGGGTATTGATTCCAGTACCTACTGCAGTGCCACCTTGAGCTAATTCACTCAGTAGTTTTTGACTGTGTTTTAAGCGTTGTACTCCATTTTGGATTTGCTGAGCATAACCTGAAAATTCTTGCCCTAAACGAATGGGGGTAGCATCTTGAAGATGAGTACGACCAATTTTCACAATTCCATCAAACTCATCTGCTTTAGCTTGTAACGATGTGGCTAACCGCTCTAATGAAGGAATTAGTCGTTTTTCAATTTCAACATTTGCAGCTACATGGATTGCTGTAGGAATAACATCATTGCTTGATTGCCCAAAATTTACATGGTCATTAGGATGCACAGGCTCACGCGATCCAACTACACCACCCATAATTTCACTGGCACGATTTGCAATAATCTCATTGGTATTCATATTAGTAGATGTACCCGAACCCGTTTGAAAAATATCTACTAAAAATTGGGCATCAAACTTTCCACCAATTACCTCATCGGCAGCTTGGGTTATGGCATTCATTCGATCTTTATCTAAATTCCCTAAATCATGATTTACCACGGCAGCAGAGCGTTTTATCATCCCTAATGCTTTAATCATTGATGAAGGAATTTTTAATTCGCTAACAGGAAAATTTTCAATTGCTCGTTGAGTTTGGGCACCATAATAAGCATCATCTGGTACTTGCATTATGCCCATTGAATCACGTTCTTTGCGCATATTTTCCTTTAATTAACTGTCCAGGTATTTGTGCCTTTTAAGAGTGAATCCAAATCACCTTTACCTTTTCCATCTACTGCATCACCCATTTGAGCACTCATCATTTCATCATAAGTTGGCTTGGATTCTTCATATATTACACCAATTGGAGTGGGTAAATCACCATTGTAGGTCATACCCGCCAATAATCTGGCTAAGTTTTTGTCTGATGTATTATGGACAAGTACATCATCAATATTCTTATCATCCCCCAAATGTATAACCTCTAGTTTGGAACCGTTCAGTACAATACCCTTGTCCTTTTCTTTTCCAAATATTAAGGGTTGGTCATTTTCCAAAATCAACTGAGTTTCCATTTTAATTTCTCTGTCAGTTAAATTTGAAAATGCACCATCATTAAAGATGTTACAGTTTTGGTAAATTTCAACAAAAGAACCACCACTGTGTGCATGGGATTTTTTGATAATTTCCGCCATACGTTTGGTTTCTCTATCGATAGTTCGTGCAACAAATGTTGCCCCTGAACCCAATGCCAATGAAGGTGGATTGAAAGGATAATCTAATGAACCCATAGGAGTGGATTTTGTTATTTTACCCAATTCAGATGTGGGAGAATATTGTCCTTTGGTTAAACCATATATTCTATTATTGAACATCAAAATATTTACATCAAGATTTCGGCGAAGCACATGAATAAAATGATTTCCACCTATACTCATTGCATCACCATCACCGGTAACAATCCACACTGATAAATCTGGGTTTGCTAACTTGGCACCACTAGCAATAGCAGGTGCACGTCCATGAATTGAGTGGAAACCATAGGTATCCATATAATATGGAAAACGGCTTGAACATCCAATTCCTGAAACAATAAGGAAGTTCTCTTTTGGTACACCCAATTCAGGAAATACTTTCTGAACTGCAGCCAAGATTGCATAATCTCCACAACCTGGGCACCATCTCACCTCTTGATCAGAGACAAAATCTTTACGTGTTAATTTGGTTTCGGCTATTTCTGCCATTGTTAACCTTTCACCATTTGTAAAATTTTATTATAAACTTCGCTGGTAGTAAACGGCTTACCCGCAACTTTATTCAACCCTTGAGCATCTACCAAATACTTTGAGCGAATCATTGTAGAAAGCTGACCCAAATTAAGTTCTGGAATCAATACTTGCTGATATTTAACCAATAATTCACCTAAGTTTTTAGGAAATGGATTAATATGCTTTAAGTGCAGATGTGCAACTGAATGTCCTGCTTTTTGTGCACGTTCAACTGCTGAACGAAGAGCCCCAAAGGTACCACCCCATCCCAACACCAATAACTGTCCACTTGACTCACCATATGCCTCAGCTTCTGGAATAAAATCTGCAATTGCATCTACTTTCTTTTGGCGTTGTATATTCATGAAATGGTGATTTTCTGGATCATAACTTACATTACCCGTTTGATCTTGTTTTTCTAATCCACCAATTCTGTGCTCCATACCTGGTGTGCCTGGGATTGCCCATGGTCGAGCCATAGTTTTCTCATCGTGAGAATATGGAATATATTCATCGGTTCCACTAACCAAATTAGGTTTAATTTCTGGAATTGAAGCAGCAGCAGGTACATTCCATGGTTCTGAACCATTGGCAACATAACCATCAGACAATACCATAACTGGAATCATATGTTCTAAAGCAATTTTACATGCTTCAAAAGCGATGTCGAAACAATCTGCTGGGGTTGATGGCGCAAGTACAACCATTGGGCATTCGCCATTCCTACCATACATGGCTTGGAATAAATCTGATTGTTCTGTTTTGGTAGGCAATCCTGTAGATGGTCCACCACGCTGTACATTTACCACCACCAATGGCAACTCAGTCATAACTGCTAAGCCAAGTGCTTCACCTTTTAATGCAATACCAGGGCCACTACTTGCAGTTACGGCAAGGTCACCGGCAAAAGCTGCACCAATAGCACTACACACACCTGCAATTTCATCTTCAGCTTGGAATGTTTTTATGCCAAAGTTTTTATAGTTTGAAAGATAATGTAATACATCACTAGCAGGTGTAATTGGATAACCACCATAAAATAAATCTAAATTTGATTTTTCAGCAGCTGCTACTAATCCTAAAGCCGTTGCATGGTTCCCCATAATATTACGATAGGTACCTTTATCAAATTCTGCTTTTGGTACACGGTATGTAGTTTTTATAACTTCAATGGTTTCACCGTAATAATAACCCGTTTTCAATGCTTTAATATTGGCATCAATAATTTCTGGTTTTTTTGCAAACTTCTTCTTGATAAAGTTAATAGAAGAATCCATATCACGTTCGTACAACCAATATAATAAACCAAGGGCAAACATATTAGTACTTCTGGCCATGAGTTTTGGAGTTAACCCTGAATCTGCCAATGCAGTGGTTACCAACTGTGTCATATCTACTTTAATAACACGATGATGTTTTAAAGTATCATCTTCAAGAGGATCATTTTCATAACCCGCTAATCCTAAATTCTTTTTAGTGAAATTTGCAGTATTCACCAAAACCATACCATTTTCTTGAAGATCCGACAAATGTACTTTTAGTGCCGCTGGATTCATGGCAACAAGTACATCTAAATCATCACCTGGAGTATGTATATCTTGATTACTAAATTGAAGTTGGAAAGAGCTTACCCCTGCCAACGAACCGGCTGGAGCGCGGATTTCTGCAGGATAGTCTGGTAAAGTTGATAAGTCATTACCGAATATAGCTGTATTATCGGTAAACTGAGTCCCTGTTAATTGCATACCATCACCGGAATCACCAGCAAAACGAATGGTTACAACATCTAATTCTTCTACAGGTTTATTTTGGTCACTCATTTGAGTTATAAATCCTCTATTTTAAAATCATTAAATTTGCTGAAATTTCAGCCCCAAAATTTACCTATTATTAAACTTAGCCCCCAATATATTATTATAAATTTTAATCTAATTTTTTTATACTTCAATTTAATAAAATGCCCATTTTATCCTAAATTTCAACCATGTCAGAAAATATAAAATTAACGCAATATAGTTCTGGGGCTGGTTGAGCGTGCAAATTAAGTCCGGGGGACTTAAAAACTGTACTGCAAAGTATTAAATCGGATTCACCTCATGGAACAGTAGGGTTTGAACACTCTGATGATGCTGCTGTTTATGAATTGGATAATGGACGTACAATTATCCAAAGTGTAGATTTTTTTACTCCTATTGTGGATGACCCTTTTACATTCGGGCAAATTGCTGCATCCAATTCATTATCTGATATTTATGCTATGGGTGGCACACCATTATTTGCATTAAATGTGGCAGGGTTTAATTCTGATGAACTGCCATTAAGTGTGCTTACGGAAATTTTAGAAGGCGGAAATAGTATTGCGAAAGCGGCGGGGATTCCCATTTTAGGTGGCCATACCATTAAGGATAAAGAACCAAAATATGGAATGGTTGTAACAGGTGAAGTGGATACGAATAAACTCACGAGAAATGATACGGCAAAACCTGGAGATTTATTGGTTTTAACTAAACCGCTAGGAACGGGAATAATTTCTACAGCCATAAAGCGCGGCCTTTCACACTCACAATTGGAAGATACCGCAGTTAACATCATGCGAACCTTAAATAAATCTGCAGCTAAATCAATGGGCGAAATCGGGGTAAACGCATGCACGGATATAACTGGCTATGGACTCTTAGGTCATCTACTCGAAATGTGTGAAGGGAGTGGTGTTTCAGCAACTATTGAGTTTGATTCTATTCCTTTTATTTCTGGGGTTTTTGAGTTGGCACAAAAAGGCGTTATTCCAGGTGGAACAAAACGAAATTTAGAATTTGTTAAAGATAAAATTGAAAACGTTGGTACATTAGAAGAATTTCAACTGCATATGTTAGCAGATGCCCAAACTTCTGGGGGATTACTTATTTCTGTTGCTCCATCTAAAGCAAAAGTATTGGTTGAATCGCTAAAGTCCCATCAAACCCTTGCATACCATATCATCGGTGAAGTACAAGAATCAGTCGATAATTCTACGATAAAAATTTTGTGAAAAAAAACAATAATATCCCCGAAGCTACAACGGCAGGTATAAGAGTTCAGGTATTAAGTAAGTATATACCTGAAAATACAAATCCTGATGTCCCTAGATTCTTTTTTGCATATTGGGTAACCATCACAAATGATAGTGATATTACCGTAAAATTAACAGAGCGACATTGGGAAATCACTGATGCCCATGGTCAAACAGAAATTATTGATGGTGAAGGAGTTGTGGGTAAACAACCAGTTTTAAAACCAGGTGATTCTTTTAGCTATAATAGTTTTTGCCCACTCCAAACTGAATTTGGAATGATGAAAGGCTATTATCAAGTTAAACGAGAGGATGGCCATTTTATGAAAATTGTCATTCCAGATTTTCAACTTATTTCTCCATTTGCCATAAATTAATGAACAAAATTTATTTAGATAATCAAGCGACCACCCCCATTGATTCTCGTGTTCTTGATGCAATGTTGCCGTATCTTAAACATAAGTTTGGAAACCCTGCATCACGAAGCCATGCATATGGATGGGAAGCCAGTGAGGCTACTGAAATTGCACGGGAATATGTAAGCCAAATTATAGGTGCAACACCCAAAGAGATTGTATTTACCAGTGGTGCCACAGAATCCATTAATTTAGCATTAATTGGATTTGTGAAATCAGAACCCAATTGCCATGTAATCACAACTAAAACAGAACACAAGGCCACATTAGACGTATGTGAACATCTTAAAAAATTAGGATGCTCTATATCCTATCTATCTGTTGATAAATGGGGTATAATAAATGTTGATGATTTAATATCTAAAATTACCAACAATACAAAGCTGGTATCAATTCTCCATGCAAATAATGAAATTGGAGTTATACAACCAATTGATGAAATTGGTAAAATTTGTGATGAAAGGGGAATTTCATTTCATATTGACGCAGCCCAATCTGTTGGAAAAGTTGCGCTTGATGTAACCAAAAGCAACATCCACTTATTATCATTTTCAGCACATAAAATGTATGGCCCAAAAGGCATTGGAGCACTTTACGTCAGGCGAAAGAATCCCCGAATAGAATTAGAACCTATTATCATTGGAGGTGGCCATGAAAATGGGTTCAGGTCAGGAACCCTTTCTGTGCATAATATTGTTGGATTCGGTGAGGCATGTAAAATATTTTTAGAAAATAATGGTGATGAAAATTCTCGAATAAAGGCATTGAGAAATCGTCTCTTGGAAGGATTATCTCATGAAATTGGCAATATGGAAATTAACGGTTCAATGGAAAATAGACTAAACGGCAATTTGAACATCCGTTTTCCATATGTTAAAAGTGACTCACTTATTATGGCAATTCGAGATATTGCACTGTCAAGTGGATCTGCCTGCACATCGGCAAGTATCCAACCATCCCATGTACTACAAGCATTGGGCTTAACAAAAGAAGAAGCACATTCATCTATAAGAATTGGAATTGGCCGGTTTAATACAGAAGAAGAAATTGACTATACTATTGAACGGATTTCTACCACAGTAAATAATTTATTAAGGAGATAATATGGCGAAAGTAAATGAAGAAATTGTCATTGATGTTTTAAAGCAATGTTTTGACCCTGAGATTCCCGTTGACCTCTGGAGTTTGGGATTAATTTATAGCATTAAAATTTCGGAAAATTCATCGGGGAATTCAGACATTAACATTGTTATGACCCTAACTACACCAGGATGTACCATGGGGAATCACATGGCTATGGATATAAAAACCAAATTAGAGATGAATGATAATATTGACCTAGCTAATGTGGAGGTCACATTTGATCCACCGTGGTCACCTGAATTGATGAGTGACGAAGCTCGAACTAAATTGGGTTTTCCTGCATCATCAGATTCTCAAGAGTCAACGTCAACGCCAGAGGAAAATTGGGAATAATGGAGACAATTTTTCTTGATAATTTTTTAAGTGATGGCATACTAAAAGAAAGTGCCTTTCGTCATATGGTTAACGAATTGGACTGGACTCAATACCAGGGGAAGCGTGTTTTAATTAAAGGGTGTACGTCTGTGCCCGTTCCAACATGGGCATATTTGATTATTACAGCACAACTCTCTCAGTATGCTGATCATATCCTATATGGTGAACCTTGTTCCTCAGTTAAAATTTATACTCGTAAATAGTTATAGATTAAACCAATAATCTATTTTCAGGAAAAGTGATTGGGTAAAATTCACCTCTGATAAATCTGTAGATGAGGGGGAATATTTCAAGAATTCAGAAAAACTATTAATGTCCTCTCCCACCACATCTCGATATAATGAATACACTAAGTAAAAATTAGACCCCGGACGATACTGACAATTGAAGACAAAGTTTATATTCAAAATTTGATCTTTAGTATAAAAGTAAATATGGTCTTGTGGATTTAATACCTTATTAGTGCCATTAAATGGGATTTCATCTCTTGTAAAATAATAGTCGGACTTTTCAATAGGATTATAAGAGTCGCCGTCATAATTATAAAATTGGCCAAAGTGATTATTATTTTTATAGTACTCTGCATAAATCTGTAAGTTTGATTTTCTACTTAATGCATACTCCATTTGATAAATATATTTTTCATATTCATTGTCTGAATGTGCAAAAATATATTTTTCAGAGCTCCCAACATTTATTATATCTAACCAACGATAATCTTCAGTAGATGTTGAATTCTTATACTCAAAACTTAAATCAAACTTTTCACCTGGATTTATCCCAATGTAAAATGATTGATAATTTCCTTCTTCAAACTTATCATTCCAATAAGTAGTATTTACATTCACTGAATAAAAGTCATTTTGACTATTCCCAAAATAGAACTCAGTATTTGTACCTTTAGGTTGTTCAATTGGCATCATACTTACAAGAGTCATATCAAAATAATCATATAATAGCATGTCATCATTATGCTCACCAATAGATGCAAATTTTGCGCCCACATACCAAAAGTTTTTCAATGTGGCTGTAGAACTTAGGGATTGCGTGTTACCAATAGTTAAGTCATCCAGATTTTTTGATTTTACTCCACTCACATCAACTCTAAAATCTTCAAAAAATGGATTATCTAATTCTGACCAATAAAAACCTATACCTCCTCGGAGTTTTTGTAAATTATTTCTATACAAATATCCTACATCATCAATATTAAAATCTTTGTCGAAATATTCAAAATCCATCCATGAGTACACCGCATATTGAGATGGATTGTAACTTAATTCAAATGACAGACCATGCCCATCTTCTTGGTTTCGTGAATGAATATATTGCCAATCAATAATAAGCTGATTATCATTTAAATAGGTTAACATATCAATAGAATTAACAGAGCTAGACATGATAGCATCTTTATAATGGGTACCCAAGTACCCTAAATAAGAGTTTCCTTCAAATAAATCTTGAGTAACACGGTTAATTAAAAACGTTGAATTGGTTTCACTTCGTCCCCAGGAATTATGATCATCATTTGTGATAGCAGCGATGGATCCAAATGAAAGGCCATTCACAGTTTTACCCGATAATTTACCTGCATATTTCACCAATGCATCCATTTTGGATTGCCAATTTCCTTTAATATAATTACGATTGGTTCCTATACGACGAGAATAAAACACTTCTATGGGGGTGTCAAAAAGGGTTGCATTTTCCATGAAAAATGGGCGTTTTTCTACGAAATATGTTTCAAAATAGGTCAAATTTATATCAGCGGGGTCTGCTTCAATTTGACCAAAATCTGGATTAATAGTGATATCTGCAACCATATCTTGAGTAATGAGGTATTTAAAGTCTAAACCATATGATGTCTTATATCCACTATTAACTGAATCCCTAATTCCAAAATCATGTTTATATTGATTTTCTAAATGTTGATTGTCCTCAATAGAATACCCTGAATTTATAAATGGCTTTAATGAAAAAGGTTTTTCATTCACATTAGAAATATTAATCCCCGTTAAATGACCAAATTTAGAGACAATTCCAGCTTGACCTCGCTGAGACACCACCCATGAGTCTAACTCATTTTTTCGTTGGATATAGCGATTTAAATTAAGCCCCATTGTAATATTTGAATCGCGTGAAAATCGGAGTATAGAAAATGGGATTTTCATCTCTACATACCATCCATTTTCATCCTGAGAAACTTCTGATTCCCATACTGCATTCCACTCGCTGTTTCTGAAGCTATCATCAAAAATCATATTGTCAAACTGAACTCCAGATGAATTTACTAAAAACTCAAATGCAGTTTGGTGATCATGGTAACTATCAATTTCCACACTAAACCAATCTGACATCATAACTTTACGCCAGCCATCGCGTCGAGCCATATATTTTGTTATTTTTTCAGGTTCCAAATCACGTAACTGTGCACCAACAAATATAGCGTCATTACTATAGAAAATTTTGACAATGGTTTCTTCAGAAGGATTCCCTAAATTGGTGGGTTCATCTTGAATAAAGTCTGAAATATCGTGGCAATCATTCCATACACCTTCATCCAAAATGCCATCTATTCTAATATTATACGGGACAAAATTTGGCGTATATGATTTTGTCTCCTTTAGATGTGAAAAGGGTTCCTCTCCCTCAACAGCTAATCCAAAGGTGATGTAGAAAAATATAAATATGAGTGGATATTTCAATCTGATTCCATCCAGATTGGAAAAATTAAGATTCAATCTTAAAATTTGGAAATAAATTAATGTATCAAAATGTGCACCTGTCTTAAATTCTCTTCTGTAATTTTTACAAATTCGCAGTTTTGCGATAAAATTTCTACATCAACCCTCAAAATTAAAATTATTGGAGTTTTGACCAAATGAAAATCTGTGTTCTAATGAAACAGGTGCCAGATAAAGATTCTACGTTAAAAATAGATGCATCTAATCTGGGAATTGAAAATTCAGATTTAACCTTTGTAACCAACGAATCAGATAACTATGCTCTAGAAGAGGCATTATTGCTAAAAGAAGCACATGGCGGAGAAGTTGTTGTGTGTACATTAGGGCCTGATTCTGCCCTTCAAGTGGTGAAGGACGCACTTTCGAAAGGTGCAGACAGAGGTATTTTCTTAAGAGACGATGCATTTGAAAATCTAGATATTCTCTCATTGTCGAAAGTATTTCAGTCAGCGTTAAAGGATGAGGGTTTTGATTTAATTTTCTCAGGATTACAATCTGACGATATGGGTAACGGTCAATTGGGTATTCTTTTAGCTGAATTACTCAATACATCTCATGCATCCCTCGTTATGGAAACTGAAATTGTTGATGGAAATAAAATTAAAGCAAAGCGTGAATTGGAAAGTGGTTGGTTTCAATGGACCGAACTTGACTTCCCGGCATCACTAACCATTCAATCTGGAATTAATACTCCACGATATGCATCATTGCGCGGTATAATGATGATGAAGAAAAAACCAATTGATACTAAATCTGCCACTGACTTAGGATTTAGCGGAGTTTCAAAAACATCATTAGACAAATTATATGTACCTGAAAAAACAAAAGAAACCGTATTTATCGATGGTAGCCCTGATGAAATAGTTTCAAAATTGGTTGATGTTTTTTCAAATGAAATTAAGGTTTTATAGGCATGAAAATTCTCGTATTTATTCAAAAAGACAATGACGATATAAGTAGAAATTCACTAGAAACACTTGCTGGAGTTCAAAAACTAGATGGTGTATCCGAAGTTGTTGTGGTCGCATTTAATGAAGAAACTGCAAATCTTGCTTCTCAGCATAATGTAGCTAAAGTTTTGTGTGTAAACAGTAGTGAATTGCAAAACTATAATCCATTGCACTTTACTGCAGCTATGGAACAAATCATCAATTCTGAGTCTCCCGATGTAGTGGTATTTGGACATACATACCAAGCACGAGATTGGGTTCCTCGACTCAGTGCACGTTTGGATGCTCCATTTATATCCGACTGTACAGAGCTTTCGCTTCAAAATAAGGCAATGTTAACCCGACAAGTTTATCAAGGGAAAATTAATGCTGACCTCCATGGTGATGGTTTGCTGTTGGTATCTGTGCAATCAGGATCATATCGTGCAGATGAGGTTGAATCAGGAAATTCAAATGTTGAAACTGTAAATGTAGACTTATCTTCAGTTGGAAATAGCATTCGACCGGGAGAAAAATTCCAAGAATCTAAAGGCGGCGTAGATTTGACTCGGGCTGATGTAGTTGTTTCTGTGGGACGAGGAATCGGTAAAGAAGAAAACATTCCCCTTATGGAAGAGTTAACCACTGCATTGAATGGAGAATTGGGATCATCACGACCAGTTGTAGATTACGGTTGGCTTCCTCACGAACGCCAAGTGGGATCATCTGGGCAAGTTGTAAGTCCCAAGATGTATTTAGCTGTGGGAATTTCTGGTGCAATTCAACATCAAGTGGGCATGAAGGGTTCAGATAATATAGTTGCCATCAACAAAGATGCCAATGCCCCAATTTTTGAGATTGCAGACTATGGCGTGGTTGGTGACTTATTTGAAATAATTCCAAAATTGACAGATTCAATTAAGGATTACAAATCCTAAACATATAGAGGAGATTATATGACAGAGAATGCACATCATGTGCCTGGACTATTTTATGTATTTGCATTAATTGCCATGTTTTACTTGGCATATAATCTCCGACGACTCTTTACCGTAAACATTGGTCGACCAGAAGACCACCGCCCCCTCTCAATATTTAAACAATTTTTTAATGCACTCAGCTTTGGAGTTGGGCAACGCAAAGTATATTCTAAACGTTTCACATATGCATCTATTATGCACTTCCTCATTGGATGGGGATTTCTTGAACTACTATTTGCCACAACCGTTGACTTTTTCACCGCCAGAGGATGGTTTATAGAATACCTTCCTGGTTTTGATACACCTTGGTTTGCATTTTTAAATGATACTGGTGGCATCATGCTTACGGTAGGTTGTTTTATGGCATTGTTCCGTCGTCATGCAAATAAACCTGAAAGACTTCCCCAAGATAATTTTAAAGGTCGAGGAAATTTATTTGGTGATACGGGTATCCTTATATTTCTCATCGTATTGTGTATTGGTGGTTTCCTTGCAGAGGCTGCACGATTGGGAATTCAACAACCGGAAACTGCACATTGGTCATGGGTGGGCTATGCTATTTCAAAATTGGGAAGCCCAGAATTCTGGGCAAAAGTTCATGATCAAGTATGGTGGTCTCATGCAATCGCATCATTGTTATTTATTTCATTACTACCACTAACTAAAATGTTTCATGCAATTGCAGTAGTTGCCAATGTGGCACTCACCAATCGATCAAAGCGTGGAATTCTTAGACCTATGCATGTTTCAAAACTCATGGAAGATCCCGAAGCTGATATTGAAAATATGACTTTGGGTGCCAGTGAAGTAAAAGACTTTACCTGGAAACAATTGTTAGATTCTGTATCATGCACAGAATGTGCTCGTTGTTCAACAGTTTGTCCGGCAACCAATACAGGCAAACCACTCTCTCCCATGAAAATTATAACAGACATTCGCCATAAGCTCTATTCAGAAACGATGGGCATGGGAAAAACCGATGACTTAGTTGGTGGAGTTATTAGTGAAACTGAATTATGGTCCTGTACCACATGTGGTGCATGTATGGAAGAATGCCCTGTACTTATTGAGCATGTACCCACCATTACAGATATGCGAAGGTATTTAGTCCTTTCTGAAGGTAAACCACCGGTTCAAGCCAGTGAAAGTTTAGAAAAAACCATGAATAATGGTAATCCTTGGGGATTCCAACAAAAAGATAGAACCAAATGGGCAGATGATGCAGGTATTACACTTCCCACATTAGCAGAGAAAAAAGAAGTGGACATCCTCTTTTGGGTAGGGTGTGCAGGATCCTATGATCCTCGGAATCAAAAAATTGCTACCGATTTAGTTAAAATATTAGAGCATGCTAATATTGATTATGCCGTTCTGGGTAAAGAAGAAACCTGTACTGGTGATTCTGCTCGTCGTTTAGGTGAGGAATACCTTTTTGAAACATTGGCACAACAAAATATTGAAACGATGAATCAATATAAATTTAATCGAGTAGTTGCATCTTGTCCCCATTGTTTACAGACAATTTCGAAAGAATATCCTGATTTTGGTGGGAATTATGAAGTAATCCATCATACTCAATTGATTGAAGAACTTATCAATGAAGGTAAACTTCATACAAATAATGTAATTGATGACAAAATAACATACCATGATGCTTGTTATTTGGGTCGCCATAATGACATATATGAATCTCCACGTAATATCATTCAAAATTTAATGGATGATTCTGGATCTTACATTGAGATGGAAGAAAGTAAGTCAAATAGTATGTGTTGTGGCGCTGGTGGCGGAAATATGTGGCATGAAATTAATGATGGCGACCGAATAAATGTTACCCGATTTGAACAAGTGATGGATGCTGGTGCAGACACCGTTGCTACAGCATGTTCATTTTGTGCCATTATGATGGAAGATGCCATGAAAGTAAAAGGCCAAGAAGAAAATATGAAAGTTCTTGATGTGGCTGAAATTGTAGCTAAAGGAATAGAATAATAGATACAATCATCGAATTTATTCAATCTATCCCAACGCTTGTTTTATCAAAAATTCTATCCATATTGGGTGTAATCATCATCATCATAAGCATCCGAAATTGGGCACTAAAAAGTGACCCAAAGCACAAATAAATCAAAATTTTAATTTTCTCTTGAATTAAATTCCCCGTATTATTAGTTTTCGTACGCTACAATCGGGGATAGACTATAGCTGTGATGGCTAAAATTATCTATTTTACTCATTATTCGTGAACGTACGACTCGAATAATGAAGGTTGAAATTAGCAAACTTAACATATAACTCGAATAAGGAGGAGTAATAATGAAACGGATACTAATGCTAGCGATGGCAATGGGTTCAATGATAATGGCCCAAGATATTGCCGGAAACTACCGCGTTTCAGCTTTGGATGTTCAATATTATGACATCGCGCGTCAGAGTACTGACATCAACGTAAGTGATGCCTATGGTATGGGTGTTTCAGTTACATTAACTACCATCAATGCAGGTGACTTATTCTATGGCACACATAGTGGACCGTATAATGAAGCTACTTTAGCAGCTATTGGTGTAAACCTTAATGTAAACTTTTATGAAGATGGTTCTTGTGTACTAGCTGAAGGGTCTTATTACCCAGATGTAAACGAAGAAAATTGCGTTTCTTCAGTACAAGTACTTCCAATTACAGATGATATGGTTTACAGCTCAGATTTAACTAATCTTAGCCCAACACCATCTACAAACTTAATTGGTTTACCATCAATTAGTGCACGAGCTGGTGATTATGCTGGTGGATTATCATTAAATGAAGCACTAATTTTTGACTATTTCCCACAAGGTGCAAATGGTTATGCAAACCAATTCGGTCCAGACTTAACACCATTTACAGGTGATGAGTTGGCACCGGTTTCTATTCCAGTACAAGTAAATTATCCAACTGGTGATGTGTACCCTGCCAATACACCACTTCCTGGTGTACATGGTGGTTGGGTAAACAAAGGCGATTTGGGTGATTCTCAAATTCCTACAAGCACTGTAGCTCCAGATTTGTTTGCTGAATGGCATGCTATTGATGGTGAAGCTTCAGAATCTGGATTAGGTGATTTCATCGGACAAGATGAAGATGGATATGATGGTGACTTCGATAGAACTTTTGGTCTTCCTGTTCTCCCAGAAGCAACATACATCTCAGATCATAGTAGTTGTTCTGCTGTACTTCCTAGTGACTTAGGTTCTACACCTATCGCTGGTGATATTACTGAAGTAATTCATGGTGGTGTTTACATGGAAGGTATGGGAATTTGTGCTGCTGCCGGTGGTCCAGTAAATTCAGTTGCAGGAATGTGTATTGAAACTGCTGGTACTCCAGAATTTTTAGCTGGTTGTGAATATGCAGGTGTAGCTGCTTCTGTTACTGGTGCATGTGAATCTTTAGGATTCCCTTCTGATTTATGTGCAGGTGGAGGTGCTGCTGCTGCTGGTATGGTTGCTGGTGCCTGTTCAGACATGGGTGTAGCTGCTGGATATCCTCCAGGCTTCTCTTGTGCTGACTTAGGCACTTCAGACTGCGCAGTATTAACTTCAGCTGAATTTTCTACTGGATTATGCGGATACTTAGCATCTGAATTCACAACTTCTGAAACTTGTGAAGAATGGTCTTTAGGTCTTGCTGATGGCTTTGTTTCAAATTGTATTGCAGGTGTAGATGTTGCAACTCAAATGTATGTAATGGATCCATCTGGTGCATCTGCTGCTTATGGTAACTTTGTTACATTCAATGGCGTACTTGCATCTCAAGGAGCTGCTGGTTGTGCTGTAGCAGGTTTAGATATCGAATCTTGTATTGCTGCAGGCGCATTTAACCCTGCATGGTTGCAAGATGATAGTGGTCATGAAGCTGACCCTGCTTGTTTAGCTGATGGTGATCCTTCAGATTGTAGTGGAAGAGTATTATTCTCATTTGCTCCAACTTGTATTCCTGAAATTGAAGTTAGACAAGTTGTTATTGAAGCTGTTGAGCTTGAAAGTGAATGTTTAGCTGATGGTGATGCTAACTTAGATGGTACTACCAATGTACTTGACGTTGTTCAAATCGTACAACATATCTTAGGTAACAGCTCATTATCTGATGATGGTGCGTGTAATGCTGACTTTAACCAAGATGGTACTGTAAATGTATTAGACGTGGTAAGCATTGTTCAATCTATCTTAGGTAACCGTGCTACTTCTGCTTCTGCCGTTGAATTAAACAAATCAAATGCAGGTGTAAACTTTGATGCTGATGGTTATGTTGGTGCAATTCAAATGACATTAAGTCATGGTGAAGACTTCAGTTTTGAATTAACTGAAAAAGCATTAGTTGCTGATTCTAAAACAGAAAACAACTCTACAACTATCATTGTTGTAAATCCAGAAGATGGTGAAATTTTCACATCTGAAGGTTCTTTCAACATTGAAACTGTAGTTGCTGCTTCTGCAGATGGCTATATTGATACTCAAATCAATGTACCTGCTGAATTTACAATTAGTAACGCTTATCCAAACCCATTTAACCCTTCAACAAGTCTTTCTGTTGAATTAACTACTGATGCAGATGTATCTGTAAAAGTATTTAATGTAATGGGTCAATTAGTAGATGTAGTATCTGAAGGTCAAATGACTGCAGGTACACATGCATTTACTTGGGATGCATCTTCTGTTGCAAGTGGTGTTTACTTCATTAATACTGAAGTTGGTTCTGCTTTAAACAGTCAAAAAGTAATGCTTCTAAAATAATTCATTTTTCATAATGAATTTCAAAGCCCCGTTTCTCTTTAGAAACGGGGCTTTTTTTATGTTTCTTTTCCCCCCTCTCAATCCGTAAATTTCGGGCTGTTTATCACCTTATAAATCAATTTCATATATAGGAGTAAGATGAGGATACGGAGGAGTATTTTATCCTGCATTGCATTATTTTCATTAATGTTTGCGGCAGGGGCAAAAATTAAAGGTGTTGTCACTGATGGAAAAAGTGGTGACCCACTCATCGGTGCAAATGTTTATTTAATAGACGCAAGCACAGATACCCCCACCCAAATGGGTAGCGCTACTGACGTAGATGGTTCATATATTATAGACAGAATCCCCATTGGGAATTATGTGATTGTAGCATTCTATATTGGATTTGAAGAATTTCGTCAAGATTTTAAAGCATCACAAGATGCTGTTCTTACCATTGATATCCCCCTTACTCCTTCAGCTATTCAACTCCAAGAAACTAAAGTTACAGGGCAACGCCGTCAGCAAAAAGTTACAGAAGCTCCAGCTTCAGTTGAAATTGTAAGTAATCGTGATATAAAACGGCAATCTACAACAAACTTAGGTTCTTATTTAAAAGGGCTTAAAGGTGTAGACTTTACATCTAGTGGGATAAATAATTATAGTATTTCAATTCGTGGATTTAATAGTAGTTTTAGTTCACGACTACTTACCCTCACCGATGGTAGAGTTGCAAATATCCCCGCATTACGAGTTATTAATTATAGTACAATTCCACAATCTACAGATGACATTGAAAAGATGGAAGTGGTTATTGGACCTGCAACGGCATTATATGGTGCCAATGCACATAGTGGTGTGGTGAATATAATTTCAAAATCCCCAGCAACCTCAGAGGGCTTTACTATCAGTACATCTGGTACTGCCGATGAAAGAGAGCTGCGAAAGATAAATACTCGGTGGGCAAAAAAACTTACTGACAAATTAAGCGTTAAATTATCAGGCTCATATCTTCATGCCTACGAGTGGCCCTATATTTCCGAAGAGGAGTATAAAACTCATGCCTATCCGTGGACAGGAAACCCCGCACGTGCTTCAGATGGCAAGGATAATAACCCTTGGATAACTCCTAATACAATTCCTACTGATGAAGCAAATTATGTTTCACTCTCTAATTATGTTGATCAAGAGGGAAATCCTTGTGAATCCATGGATCCTGAAAACTGCCGCCTCATTGGTGATGGTGAAAGAAATGATACGGGTGATCCGGATGATGACGGTTGGATGGGTGAAGACTGGGTAAATGGCTATGATGACGATGGTGATGGTTTAGTTGATGAAGATTACTTTTTTGCTGATGGAATTGATAATGATGAAGATGGTACTATTGATGAAAACATTGACCTTGCATCAGACCAGTGGTATGATGGTGTTGATAACAACGATAATGGTATAATTGATGATGGCCGTGAGCTGGATCCTGGACGAACGGATGCATATTCATCTGATTGGTCTTACGATTTAGATACTCAAGATATTATCATTAATGGTGGACGAAAATATGCTACCAATAATGGTCAAACTAATCCATGGTATATTGATGGGAAGGATGAAGATAATCTTTGTCGTGAAGGGGTTACCAATTCTAGTGGCAATTGTATGGATTTACATGTAAGAGGTCGCTATTTATATGATGAAGACCAAACCAAAATCTTGTTTGATGTTTATAAATTTGACTATGGGGTAGATGGACTTCCTGGTGATTTGTGGGTAGATCTTACCGGTGATGGTGAATACCAAGTAGGAGAAGGACTATCTGCATTAGGTACTTTCACCTCAGCACAGGATGTTGGGCTTGATGGAATTGCAGATACCAATGATGAAGGTGAAGGTGATGGCGAATGGCAACCAGGTGATGGCTGGGTAGATGCTAATAACAATGGTATTGTAGATATATGTTCATGGGGAGAAGCAAACTGTACCTCTGATTATTATTCCCAAGCCAATGAAAATCACTTTGACGATGTATGGCCTCCCAAAAATGGTGAATATGATTTTGGTGAGCCTATTTACGATTATGGTCAAGATGGCATTCCAAACACGGGCGATCCTGGTGAAAATGATGGGCATATTTATATTCTAGATGCCAATGAGAATGATGGTATTTTTGATACGGGTGATGGTGTTTACGGCGGTGAAGGTGACTATCAGGATAATCTGCAATTCGTTGGTGATGTAAACGGTGATGGACTAGATGACTATCCTGACTTTGAAGTGGATAATCGGAAAATTGAAATGCGTTTAGATTATGATGTAAGTGAAAATTTGAACTTTAGCCTTCAAACTGGATATTCCCTCACTAAAACACAGCAAGTCACGGGTACAAGTCGTTATTTAGCTGATGGATATGAATATACATTTTATCAACTGCGGAGCCGTTATAAAAACTGGTTTGCACAAATGTATTTAAACCAAAGTTATTCTGGGAATACACGTGGATACAACCAAGGGAATGTGATTAATGATAAATCCCGAAATATTGCAGCTCAATTACAAAATAATATGGAATTCACATCATTTCGAACAAAATTAGTATGGGGATTTGATTACTTTAGGACTGAACCCAAAACCTTTGGAACTATCCTAAACGATGGCCCCAATGGATACGATAATAATGCCAATTTCCTAGAGTGGTCTACAGATGGAATTGACAATGATGGTGATGGTTTGATCGATGAACTTTCGTGTGATGATGGGTTTACCGGTGGAATTAGAGATGGTAAGATTTGGAAATGCGGTGAAGGGATAGATGAAGAAGACGAATTTATTGATCCAATTACCAATGAGTTGGGTCTATACTTTCAGACTAAAACCAATATTTGGGATAATGACGTACTCCAACTCATCACTGCAGCACGTTTTGACTACCACGATATTTTAGAAGAAGGCGTACAATTCGGACCTAAATTGGGACTTACATTCAAGCCCACAGAAACATCAACCTTTAGATTTACTTATGGTAAAGCTTTTAACACCCCCACTTCAATCGCTTTAAATACAGATTTATTTATTCGTAGATTTCAGATATTTGATATTTATTTACGAGGGAATAAAAATGGAACACCATATAGACGTGTAGAGGATAATTACACAGCATGGGAACCTGGGTATTATTTTGATCATGGGTTTGAATCAATCACACCTAGCGATATCTCTGATGATTATTTTTCTGGATATGGTGAACGTGTTGCAGGGTCGCCATATTTCTTTAACTTTAGGGATCAAGTTCCTGTTGATATGATTCCCTTGGATACGTCTCGATATGTGATTTATGTTCCTGAACTCAATGATGATGGGGTATTATACTCTCCAAGTGAAACCATGGACTTAAAAAATGTGCAACCATTACGAACAGAGAAAATCAGAACATTTGAAGTTGGATATAAGGGCTTCTGGTTTAATCGTATTATTACCAATGTGGATTATTACATCAGTTTTTATCAAGATTTTTTCAGTCCACCTACTGTCATTACCCCATTAGTTGTTCAACGTGAATTTGATGGTGATGGAAACGACATCACAAATATTGATAATTTGGAAGTTGTGGGTATGATTCCTGCAAATGAAGATTATTTAAATTGGCCTTATGGGACCATGTGGAATGGACAGGATGATGATGGTGATTGGGAAACCTATGCCGATGCATTTGGATGGAGAGGTGACTGTACTGATGAAAATAATCCTACTTGTGGTGATGGTAATGAAGTGGATCAAGGCGAATGGGGTTATGTAGATTTAGAAGGCAATATCATTCGCCCCGAAGATGTAATGACTGTAAACCAAGGTGCCGTTTCCTTTGGTAGCCATGAAGATGATACAAAACGTTGGACAGCAGTAGGGGTGGATGAATATTCTCCTCAAACTGGATTGAGTGAAGCCGAACCATTAGAATCCTTCTTTAAAGATGAAGATGGTAATGTAGTACCTATTCCTGGTATTGCCATGGCACCTCCCCATATTGTGTTAAGTCCATTAAACTACGGTAATGTGAGAATGCAAGGGTTGGATTATGATATAACCTATTTGATTCCTGAGCTAAAACTATTTTTATCAGCAAACTTTTCTTGGTATGGAACCACTAAATTCTTTAATGAATTGACGCGAAAGGAAGATCCTATTAATGCACCAGAATATAAATGGAATCTCAGTGCAAAAATGGATACGGATTTTGGAAATGTTACCCTTTCTTATCGACATGTAGATGAATTTTTATGGAAAGATGGGATTTGGTCAGGTATAATTGGTCCATATAATCTTTTTGATATCCACTACAATTATAAGCTTTTTGAAAATTTACAGTTTAATATGTCTGCAATGAATGTAATCAACGATGTGCATCGTGAATTAGTTGGTGGTGCAAAAATGGGTAGACAGGTCGTGTTTAGAATAACTTCAGAATTATAGGCAAACCATGAAAATTTTAAATTTTATACTATTAATTTCAATCATTTTCTGGAATATATCCTGTGATGATGATACTACCGAGCCAAAAGATTGTGCTGGAGTTGTAGGCGGTAATGCAACGGAAGATGAATGTGGAATCTGTGATTCAAATGAAGCCAATGATAACATAACCTGTTTTGATTGTGCAGGTGATTTAAATGGTACCCATATTTATGACGAATGCAATGTTTGTGATAACTACACCACATTTGGCGGTGAAAAACCAGATTATCCCTATGGTGAATGTGATTGTGCAGGTGACTTAAATGGTGCTGCTGAAATTGATGATTGTGGTGAATGTGTAGAGGGAACTACAGGTAAAATTACTGATTATTTAAAAGATGAATGTGGTGTCTGTAATGGCAATAATTCAACATGTACAGATTGTGCTGGAGTTGTAAATGGGGATAATGTAGAAGATAATTGTGGTACTTGCGATGATGATGCTTCCAACGATTGTGTACAAGATTGTAATGACGTTTGGGGAGGAACCGCCGAAGAAGATGTTTGTGGTGTCTGTGAAGGAGATGGCTCAACTTGTGTAGACGACATTTGGGGATGCACGAATGAGTTTGCATGCAACTATAATGCAGAAGCGACTATTGATGATGATTCTTGCACGTATGCAGAATCTAACTATGATTGTGATGGAAATTGTACTGCAGAACTAGATTGTAATGGTGATTGTGGTGGTAATGCTGCTGTAGATTGTTCTGGTGAATGTAGAGGTGGCAATACAGGCTTAGAAACTTATGAGATTTGTGGATGCTTTGAAGAAGACGCCGATAATTATTTTTGTAATACTGATGCAGGATCATGCCTGGGTAACGGTGTAAATTGTGCAGATGAATGTGTGGTATCAGACTCAGGAATTGACCAATCAATAAACCCTTATACTGAGACAGGTGAAAACAATATATACTATGGAAAAGTATATAATACAGGTTGTGAATATTGGGGATGTTCAGATGCAACGGCATCAAATTATGCTCCTGAAATTGAAGATGACCCAGATACTCCATTTGTAAATGAATATACTCATGCTGCTACTAAGTGTGAAGATGGTTCATTTGATTCTTGTTGTGAATATAATTTTATACATTTTGATTGCGATGGTGTTCAGGATAATAGTTTAAATATATATATTTCAAATCCTATTGAAATTGGGGGATTTCAATTTGATTTAGAAAATATTACCGTTTTAAGTGGCAGTAGTGGTGCAGCAGATGAAAATGGTTTTAGTGTACTCGGTGGTGGATCTACCGTAATAGGATTTACAACTGGAAATAATACAATTCCAGTGGCTATCAATCAATTACTAACTACTCTTTCTTTATCAGGTTATAATGATGAAGAATTATCAATTTCTAATTTAGTATTTTCTAATAGTTCTGGAGAATCATTGACATTTATTTTAGGCGATTGTGTTTCTAACTAAATGCTCTACCCCATAGACTTATGGTTATTTAATTTTATTAATCAATCGTTGTCCAATCCATTATTTGATTGGATGATGCCATTATTTGATAAACCCAAAGGGTGGATACCCTTTATCCTCATTTTCTGGTTATTTATGGCATATCGTGATAAAACCAATAGAAAACAGCTCCTCATATTGGTACCCCTTATCATCCTTGTAGGAGATCAATTGGGTGCATATATTAAAGATTTTGGCTTACGGGATCGGCCGTGGTTTGCATTGGGAGTTGAGGCTGTAAATCACTTAGGGGGCATGGGTGGAAAACATAAATCCTTCCCATCAAATCATGCCTTAAATGTATCTGCTATGGCATTTTTATTTACGTATATATACCCAAAACTTAAATATTATTGTTGGGGATTTGCACTCATCATTATGTTTTCACGTGTGTATATTGGGGTACATTATCCCATGGATATTTTTGCAGGTTTTACCATAGGTGTATTAATTTCACTTTCACTAATATTACTCTATAAAAAGGTATTTCATCATGACAATTAAAAAGGTTTTAATTTGCTCAATTTTTTCATTTCTAATATCTCAGGACATTACGGGTAATTATAAATTATCTGGACTAAGTGCCGTTTATTATGACTTCGTTCGATATGATGTATCTTTATATTTGGAAGATAATCATGGTTTTGGAATTACGGCATTGGGCGATAGTTATCACCAAGGTGAAGCCGTACGTGCAGAATACCAACAACCCTATCCTGAATCTGCATTAATTGCTGCTGAGGTTCAGTTATTGGTAAACTTTTATGAGGATGGTTCAGCATATATCTCTGAGGGAAGTACATATCCAACGTCTACTACTGAAGATTGTATTTCTACCCTGAGTACACTCCCAATTACTGGAGATCAATCTTATTCATCTAACTTAAATTCTGGATCAATTATTCCCAGTATAGACATTTTAGGATTACCCTCCAAAAGTGTCTATGCAGGTTATGAATCTGGAAGCGCTTCCATTACGTCATCACCTGTTTTTGATGTATTTCCTGAAACCCCCACTTCAGTTGAAACATTTTTTCCTATTGATACTTCATCGGTAACTGGTAACGAAGGTGAAATGATTCCCGCAAACTCATTACTGCCGGGCACCACAGCAGGCTATGTTATTCAAGATAGAAAAATGGTGAGTATGATAGAACGAAATTCAGGAACACGCCCTAGCTTATACTTAGAATGGCATGCTACAGATGGCCCTATAAATGAATCAGGACTGGGTGATATTATTGATCAAGACGAAGATGAAGAAGATTGGGATGGTGATGGTAATCCTGGTGATGGTACAGATTTTGATAGCATCTATGGATTAGAATCTATACGAGTGATGAAAATTAATTTAGGTGGCAACTGCGGAAGCTACTCATACCCAATTGCAGGTGATTTCCAAGATGAATTGGAAAATATAATATATGAACAATGTATGGAGGCAGGTGATAGCGATTGTGAAACCTATGCATCTGAATGGATTGAAGAATGTATAAACCCAGATTATACCATTGCAGAAGGTAATGATGTAAATAATCTCTATGCATTTGACTCAACCCCAGAAAATGTAATGTGGGGTGGGCTAGTAACATGGAATTCGGTTTTAGGGATATTAGAAGATGATAGTGACCACGATTATGATGATTCATGTGCTGACGACGGTGATACATCTGATTGTTCTGGTCGTTTAACTTTTTCTTATACCCCTCAATGTGTACCCAGCATCAGTGCACGTTATTTTATGGCAGAGCTCACAGAGAGCTGTGAAGCTGGTGATGTAGATGAATGTGGTGTTTGTTTTGGTGAGGGAAAAGTTGATTGGTATATGGATAATGACCGTGATGGATTAGGAGACCCTAACAATTATTATACCAATTGCTTGCCTGGATATTGTGCAGATGATGAATCCTTAAATTATAGTGATTGTGAAGATGCTGGATATAGTTGGAATTGGCTATCTGTAGGTGTATGTTCCGATGGCCAGGGAAATGTTTATGAGAATGGAGCATCAGCTTCAATGGGTGATTTTGATTTTTGCAACTACCTTATTGAAAATGAAATTCCAGAATATGAAAATGCCACATGGTCTTGGGATAGAGGGTTTGTAACTAATAACCTTGACCTTGATGATGAATGTGAAAATGTAAATGAATATACAAATTGTGATGGATCTTGCGTAAATGATACTGATGGTGACTTAATATGTGATGAAGATGAAATTGAAGGTTGCACCGACGTTAATTCATGTAACTTTGATTCTGTAGCTACCAATGATGACGGTTCATGTGATGGCGGTCCAAGTGATCCTACTTATGATTGTGATGGGAATTGTGTAAATGATGAAGATTCAGATTCAGTATGTGATGAAAATGAAATTAATGGTTGTACTGAAGAGACAGCATGTAATTATAATGAAAATGCTACAGATGACGACAATAATTGTGAATATGCCGAAGATGGCTTTAATTGTGATGGCACTCCATTGAGCAATTCAACGTTACTTCCTCAAGAATTCAGTATTACACAAGCTTATCCTAATCCCTTTAATCCAACCATATCAATTGAATTTGGGTTACCCTCTCATGAATATGTAGATATGTACATCACCACTATTTATGGAGAAATTGTTGAGGTGTTGATTTCAGAACATCGTATTGCTGGACACCATTCTATAAAATGGAATGCCACCAGAAAACCCAGTGGCATTTATATAGTTGTTTTAAAAACTGCTAAAGAAATACAAACCCAGAAGATTGTACTCCTTAAATAATTAATTTGGTAAAATATCGTCTGGCATTTTTATACCAGGCATTTTCATTTCCTGTTTTGGGACTTTAATTTCACCAAACTTCTTTTCAAACTTTTGAATGTTATCTTGTAATGCCATCATTAATGTTTTGGCATGCATGGGTGCCATTATAATTCTAGACTTTACATTTGACTTTTTCATTCCTGGAAGAACGCGAATAAAATCCATAACGAATTCTGCAGGCGAATGCGTAACCACTGCAAAATTAGCATATTCACCCTGACCTACTGCATCATCTAATTCAACTTTAATTTGATGTTGATGCTTTTTCTTTTTTTCGTCCATGATTATTGCCTTTTATTCTCTTCGCTTATATGTTTGCGATTAAATTCTTGCCAATCTTCTTCAATTCCTTCCCACTCACGAAACTCTTTTTCGTCAGTAGTAACTTCATTCAAATCATGTTTTTCATCAACATATTCAATTCTGGCAGATTTATCCTCATAATCATCAGGATCTGTTTCATCTTGAAGCTCTTTTTCTTCCACCGTTTTCTTCACTTCTTCACCATATAAAACTTCATCAAAGAAGTCTACATTTACTAATCCTTGCATAATGAGGAATTCAATAAATGCTAAAAACTTCTTCTGTTTCAAATTAGTTTTGCAGTGTGGACAAACTAGCTTTTGCATTAGTATTTCTTCTTCAATTGAAGTTGTACATGCAGGGCAAATCAATCCTTCAAAAGTCATATATTTCTCCTTTTTTCTGGGGAGGAAATATACTTTTAGACAGAGATGTACACAAGGAATTTAATATTATTCTAATGAAGAATATATATTCTTAAGAAACTGAATTTCTTTATTTGATAGGGTACAGTGGCGTCGTTCTTTAATTTTAGTGCTGGTTTCAATAAATTTTTCGAAATCTGTTTTTGTTTCTCCATTCCCCCACGAGAATGATTCAATATACTTTTCTTGGAATCCGGCACCAAAGACATTTGCACCAACACCTACAACAGTACCAGTATTGAACATGGTAGAAATTCCAGATTTAGTATAATCCCCAATTAACACTCCAAGAAATTGTTGCATGGTATTAATTTGTAAATCTTTTGTAAGGTTTATTCGAATAGTACTGTAATTATTTTTCAAATCACTATTATTGGTATTAGCCCCTAGATTTACCCACTCTCCAATATAGGAATGGCCTAGGAAGCCATCATGTTGTTTATTGCTAAACCCTTGAATAACAACATCTTCAACCTCACCCCCCACTTTGCAAGTAGGGCCAATAGCTATATTACCCCTTAACTTGGCACCAGGATTTATCACCGAATTTTTACCGATGTATACTGGTCCTTGTATGAGTGCACCGATGTCAATTTTAACATTTTCATCAATGATAATAGGACCATTTGACGCATCTAAAATAACCCCAGCACAAATTTTTGAATTCTCATGAATAAAAACATTTTCTATACCGTCATAAATCACAGATTGGTGAACTTCTCCACCTTTACAATGAAGAAAATGTTCTACATCATTGGCCAATACTTTTTCAATTGCAAAAATGCAATCCCATAAATATGAGGAATGGATGGCAGGGATATCTAAAGTTACTTGAATGGCTTTTTTAATGTATTCAGCATATTCACTCAATTTAATATCCTTCTCAGCATGCATAGCGATGAGATTTCCTTGATGTGAATAATGACGACCTTTTTCAATTTTACCTATAGTTTTCGTATCCCAAAGTGTTGCTCCATTTAGATGAATACCCATTGGAATAATATCAGGATTTACAATAAACTCTGCATATCTCTCTCGAGTAAGTTCACATAAATCATCTCTAACGATAAGATAAATTTTATCATTTTCATTGGCTAAAAATTGAATACGTTCAATATTAGTAAGGGCACCACATCGTAATTCAAATGATGCATGATTTATAGTAAATGGACGAAGATTATCAAACAGATGATCTTCAAAAATTATATAATTCATGAATTTTCCAACATTAAATGTACTTTTTGATAACCATTTTCTGTAATCCCTGATTTTGAAACATCCAATTGAATATTGTAAAAAATATCTGAAAACATTGACTTGAATCCAACTTTCATTTTTGCAGGGATAAAACTAAGAATACGAGATGCATCTAAATAAAAATTGGTATTTAAATCAACTACCATATCAAAATCACCCATTTTCAATACATTGATAATGGAATCTTCACTTTTAATTTTGTGTGGATTTTTAGGGTCAGATATAAGGATAATCGTTTCACCTTTTCGAATATGAAAATGAGGTTTATGAACATCTTTAATAAGGAAAGTGTAATGTTTGTTCCCTACATTTTCTGAGCCTAATTTTCTAAAAGCAAATGCTGCAACTCTAAATGTTGGCTCATCAAATGGAAAAAGAAGTAATATTTTTTTTGAATGATGTCCTGATGACTCCAGTGAAATGTCTGGAATTTTCTTCTGAATTTTCCCGATGAGCAAATAATAGAAAATTTGCAAACGTAATTTGAATAGTTTAAAATTCATAATCGTGGATAATTTACGACCTTGATTTATATGAGATAAATTAAAACTATCCAATTATGACTAAAATTATTTTATTCATCTTAACCATAACTTCATTGTGGAGTAAAGAGCAATATCTTTGGCCAACCAATGCAAGTACGACAGTCACCGCATTGTTCGGAGAAGAACGCCCTCACAGATACCATGCAGGGCTAGATATTCGAACATGGGGCAAAAGTGGGTACAAATTATACGCCACCAGTGATGGCTACATTCAGCGTATCCGAACAGGGTCAAAAGGGTATGGTAAAGCTTTATACATTAAATTGAATGATGGAAATACCGCAGTGTACGCTCATTTGGATAAGTTTACACCTTCATTAGATGCAACGGCACGATCACTGCAACAACACTATGGAAACTATACTATTGACCATTCATTTTCCCAAAATGAATACCCCGTTAGACGTGGTGACTTAATTGGATATACTGGAGATACCGGTGGGATTTCAGGTCCTCATCTTCATTTTGAAATTAGAGATCAATTTGAGAGACCCCTTAATCCGTTACAGTTTTATAAGATTAAGGATAACCTCCCTCCAATTCCTCGACAAATTGCGGTCGTTCCACTTGCAGATTCGACTAAAATTAATTTATCTCCTTTTCCCCAAATATTTAGGATTAAAACTATAAATCCATTTGAATATGAAGTAGAAGATACTATTTCTATTCAGGGAAAATTTGGATTTGCATTGGACGTAGTAGATAGAATTGATGACCAACCATTTAAATTTGGAATTCACTCAATTATTCTTAAAATAAATGGAGACCTTCAATACAAAGTTCAATATGATACTTATAAATTTGAACATGCAAAGTATATATATACCGAAAGGGATTATCAATTAAAACGAGAATTAAATACTCGATTTTACCGATTATTTAACAATGTTGATTATGAAGGATTTTATTTTACTCATGATGAAAATAAAAACGGATATGACCTAGAGCATCAGAAATTTCATGAATTTGAAATTGTTATAAATGACTACTATGATAATAAAATTTTATTGAAAGGTGTAATTTCTACATTCCCCATTCAACCACTTCGGATTAACACAAATATAATTGATGGCTTTTTATCTATATCACCAGATACCATGCTACAATCTATTTCATTTATTAAAACGGGACCTCATGCTGAAGATATGCGTAAGTCCATAAATTTAAATGAAATTGAGAACAATACATTTGAGCTTCCACAATGGGAAAAACCATTTACAACATTAGAAATTAAGCCTAATTACAAAATCTCTAATAAGGCACCCTCTCAATACTTGAGTTTGATTTCACCCTCCCAAATATCAGGGAATACACATATCGTTCACTATGAAAATGGTGTTTCTTTTCTATTTGAAGAGGAATATTTTTCTGGAAAAGATGCAATACTCCAATTTATCAAAGGAGGAAAAATTCATCAATTCCCCATGAGGCGTAAATCTAAAAATATTCTTGCTACCAAGCCTATACCCCTTTCTCAATTGACAAATTTGACGGCAATAGAAATAAAATTTGACAACCCACAGCCATATGTATTCAAAAGAGAAATTGTATCAAAAATTGTACAACCCAATCAATCATTTTCGCTTTCATTTAATGCTGGTGAATTTCATATCAATGGTGATGCTAATACCTTTCATGATTCTACTTTTGTATGGATAGAATCTACAAAATTTGAATCTAATCAAGATGTAGAATTAGTTGCAGGTCCATTCAGGTTAGGACCATCATTTCAACCAATGAAGAAAAAAGTAGATATCCACTTTGACTTATTTAATCCAGAAAAACTGAATAATGTTGGGATATTTTATTATGACTCTCATGATGAAGAATGGATTTATGTTGATACAGCCATTGATAAAAAGAATGTCCGATTATCATCCAAAATTTTATCTGGTGAGATCTTTGCAGTGTTAAGGGAAACTGAAAAACCTAATATTTCATCCTTGATACCAAATATTAATGCTACATACCGACAAAAAGATATTTCTACAATTCAATTTAGTGTGGAAGATTTAATTTCTGGAATTGACGGCGAGGGGAACGTGAGCATCCAAATTGACGATGGAAAACCATTAATTCATGAATATAATAGTTACCGGAAACATATTCAATTTGAATTTGAAAATTTTTTATCCAAAGGTGAACATAGCCTATATATTATTTGTACTGACAACGTGGGGAACTCCCACCACATAAGAGGAAAATTTTATATAAAATAGCTCGTTTGAAGAATTCACTTGTTAGCCGTATTTTTCACCACTGAAAATCGTTTTAAATGGACACAGTTACACTTATAAATCACGCAAAAACTGCACAAAAATTTTCACAATCTCCATATAGCCAATATGCTGTGGGTGCTGCACTGTTAAGCTCTGATGGTACGGTTATAAATGGATGTAATATTGAATCAAAAGCCTACCCCACTACAATGTGTGCTGAACGTGTAGCAATATATGCTGCAGTTTCTCGAGGGATTACTTCATTTTCCCAATTGGCAGTAATTACCAAGGATGGTGCTGCTCCATGTGGTGCTTGTCGGCAAGTGATTTCTGAATATTGCGGAAACATCCCCATTCATTATGCCGACGAAAATGGTAATTATGAAACCGTAATGATGGATGACTTACTCCCACTTCCATTTCGAGAGAATCATGAGTAAAATAATTTTAATTGGAATTGCTGGAGGAACTGGTTCTGGTAAAACATCAGTCTCAAAAGCTATTTCTGCTGAGTTTACAACCTCAGAAGTTGCACTAATACAACAAGATTCATATTATAAAGATTTAAAACATCTTACCTTTGAAGAGCGAGAAAAAATTAATTTTGATCACCCTGATGCTGTTGATTTTGAACATTTATATAATGATTTAAAACAATTAGTTTCTGGTGAATCTGTAAATATTCCCCTTTATGATTATACGACACATACGCGTAAAACTGAAACTGAGGAAATAGGGAACCATCATATAATTGTTTTAGAGGGAATATTAGCTTTATTTGATGAAAAAATCCGCGAATTAATGGATATAAAACTCTATGTAGATACCCCTGATGATATTCGTATAATCCGTAGAATCAAACGAGATATTAACAAACGTGAACGAACTTTTGAGTCCGTAATTGAACAGTATTATAAAACGGTAAGACCCATGCATGAGCAATTTGTTGAACCTTCAAAAAAGTATGCAGATGTTATAATTCCTGAAGGGGCTCACAACAAGGTTGCTATTGATATTATAAGAACAAAAATTGTATCTATATTGCTAGAAAGAAATTCAATATGACATTGACTCCACGTAATTCGGGATGGATAGAAATTATCTGTGGCCCCATGTTTAGTGGTAAAACTGAAGAACTAATCCGTAGACTTGTACGTGCACAATTTGCAAAACAGCGAGTTGCCATATTTAAACCTGGAACCGATAATCGATATAGTGAAGATTATATTGTTTCACATAATCAACTAAAAATTAAATCTGTTAAGGTAAACTCTGCACAAAAGATATTAGAGTTTGCAGAAAAAGCAGATGTTTTTGGAATTGATGAGGCACAATTTTTTGATAATGATATTGCTGATGTTTGCCGTGAGATAGCATGGGCGGGAAAACGTGTTGTGGTAGCAGGGCTCGAAAAAGACTATCAAGCCAAGGCCTTTGGACCAATGCCCCTATTGCTTACTGATGCTGAATATATTACAAAAGTGAATGCAATTTGTATGATTTGTGGTGATCCTGCTAACTTTACCCAACGTATCAGTAATGAAACAAATCAAGTTGTAGTCGGTGAAAAAGATAAATATGAAGCACGTTGTCGAAAATGTTTTTCACCATTTAATGAGGAGGATTAATGGATAGATTTATTGGGATATTTGGAATCTTAGCTATTTTAGGGATAGCATATATAATTTCAAATAATAAAAAGGCAATTGACTTTAGAGTAGTAATTTGGGGATTAGGACTCCAGTTATTGTTTGGAATTTTCATCCTTAGAACACCTGTAGGTAAGCCATTATTCTCATGGTTTGATCAACTCATCAAAAAATTACTAAGTTTTTCAAATGATGGAAGTAAGTTCTTATTTGCATCATTCATTGACGGTAAAATGCATCCAGCTGTAATAAACTTTGCATTTTCTGTACTCCCTACGGTGATATTCTTTTCAGGACTTATGGCTGTACTTTATCATATTGGATTAATGCAAAAAATTATAAAAGTAGTTGCAATTGTTATGCAAAAAACAATGAAAACTAGTGGTCCAGAAACAACCAGTATTTCTGCAAATATTTTTGTTGGACAAACTGAAGCGCCACTTGTAATTAAACCGTTTGTATCTAAGATGACCAAATCTGAACTAATGGCTGTAATGACTGGTGGATTTGCTACTGTTGCTGGGGGTGTTATGGCTATCTACGTTGGAATGTTAGAAAATATCCCCGGGATTGCGGGTCATTTAATGGCTGCATCCATTATGAGTGCTCCTGCAGCTCTAGTCATCTCAAAAATAATGTATCCAGAAACTGAAACCGATGTGCTAAACGATAATATAAATCTTAATGATATTAGTGAAGATGGAAATGTACTCGAAGCTTTGGGAAATGGAGCCACTGATGGATTAAAATTAGCGGCTAATATCGCTGCAATGCTTATTGCATTTGTAGCATTAATATCACTCACAAATCATATGTTGAGTTTTTTGGGGACATCCTTAGAGGATATCTTTGGTTATATGTTTATGCCACTGGCATTCCTCATGGGTGCACCTTGGTCAGAGTCACATATTTTAGGGAGTTTACTTGGACAAAAAATCGTTCTTACAGAACTAATCGCATATATGAATTTAGCAGATTTAAGAGAAGGTGCAAATGCCATATCTGATAAAACGGCTATACTGGCCAGTTATGCTTTATGTGGATTTGCTAATTTTGCTTCTATTGGAATCCAATTGGGTGGAATTGGTTCAATTGCACCTGAACGAAAGAAAGATTTAGCATCCCTTGTAACAAAAGCGATGTTTGGCGGTGCACTTGCATCGTGGTTGACAGCAACTATTGCTGGAATATTAATTTAACAGGAAAAATATGAATATAATATTAATTGGACCTCCAGGAGTTGGGAAGGGTACACAAGCAAAATTCTTAGTTGATCATTTTAACATTCCACAAATATCTACAGGTGATATGTTAAGAGCTAATGTTAGAGAAAATACTCAATTGGGAATTGAAGCAAAAACTTTTATGGACTCTGGAAAACTTGTACCAGATTCAGTTATATTAGGAATGATGAAAAGTCGATTTTCTGAAGATGATTGTATTAATGGGTATATCCTTGATGGATTCCCCAGAACTATTCCTCAAGCTGAAGGATTAGATGCTCTTCTTAATGACATGCAACACCATATTGATGTTGTGCTTGTACTCGAAGTTGAAAACGAAGAAATTGTAAATAGACTCTCTTCTCGGCGATCATGTAAAGAATGTGGTGCAGTTTACAATTTATTATTTGATCCTCCAACTTTAGAAGGACATTGTAATAACTGTAACGGTGAACTCTACCAGCGAGATGATGATAAACCTGATACCATTCGCCAGCGTTTGGATGTTTATGTTCAGCAAACTGAACCTTTAATTAACTTTTATGAAAATAAAAATTTAGTGAGTAAAATTAATGGTCTTGGTTCTATTAATGATGTAAAAAATAGAATGTTTGAGGCTCTAGCATAAAAACAATGTATAAACTAGGCATCACTGGTGGAATAGGTTCTGGTAAATCAACTGTTTCTGGCATATTAGAAGAAAAAGGAGCCGTTGTATTTAACGCAGACAAGGAAGCAAAAAAGCGGCTCTCGGGGTCTATTTCGCTCCAACATAAACTGATTAATGCTTTTGGAAAAGAGGTAACAGATAAAGGGCATTTAGTCCTCTCTAAGCTGGCTCAAGTTGCCTTCTCTAGTAAATTAAATCAAGATATATTGAACGGTATTATGTGGCCTGAGGTAATGATTCTAATTGACCAAGCTGCAGCGGAGGCTGAGTCAAATGGTACCTCTTTATTTGTTGTTGATGCTGCATTAATTTTTGAAGCTAATTTTCAAAATTTACTCGATAGTGTATTACTTATCACTGCCAGTGAAACTAAACGAATGAATCGTGCGATTCGTAGAAAAAACCTACCCTCTTCCCAAATTCAACAACGTATGATGCTTCAATTATCTGAAGAAGAAAAAATGGAAATGGCAAATCATGTGATTTTTAATGAATCTTCATTAGATGACCTACGGGAAGAAGTTGAATCGTTTTATGCTACGTTAAATTTATAAAATTATAGTTTTTACTTAACCAACATCAATTTTTGTTGGATGTATTGCCCATTATAAGATAACCGTGTAAAATATACACCACTCGCAAATTGACTTGCATTCCATGTTATTTGATGTTGACCTTTCATCATCATACCTTCATGCAATGATACTACCAACCGTCCATTCACATCATAGATTGCTACATTTACTTCATTGTCAGTAGGAATCTCAAAGGCAATTGTTGTTTCAGGATTAAATGGGTTTGGATATGCTGGAGCCAATGATAATTTTTCAATAATCTCTACTTTTTGAGACAATTGAATTATATGTAAACCATTGCTCTCCCATTCAATTTCGTTGTTCGGTTTGAGGTCAATTAACTCGCCAGTGGCATGTTTAAATAATTTAAAATTAGGGACATCACCAGCATCAATATAATTAAAAGTATCATCAAAGCCATCATAACCCATAGCTGGTAAATCTGTATATGCACCGCCCCATTGACGTGCACCAATAACCGTTTCTTCATTATAAGCAATCAGTAAATCATAGTTGCTAATTTCATCATCAAATAACTGTACATCTTCTACAAAGTAAAATGCTTGTTGTGTAGATTGATTAAAATTGAATTCTTCAGGGATTGGTAATTTAGGATTCTCAATCTTATCAATATCATCACGAGTGAGTTCATCTACAAGCTCCCAATTGAAATCCATGTTCTCTACTACATTAATCCAATAACCTTTAAGATGATTTAATTCCGTCAAACTTCCTACCCAATTCTGTTCAGTTAATTGAAAAGTAGCTGATCCTTCCCCTATAATTCCTGTAATCTTTTCTTCATAGTCATCAGGAATTGACTCAGAAATTCCTGCACCATCAGTTCCTACAAATGAAATTATATTTTGTCCTTCAATTAATTCGTAATTAATTAAAGGATTTGTTGGATATGCCTCAACTACAAAAGATTCTACTGGAGGATATTCAAGTTTTAGCCAATATCCTGATGTAGGTGATATATCTGTTAAACTACCGACCCAACCAATTCCTTCCATATTTTGTGTTGCAGTTCCCTGACCAATAAGCCCAATAGCATTATCGTCAATGGGTGCTAATACGGAAGCAACTGAACTATCTTGAGGAATTCCCAAAAAGCTAATGAGGTTTGCTGTATGTTGCAATTCAAAATCCATTGTAATTAGTGGAGAGGCAGCTTCAACCACAACAATGAATAATTCTTGCACAGGTTGAACATCATCTTCACCACCATCAGAAACTGCAATAGTAATTGGTCCATAGGTTCCAGGTAGAGTAGGTATCCATGATATTAATCCTGTCTCATTCACACGCATTTCATCAGGATTATTGAAAAGTATATAGGTGAACTCATCATCATCTGGATCCTCAACCACTACTTGATAAATATATTCTTCACCTGTAATAGCTGTTGAATCTGCAACAGATATAATAATTGGTGGATCATTAACTGGTGTAACCACTACTAAGAATTGCTGAGTAATTGTAATTGGGTTTTCTACATCAACATCTGTTACACTAACTTCGACCATTCCAGATGATTCGACGCCTTCTGCAGGTAACCATTCAATTAGTCCTTGGTTTGAAATTGTCATTCCCTCGGGCGCTGATGATAATTCAAAAGTGAAATAGTCACTATCAATATCCGCTACAGTAACTTGATATGAGTATTGAATATCTTCTGTTGCTGTTATTACAGGCGTAGATGTAATAGTAGGAGGATCATTCACTGGTGCAACATCAATTGAAAATTGTTGGTACGCAGGAAAGTCCACTCCAGAAGTTGGGTTATCAGTATCCCACACAACTATTGCCACAATTCCTGATGAAGTAATACCTTCTGTAGGAATCCAAGTAATCAAACCATCTTCATCAATTTCCATACCTTCAGGACCTGAAATTAATGTATAGAAAAAGGATGAATTATCTGGATCATTTATTTCGAGTTGATAATTATATACCATATCCTCACTGGCCTCTGTAATTGCATTTGATGCAATCACGGGTGAGTCATTCACAGATTGGAAATTTACATTAAATGACTGACTTGCAGTATATTCACCATCACTTGCTGATACGTTTACAAGAATTTCACCATACCAATTTTCTGTAGGTGTAATATTTAGTTCATTGCCAATTAAATAATAATCAACAAATGTAGTATCCATTTCAACTTCAATGGAATGTTCATCATCATCAATATCATCAACATTAATTTGTAATTGGAAATTAACATCCTCAAATGCACTTTGTGTTGATAAATCAGGTAGCATTGGTGCATCATTTATTGGAAGTACATCTAAAATAAAGGATTCAAAAATGGTAAATTCACTATCAGACACTGAAACGGTTACATTGATGTTTCCAAAGTAGTTTTCATTTGGTGTAACCGTTAATATAGAATTGCTAATGGATGCAGTCGCGTTTTCACCGCTCTCTACATTTAGTAATAATTCATCACCATCAATATCTGTAGTTTCTATTAAGTAGATAAATACCGCATCCTCATTTATTACTGCATCATTAATATCTGCAATTTGAGGGATGTCGTTTGTGGCTGAATATATAAGAACAAAACTATCTAAGTCTTCATATTCACCATCACTTACTTGGAAATGTATTTCAACAGTACCATTAAAATCAATATCAAAAGGCGTAATGGTGAGTATGTTTCCAATAATATCTACGACAACATCGTCATTAGCAGATGCAGAGAAAATTAATTCATCTCCGTCAATATCAGTAGCAGATAACTCAATCTCTACAGATTGACCCTCGGCTGCTACTTGATCATCGATGCTAAATAATTCAGGTTGATCATTAACATTATTAACGACAATGTTAACGGTAGATATCTCAGAGTCATACTCACCATCGTTAGCAAGATATGTGAAACTATCTGATCCTACAAAATTTTCATTAGGTGAATAAATAAATAGTCCGTTTTCTAAAGCGATTGCTCCATAAATGGTTGAATCAATGAGACTGAATGTAAGTGCATCACCATCAGGATCGAAGCCCTGTGGTAGAATAGATGCAGTTAAGTCCTCATTTACATCAACTTGGAAACTTTCAGATATTGGTGCATCATTTAAATTAATGGTAGTAACCGTAAATGTGCCTGTATCAACATGGCTACCATCAGATGCTTCAACCTCAATGAGTGTTTCCGAATTACCAATATCATCGTTTGTAGTAATTATTAAATTATTATCTTCAATTGTTACTTGAACAAATTCAGATTCACTAGATGCTGTAAAGTAAATGTCATCACCATCAATATCCGATGCAGAAAGTTCAATTTCAAAACTTTCACCTTCATTAAGGGTAATATCATCTATTGCATCTAACTCAGGCAAATCATTTACTGCCAACACATTTACATTTAAAATTTGAGTGTCATATTCCTCAGCATCTTCAACTTTAACCATAAGGGTTGCAGGTCCATTAAAGTTTGAAATTGGAGAAATTGAAAGCATATTTGCTACAATTGAAGCACCAAGCTCATCATCAGCATTTACAATTGAAAATGATAATTCATCACCATCAATATCTGTTGCAGACAATTGAATATCAATATTTGAATCTTCATTTAATTCAATGGCATTAACTTGCTCAAAGATAGGTGCATCATTTGTTCCAGAAATTGTTAATGTAACTAACGCAGGTTCTGATGATAATTCGCCATCATTAGAAATATATGTAAATGAATCTTCACCACTATAATTCTCATTCGGCTCATAGGTAAATATCCAACCATCAACAGAAACGTTACCATGTTCAGGTAAATCATATACTGAAAATGTTAATTGACTATCCTCAATATCAGAACCAGAAGGATAAATTAACTTCACGCCATCTTCTACCAACTCATGAGATTGTGAATCTGCTGTTGGTGCATCATTTACGGCATTCACTATAATATCAAATGATTGTGAATCTGAAAATCCATAACTATCTTGGACCGTTACGTTAAGTGATTCACTACCGCTCCAGTTTTCATTAGGAATGAGGCTTAATTGATTCCCAACTAGTTCAGTTTCGATATTATTTGAAGAAGAAACTGTATATGAGAATGAAGTAAAATCTACGTCGCTAGCTTCAAGGTTTAATGTGATTTGATTATCTTCATCTATTTCAACATTGTTGATATTGCCTAATACGGGGGCATCATTAACAGATGATACTGAAACTGATACATTTTCAGTAATTTCAATCCCATCATCAATATCTTCAGAAATTGAGATTGTAAATGATGACTGACCAAAATAGTTTTCTGAAGCAGAAACTAATAATGTAGCTGAAGATTCATTTTGTGAAGTTATCTGAATATTTAGATTTTCATTGTCACCAATACTCAATTGTAAATCGTTATCTACATCATCAAATGTTATATTTAATACTGTATTTTCATCCTCTAAAAAGCTAATTTCAGATTCAGTTGATAATGTTGGCAGATCATTTACTGAGTTTATGGTAATTTGAATTACGCCCTCTCCAGAATCACCATTATCATTATTCGGATTATTTACTTTATATCGAATTACATCAGAGCCATTATAGTTTTCGCTTGGGGTATATTCAACTACCCATTGAGCTAACTGTTGAGAATTCCCAGCTTCAAAATATATATCACCTAATGTTCCATAAGCAGGTTGCTGGGTAATTGTAACCGTTTCAGTACCATCTTGAGGGAATAAATTAAATACATCAAACCCTACAAATGTTAGTTGAGTAGAATTATCTTCAAGCATAGTTACTTCATCATCGAATGCAGATGGAGGATTATTTCTCGACCAACTTCTACCATAAAGATTAAAAGTAATCATGGAAATTTCAGACTCTGCTAGACCATCATTAACTTTATAAAGAAGGAAGTCTCCCTCTTCAAATGATGATGGATGTTCATAAGTAAATCCACCATTACCATTTTCATAAACCAATCCACCAAATACCGTATTCAAGGTGTCACCTGATGGAGGTACAGATAAAAATGTAAGTTCGTCCCCTTCAGGGTCTGAAACTAATGCTGAGAGATCAAAATCAAATATTGAGCTATGTACTTCAAATTCAGCATCACTTGAAGATGGTGCATCATTTAATGGTAATATGGATATGCTTACAGTTGCATCACTGGAAGAATTAATTCCATCATTTGCAGAGTATGTGAATGAGTCAGAGCCAAAATAATTTGGGTCGGGGTAATACACAAGGTTTGGGTATTCTCCAGAAACTTCACCATTTTCTGGTTGAGAAATTGAAATAGAGAGATCATCGCCATCGCTATCAGTGGCAAAAAGATTAAGATGGATACTTCCGTCCTCTTCGCAAATTAAATCTAAATCTGTAACTTGAGGTGCTTCGTTTAAATTTTCAATATATAAATCAAAATCTTGGATTGTTGCGTCCTCACCATCATCAATCTTTAATGTTACTGCATACAGACCAGCATCCATATTGGAAGGAGTTCCTACTAAGCTATTATCATCTATACTTAGCCATGAGGGCCCCATAATGAGTGTTAAAGAAACGCTTTGTAAATCACTGTCAACGTCATCATAATCAATGAATGAAATATACTCATCCAATTCAATTCCATCATCTAATGTTGACGTCATGAAGAAAGGAGAATCATTTACGGGCAATACATTAATATCCACAGTCATTGATGAAGATAATTCGCCATCTGATATATCTATAACTAATTGATCATCACCAAAATAATTTTCTGATGATAAATATGTTATTTGTAATCCATTAATTTCTTCAATAGTACCATTAGATGGTCCAGAAATAACTGAAACTATTAACTCTGAGCTTTCATCTTCTACACTAATATCAAAAGTATAAGCTTCATCTTCGTTAACTTCTACTAATAAATCTTCCACTACTGGTGGTTGATTTACATGAATCACATCTACATTAAATGTAATGCTGGCAACATCACGATCAATATTATCACTTGCAGTAATTGTAGTGGGTCCACTACCAATTGTATTCTCAATGAAATTAAGTGTTAGTATGCCATTGTTAATCTCAACCTCTACAGCTGGATTGTTTTCAAATGCTGAGTATGACAAATCATTACCATTTTCAACATCATAAAAGTAATTACTTAACTCGAAGGTTAATGCATTGCTATTCTGTTCAACAACTACGTCTTCAATTTCTGCTAACACTTGGGGGGCATCATTCACTGCATTTATAACTAAGTTAAATGTAGTCGAAGAAGAATCAGTGCCATCAAATGCAAATGCTTCAACTAAAATTGTGCCGTTTATATTTTCATTAGGTTGGACTGAAATTTGATTTCCATTTGGAGTGAATGTGATGTTTTCAGCTTGAGCAGAATATGATAATTCATCTCCATCAATATCTATTGCAATAATTCTAAATGATGATATTCCGTCCTCATCCATATAAATATCGTCAATTACTGAAATTTCAGGAGTATCATTTACTGGTAATATAGAAAGTGTAAATTCTGTTGATGTTGTTGATAGACCATCATTTACAAATACCGTAATCTCTATATCACCATTAAAGTTTTCATTTGGGATAACCGTTAATAAACTATCAGAAAAAGATAATTGTGAATTTCCATCACTTGATGCAGAATAACTTAATTGGTCATCTTCATCATCAGAAGCAATAATCTCAAGAATTAATGAATCATCTTCATTAATTGTTTGTGCATCAATTTCAGCGATTGTTGGAGCATCATTAACTCCAATTACATTTAATTCAAATTCTGTACTTGTGGTAAGGTCATAATCACTGGCAAACAATTCAATGTTTAAATTGCCCGTGAAATTATTTGATGGTGTTAATGAAAGTATATTTTCATCGAAGCTAAAACTATAATATTCACTTTCTGCTAATGCAAATGTAATTTCATCACCATCAATATCATTGGCATCTATTTGCAATTCTAAAATAGTATCTTCATCTATAAATTGAGATGCAATAGATTCAATTATTGGAGCATCATTAATGGGTAAAATAGTAAGAGTAAATTGCTCACTTACTGATCCAAGACCATCTGTTACATCTACATTAACTAAAATTTCTCCATTAAAATTTAAATCTGGCAAAATAGTAAGTTGTGAACCGCTTAAAATAACTTCTGCATTACCATCAACCGTTGCTGAGTAAATTAGCAAATCATCTTCCACATCAGATGCAATAATTTCTACGGTAAAGTCTTCATCTTCATTTGATTCACTGTCTTCAATGGCTTGAACTTCTGGTAAATTATTCACACCTATCACCGTAAATGATACGGTCGATTCATTTGAGTTTAAGTTTCCATCAGAAACTGTAAAATTAAAGGTATCAATACCAAAATAATTTTCATTTGGTATATATGTAATAGTTTCGCCACCCATAATTAATGAACCATTATTGGGGCCAAGTGTAATAGTTGGAGTTAAGGCATCGCCATCAATATCAAATGTAGAAAGTTGAAATTCTATTGATGTATTTTCATCTAATGTATATTGTGAATCATATGAATTAGGCGCATCATTTACTGCATTAATATTAAAATAAATTGGTGATTCTTCAGATGTGTAAAGCTCAGTTGAAACTGTAAATAATAAACTATCTAATCCATTAAAGTTTAAATTAGGAATATATGTTAAACTAGGAATTACCCCAGTTATTGTACCATTTGATGGAGACTGAACAATATTAAAATCAATTATTTCTTCACCATTTACATCGTAACCTGAAAGTATGAATTCTATACTTGAATCTTCTTGAATATTTAATGATTGTGATTCTGCTATTGGTGCCATACATGAAGTTCCATCACCACCACAAATTCCACAATCATCAATTTCAGTATTTCCAAAGCAAATTCCTGCGCAGTCCATATTTTGATTTTCACCTGCACAAATACCACAGTCATCAGTGTCATTGGTAGAACAAAATGGTTCTTCATCATTTGAATTTTCAACCCAAACTTGGCTCACATCATCAAGACAAAGTGAAACAGGTTCACCACTACCTAGACCATCACCATCGGCATCATACCAATATTCTAATGGTGCTGGATTAAAACAACCACAACCTAAATTGTCTGAGTTTGCTGTATGGCCACTATTCCCTTCAGAGCAAATTCCACAATCATCTTCAAATGCCTCACCAAAACAATCACCATTACAGTCTTGAGCCCAATTTTCTTCTACTCCAGTAGTACCACCGACACATTCACCACAATCATCAATATATGCTAACCCATCCACAACTCCAGCACAATCAGGAACTTTAGCTCTCAATCGCTCTACTTCAAAAAACTCAAAGTTTGACCATCCATCATATTCTCTATTGAAGAACTGTTCCTGCACATATATATTTATTGCTTCAGCATCATAGTATGCATTTTCTGAACCATCATAAATTTTAAATGTTGGGAAATCACCCGTATTAAGATACCCCTGTGTCCACTCTGTCCCATCATCACCCATCGCTGGAACAGATGAATAAGGTCCATTCCATGGGAGAGATCCAACACAAATATCTTCATTAAATACACCAATCCAATCTTCATTAACTACTAAATCATCAGAAAGGATATCAGCATTTAATACAAAATAAAATGCCTGTGCAGTTGATTGAGAAAATCCAAAATTGTCAGGAATATAAATACAAGAACCATCATCAATAGTACATGCTTCACAATGATTCCATGCAATTTCATCGGTACACCCTGTACATGATGAGTTATCTCCACCACAAACACCACAATCGTCAGTATCATTTGTTGGGCAAAAAGGTTCTTCATCAGTACAGTCATTTACCCAATCTTCAGGTGCATCTGCAGCACAATATTCCACTGGAGAACCTGCTCCCAAACCATCACCATCAATATCAATACAAAAATCTTCAGGTGGGTCAATAAAACAACCACAACCCAAATCATCAACACCGCCACCTGCACAAATTCCACAATGATCTGTATCATTTGTAGTACAATCAGGTTCAGGATCCGAACAATCTAAAGTCCAATTTTCTGGGAGATCCGCGAGACAAAACTCTGTTTCCGAACCTTGATTACCCATTCCATCTGAATCTGTATCTTCACAGTATACAAGTGGTGCAGGAAGTTCACAACCACAACCCTGATTTAGTGAACCATCACCACCACAAACACCACATTCGTCAAAATAGTTATAAAAACAATCAGGATATTCATCAGAATTATTTTGTACCCAACCTTGAGGCTCTTCTCCATCACAGAAGTTTGAGGGTTCACCATATCCAAATCCATCATTATCAGAATCGAAGTAAAAAGGAATAGCACCAGGCAGGAAGCAACCGCAACCCAAGTCATCTGTACCACCCCCCGCACATATACCACAATGATCTGTATCATTTGTAGCACAATCAGGTTCAGGGTCTGTACAATTCAAAATCCAATTTTCTGGTACATCAGCTAAACAATAGGGCGCTTCAGATTCAGCATTTCCCATTCCATCTAAATCTGTATCTTCACAATAGTTCAATGCTGCAGGATTATAACAACCACAACCCAAATCGGCATAATTTTCAACTAATCCTGTTTCACCTTCTACACAGTTTCCACATTCATCTACAAATGCCACACCAAAACAATCACCATTACAATCTTTATCACTATTGGCTTCATGATTAGAATTACCTTCAGAACAAATTCCACAATCATCTACAAATGCTGAACCGAACCAATCTGAATTACAATCAACACTAAATTCAAAGGTATCTGAAACATCACAGCCATTATAAATATCTAAATCTGAATCACAAGACACCAGTGGCTGTGAACCATCATCTGAAATTATGATATTTTCCAATTGTAAAGTAAATGACTCATTAAAATCTATTTGATTTGGTACAAAATTTACGGTGGTCAATAAAATACCATCTGGAGATGCTGGTATAGACTCACCTAAAATTGAATAACCAATTATTGTTCCATTACCATATGTTGGGTTTAATAGCCCTGAAACTTGGGATACATCAAAATAATCAGGGTTGAAATTAACATCAAACTGGTACCCTAAAATTGGCCATAAACTTGTTAAATAAATATTTGCTATACCACTTTGATTATCTACTTCGATATTTAGTCCTGCCAAGATGTATGGTAGGGTTGTTGCACAGACTGCATCAGATGCAGGCCCCTCAACACCTATCTGATTAACTGATGTAATCTGATAACAAAATTCTGTATCATATGGCAATCCAAATCCTTCCCCTGGAGGATCTGTAAATATATTTTCTGAAGTACTACCAACAAGTTCACCATCCGTATAGTAGATATTGTAGAAATCAGCTTCAACATTTTCTAACCAATTTAGGTGGATTTCATTTCTTCCACCTTCAGCCGAAATATTTTCAGGAGATGCACATGTTGATCCAGTGCCTGCACAAATACCACAATTGTCCGTATCATTTGAAGTACATTCAGGTTCTAGGTCATCATCATTATTTACCCATCCATTTGGCTCATCCCCAGCACAATATTGTGCAGCGTCACCAAACCCTAATCCATCGCCGTCTGAATCTTCAAAGTAGTTTTGTTCTCCCGGCAAGAAACAACCACAACCCAAATTATCAGCGTTTTCACCAAAACAAACACCACAGTCATCAATATCACTATTTGCATAATGTCCAGTGGTTCCACCAGAACATACACCACAGTCATCTACAAATGCTGAACCACCCCAAACACCTGCACAGTCACTTGCACAATCATTCGTTGGATCATTGTCACATACACCACAATTATCTTCAAGCGCATCACCAAAACAAACGCCACTACAATCCATATCTGCATTGCCACCACCACAAACATCACAATCATCTGTATCATTAGTAGCACAATCTGGTTCTGGATCTGTACAATCAGGCACCCAACCTTCGGGGACTTCATCTTCACAATAGAGCTCTGATCCACCTCCCGATGGCTCAGGGGATGAACCTGTTAGTTCAAATGGTGCCATTGCATTTCCAACCGTCATGTCTGATGAAAATGCTAAGGTTTCGTTTAAGCAAATAACATTATCATTTGCAAAGTCAAAATATTTGAAAGAAATTTCTTCTCCGCTACTCAAATTACTATATACCATGATGTTAAATGAATATCCACCACCTAAAAATGGTGGTAATGCTAATCCATTAACCACACCTCGAACTTCATCACCAACAAATGCAGCAACTTGATCTGAGGCACTTCCGACCTCTATACCATCAATATGAACTTTTGTTGTAACCGAACCATTATATTGGTAATCTGCTTGATTTACTGTCCATGTTACTGGGTCTGAATCACATCCTGTACTAGAATCATCACCATTACCTGCATTACCTAAACCATCACCATCTGTATCTTCACAATATTCTGTAGGAGCCAATTCAAAACAACCACATCCTACATCATCGGCACCCCCACCAGCACATACACCACAATGGTCAGTATCATTGGTGGAACAGTCTGGTTCGAGATCATCGCTATTTTCTACCCAACCATCTGTTAAATCTTGTAAACAAATAAATTCTGAGTCGCCAGAACCTAAACCATCACCATCACTATCATACCAATATTCTAATGCTGCAGGATTATAACAGCCACATCCTACATCATCAACACCTCCACCAGCACATACACCACAATGGTCAGTATCATTGGTGGAACAGTCTGGTTCAAGATCGTCGCTATTTTCTACCCAACCATCTGTTAAATCTTGTAAACAAATAAATTCTGAGTCGCCAGAACCTAAACCATCACCATCACTATCATACCAATATTCTAATGCTGCAGGATTATAACAGCCGCAGCCTACATCATCTGAACCATCACCGCCGCATACATCACAATGATCATAGAAGTTTTCTGCACAATTTGGATATTCATCGTCATCATTTGTTACCCAATTTTCGGGTACATCTGTTAAGCAAAATTCTAATCCTTCTCCAGAACCCAGTCCATCACCATCACTATCATACCAATAAGAAAGAGGTGCAGGTTTAAAGCAACCACAGCCCTGGTCTTCTAATCCACCTCCTGCACAAATTCCACAATGGTCTGTATCATTAGTTGTGCATTCAGGTTCTAAATCATCATCATTTAATACCCATTGATTTGGAAGATTTTGTAAACAAAATTCTTGAGGTTCTCCATAACCCATACCATCATTATCTGCATCAAACCAATATTCCAGTGCGGCAGGCTCATAACAACCACAGCCCAAATCGTCTAATCCGCCACCTGCACAAACACCACAATGATCAATCATCAGTGTTACAGGATCAGGATTCCAGCAAAACTCTTCTTGATCAACATTATTTGGCACCCAATTTTCAGGCACATCTTGCAAACAATATAATTCAAAATCTCCAGTACCAAACCCATCTTCATCTGCGTCAAACCAATACTTAAGTGCTGCAGGCTCAAAACAACCACATCCTACATCATCAGCACCCCCACCCGCACATACACCACAATGGTCGGTATCATTGGTGGAACAATTAGGTTCTTGGTCATCAGCATTGGCTACCCAATCCGTTGGAATATCTACTTCACAATAAAATTCTGATTCACCTGCTCCCAATCCATCGCCATCACTATCGTACCAATATTCTTCTGCTGCAGGGATATAGCATCCGCAACCCAGATCATCTACACCACCAGCAGCACAAACACCGCAATGGTCTATCATTAATGTGAATTCATCAGGATTTGAACATAATGGCTCTGGGTCTACATTATTATCGACCCAATATGGTGGAAGGTCCGCATAACAAAATTCTTGAGATTCACCAAATCCAAAACCATCTCCATCTTCATCAAACCAATACTCTTCTGCTGGAGGGATAAAACAACCACAGCCTTGATCATTTTGACCATTTCCAAAACAAACACCACATTCATCTTTATCACTGTTCGCTTCATGGCCAGATGTACCGCCTGAACACACACCACAATCATCAATAAATGCTTCACCACCCCATATACCCATACAATCAACATCGCAATCGTTATAGGGGTCGTCATCACAAACACCACAGTTATCTTCTAAATTATCTCCGCCAAGTACACCAAAACAGTCATGAATCACATTTAGTTGCGGAACTTCAAAGAATGCTAATAAACCTGATGGAAAGCCTACATTTTGAGTAGGAAGGGCTCTATAAATTTGGCTTTCAGAACTATCAAATATTCTAAAGGTTGGATATTCTCCAGGAAGCATATATCCCGCTGAGTATTCTTCACCATCATCTCCCATTACAGGGATATCAGTGTATTCACCAGTCCATTGACGCGCACCTACACATATTTCACCCCTAAATGCAGCAAGCCAATCACCTTCTTCGATAGGGATTCCATCAATGTGTGCTTCTATTACAAAATAGAATGCTTGTTCAGTAGATTGATTATATTCAAATTCTACTGGCATAGATGTGCTTGATGTATTCGTTGTAAATCCTAACGACAGGAATACCAAATACAAATATATTCTATAAATTTTTGACAACAATTATATAAACCTAATTTCTTGCTAACTGACCAAAATTATAACATTTTGATACAATCATTTTGTGCGGTTTCTCACACGTTAACTCTCGTCTTAAAAATATTATTTTTCTTAGTTTATTTCTCATAAGTAACCATTAACTGCTCTGTATGGTTGTTTTGTGACAATTTGATGATATAATTGCCACTTGAAATATCTTTTGGTGACCAATTTATTTGAAAATATTGGCCATCATTGAATCCATCATAAAGTTTTTTAACACCTCTTCCAAATAGATCATAAACTTCAATTTCCATCAACCCACTTTCATTGGTATTTACAGATATCTGAATACTAGGATTGAATGGATTCGGAAATGCATTTAAAATACTAATTTGAGGTGGTAATGATGTTGAAACATCCATACAAGTAGTATTATCTCCGTTACAAACCCCACAGTCATCTTCTATACTTCCATTACAGTCACAATATCCATCCTCAATATCTGTGCATCCACATTCATAAATTGCACCTTCTCCATCACATACACCACATTCATCAATTTCTCCATCACAATCTGTAATAATGATAGGATCTATTGCAGAGCCCATTATCATGTCAGATTCAAATTCTAAATAATACTCAAACTTTATTACTTCATTGGTAGCGCTTTGATATAGGTAAAAATCAATAATTTCGCTTTCAACTAAATTACTATGTACCATTAATGGATAAATATATTCTCCCAATGGGGATTCAATTACTCCTTGTTTTCCTCTTAAATCACCATCAATTATTGCTAATAGTGTATCTGCATCATTAATTTGGTTTTCAGCAAGTATCACTTTTATAGCTGCAGATCCATTAAATTGATAATCATTAACAGAAAAATTCAATTCATTAACTAAAAAATAATTTGAATTAAATCCGTTTATTGCCCATTCTCCAATATTTTCTAGTGCAATCATTTCAATAATTTCATCTGATGAAGCATCATATACTTTAAATATAGGTATTTCTCCAAATTCCATATATCCTTGAGTATCTTCAGACCCATCAACACCCATTGCAGGCACAGCACAGATGCCGCCACCACATGCAGATACATCCCATTGGTAGGCACCTACACACACATCACCTTTAAAGGCTGCTACCCAATCATCAGAATCTAATTTATGGCCATCCAACATAACATTTTCAAAAAAATAAAATGCTTGTAATGTAGATTGATTATACTGAAATTGGTCTAGATTATCCTGTCCATTTAATATGCACAGAATTCCGAACAATAATCCACTTGCAAGCATTGTTTTTGAAATATTTTCCCCCTTCAATTTTTTAATTACACCTTTTCAGATGTATAACTCCGAAGAATTTAATAAATTCTCCTCGATAAAAAAAGAAAAAGCTCTTATTTTTCAATAAGAGCTTCTCCATAAAAAATGCTGATTTATTACGGTTTATTTACGCTTTTTTAATTCTGCATCAATTACAGCTGAAAATGCCTCTAAACTTCTTCCTTGAGGTTCTTTACCATTAATTAAAAATTTAGGTACTGATAATCTCGGAATACCTGAATTTTTCAACTGGTTAATTTCAGTTTCAATTTGCTGTGCAATTTCTGGTAATTGCCAATCTTTATTAAATTGATCCATATTCAAGTCTAACTCTTGTGCATATTGCACGGGTAAATCCTCATTAGACTTCAATTGACGAAAATTCTCCATAATCTTTTTATACATATCATAGTATTTACCTTGCTTATCAGCTGCCAATGCATATTTAGCTGCTTTTTTAGCTTGTTTGTGGAAAGACAATGGGAAATTTTTGATTACTAGTTTAACATCATTAGGATATTTTTTCATTAAATCATCTACCATACTGACAGATTTAGAGCAGTATGGTCATTGAAAATCTGTCCAATATGTTATTGTAACTGGAGCATTTTTATTCCCTTTTACAAATGAATTCCCTACAGGTACATTGTAAACTTTATTGGGATCAGCTTTTGGTCTTTCTTGCTTTTTCCCTGAATTGTTTGATGCTAAATTCTTCCTTAATGTAGCTTGGCCCTTTTCTAAAGACTCTATCTTTTGAAGAATTATTTTTTGGTTATCTTGTACTTTACTTATTGCCTTTTTTAATTCATCTGTATTTGCTTCAAAGCAAGATGTAAGAAAAAATGAGGCAGAAATAATAGCAAAGTATTTCATTCCTCTCTTCATAAATATTCCTAATTTGTAATTAAAAGTTAGTAAATCGGGTGGAAATTTAACGCTCTACCCCCTTAGTTGGAAACATAATTATTTGATGGTTCAATGTTCCCGTAAAAAAAGAGCCATAGACTTTTTCTATGGCTCTTTTTTAAAGTGTCAATTAAAGAATTATACTTACTTCACAAGCATAATTTTTTGAGTTTTAGCAGTAGAACCTGCAACTAACTTCATGAAGTAAACACCACTTGAGTGTGCTTCTGCATTCCATATAACTTCATAGCGACCTTGGTCTTTTATACCACTCACTAATTCACTCACCATTCGACCTCTAATATCATACACCATCAAGCTAACATCCATACTAGATGGAACATCATAACTGATTGTGGTTGATGGGTTAAATGGATTTGGATATGCTTTACTTAAGCTAACCTCAGTTGGAAGTACTTTATCAGACATACTTACAATAGTCATTCCATTGTTTGTCCAAGTATTCTCACCTGAATCTAATGCCATCTCTATAAGCTCACCCTCTGAAGCATCAAACACTTTAAATGTAATTTTATTACCAGTCTCACAGTATCCAATAGTTTTATCATTGTCTGTACTCATTCCCATTGCAGGAATATCTGTGTACTCACCAGTCCACATTCTAGAACCAACAACAACATCACCATTGTATGCCACTACCCAATCACCTTCCTCTAATGATCTACCATCAATAGATGCATTTTCAATAAAGAAGAATGATTGATTTTGTGATTGTACATATGCATACTCAGCAGGTACTTCTGGTAGCTTTCTTTGCTTAGATAATGAACGTGATAGCTCATCTCTTACAGGTACATTGTATGAGAACTCTAAGTCTTGATTCGCCACTAACCAGTAACCTTTACCACCTTCAAATGCATCTAATGATCCAACCCATGAACCACCTACATTCAAGGCTGCAATACCTTCACCTGCAATACCATAGAATCCAGACTGTACGCCTGATGGGATTGCTTCGTCCAAGTACTGATCTACTGCATATGAGTATGATGATAAGTTATTACCCTCATTAAGCGAATAGCTCACTGCACCACTTGGTAAACCTTGAGTCTCTAGTACATCATTACCGTATACCTTCAACCAGTAACCGCTGTTTTCATCAACGTTAGTTAAACTACCAACCCAGTTACCACCACCAAAGTTTGCAGATACCACTGACTCACCAATAACACCATTTGCATTATCATCTAAGTCACTGAATACAGATGCCACTTCAGTATTTTCAGGTAGTGCGAAGAAAGAGATGAGGTTTGCACCATCATGAAGGTCATGATCAACATCACAATCATCTGCCATGCCATCACCATCGCTATCATAATTATCATCTCCACCTTGACAACCATCATTCACATCACATACACCATCACCATCTGGATCACTACCATCATTTGACAAGTCAAAGCTACCTGATGAACAGTCATCACAACCATCACCTACATAGGTACCAAACACATCAATATCTGAACATGCAAACTCATTATTATCATCTGAGTCATTTTCATCTAATGCACCATCATTATCATCATCTTCATCGCCAGCATCACAGGCACCATCACCGTCATAATCCCAGCCATCATCTGATATATCAGTGTAACCTGTTAGACAATCTTCACATGTATCTCCATCGGTATCACCACATACAAAGTTATCAAATGGAGCAGTATCATCTTCATCATCTACACCATCGTTATCATCATCAAAGTCACCATCATCACATACGCCATCGCTATCGTTGTCTGCACCATCGTTTGATGAATCATAGCTACCTGATGAACATTCATCACAGGTATCACCATCATCATCATTACATGCAAACTCATTATTATCATCTGAGTCATTCTCATCTAATGAGCCGTCATTATCATCATCTTCATCACCCGCATCACAAGCACCATCAGCATCATAATCCCAGCCATCGTTTGATGAATCATAGCTACCTGATGAACATTCATCACAAGTATCACCAT
>CAYFMU010000014.1:0-60801 GCA_964344315.1 uncultured bacterium | reverse complement strand
TTTATCAAACAGATAATGTATTTATGATTTTGGGTAATCCATCACAATTAATTTATAATGATTTTGAAGAACATGCAATGGGTTGGTTTGTAGAAGAAGAAAGTACAAATGGTGCATGGGTCTGGGATTACCCTCATAAACAAACCCAACTTATATTTGACAATGAAGAATATTCAAATGCATATTCCTATCAAATGATTAATGATTCACTAAATGGATTTAAGTGCTTTGTTACAGGAAACGATTCACTACCTACAGGTCATGACGACTTTTTAACCGAAGAAACTATTTTAATTTCACCCACATATAACCTTGAAAAATTTCAACATATACTTGTTGAGTTTCATCAATCATTACTTTTAATATCAAATGTATCACATGAACTAAACTACTGGGCTATTGAATATTCTAATAATGATGGAATAGATTGGACATTATTAGATGAAACATCATATTCAATAGATGATTGGAAATATAAACAGTATGAAGTTAGTGGTGGCGGTCCAACTAAATTTAGATTCACTTTAAATAATGGGAGTTATTCACTAATTTCTTCAGAATATCAGTATTCGGTTGCAAATGCATTAATTGATAATTTCAGTTTAAAGGCACTGGGTATAAATTATGATCCCGAAGTTGGCGATATAAACAATGATGGCTATATAAACGTATTGGATCTTGTTATAATTGTTGAGCATTTGATTGAATTAAATGTTTTTTGGTTATATGAACAAGAAGTTGCCGATTTCAATCAGGATGGTATAGTAAATATTTTAGATATTATGGAAATAGTCAATTATTTGATACCATCTGAACTTTTATTTACAGATGAAACAGGGTTTGTTTCTATTTCAAAAGAAATTAGTCAAATTGATAATTCAGAATATAGTGAGCTAATTATAAAAATTATTAATAGTGCAATAATTAATGCAATTCAATTAAAACTTAAAATTAATGAAGACTATGAAGTTTTAGATATTACTAAAGGTAATCATTCATCCCAATTAACACTAGCTCATAATCTTACCTCAAATTATAACTTAAATATAGTTTTGTATGGATTAAATGGAAATTTGATTGATATTGGGCATGGCGATATAATAAAAGTTAAACTTAAACCCAAAGGACTTAGTCGTTCTTCTGGTGATAATACTGAAATTGTTTTTGTTGAAGCTGCCAACTCAGGTGAAACACTCTTGGATGTTCAGGTGGTAGATACGGAAACATTTGGAAGAATTGCAAATGGTATAGAAAAACCGCAATCATATTCACTCTCTCCTGTATATCCAAATCCATTTAACCCCGTAACCACCATACCGTTCTCATTACCTGAAGAGAGCCATGTGAATATTTCTGTATATGATGTACAGGGTAAATTGATTTTAGAATTATATAATGGACTAAAAGAAGAAGGTCATCATCAGCTTCAATGGGATGGAGCTGAATATTCTTCGGGAATGTATATTGTAAGAATGGTGAGTAATAATTACAATAAAACTCAAAAAGTACTCTTACTTAAATAATAAATCGTATAGAACCCCAGTCTGCCATTAGGTGGGCTGGGAGTGGACATTATAAAGGAGAAAAAAGACGGTGATGGAATAGGATGTTCTGATGATTATTCTTTTTCCAATTTCACATCTAATCCATCACGAATACTTTCCCCAATTAAATTAAATGCCAATACGGTACATGCAATGGCAAGGCCTGGGAGCAATGACAATGTGGGGGCTATGCGTAAGAAGTCTTTTCCTTCATTAATCATAGAGCCCCAACTGGGAGTGGGTGGTTGAACGCCCAATCCCAAAAATGATAAACTAGACTCTGCCATAATCGCCCCAGAAATCCCCAATGTAAAGGTAACAATTATTGGTGCTATACAATTGGGTAAAATATGAAATAGAATAACCCGTATATGAGAATATCCTAGAGCTTCCGTACTTTTAATAAATTCAGATGAACGTAACATGAGTACTTGCCCCCGAATAAGTCTGGCCAAGGGTGGCCAACTTACTGCACCAATGGCAATCATGGTGGTTTCAAGGCTAGGTTCAAATGTGGCTGAAACCGCAATAAGTAATAACAATACAGGGAATGCCATGACAATATCTACAAATCGCATGATGATGGTGTCAACTATTTTTCCGAAATATCCAGAAACGAGTCCAAAAAATAATCCCAAAGTTAGGGATATGGTACTGGCTAAAATCCCCACCCCTAAAGAAACACGTGCCCCCATAATTAACCGTGAAAGTACATCTCGACCAAAATGATCTGAACCTAAAACGTATCCATTTTTCCCAGGGTCAAGTAATCGTAGTTTTAAATTTTGAGATGCATCAAGCTCTACTAAAAATGATACGAATACAACGCAAATAAGGATTGTGAGAATGAACATCCCTAATTTGAATGTGTTATCTTTCCATAAACTCTTGAATAGATTATTCATCCATCACACTTTCTCTTACTCTGGGATCAGTCCACGCATAAAGAATATCCACTATAATATTTATCACTACAAAGAGGATTGCCATAAATAACACCGTTCCTTGAATGGCAGGGAAGTCTCTTTTCATAATGGCATTCAACGCGAATCTGCCAATACCGGGCCATCCAAAAATAGATTCTGTTAATACGGCCCCTGAAAGGTAGCTCCCAAAATCTGTAGCAATTATGGTAATGAGAGGAATGGAGACATTCCGTAATGCATGTTTTAAAATGATATTTTTTGTGCTAACTCCCTTGGCTAATGCTGTACGAATGTAATCCTCTTTTAAAACTTCTAACATATACGCCCGTGTGGTTCTGGCCAATAACGCCAATGATCGTGTACCCAATGCAATAGCAGGTAGTATCAAAAACTTTAATGCACCAAACCCTGTCGGGGGTAACCATTGAAGTTGAATTCCAACAATTAATATTAAGAGTAAAGCAATCCAAAACACTGGAGCTGCAATACCTGATAATGATATGACAACTAAAAATCTATCCAGCCACTTGCCTCTATTCATTGCAGCTATAACCCCCAAGGTAACACCAATGGGAATAGCAATACACATGGCTCCAAGTGCCAATTGTAGTGTAAAGGGAATTTTCTCCATAAGGTCATCTGAAACTGGACGATTCGTCATAAATGAATTTCCCAGATTTCCCGTAATTATTCGAGACATAAAATCAATATATTGTTTATATATGGGTTGATCTAATCCCAGCTCTGTTCTCATACTCACCAACTCATCATCAGAATAATAATCACCCACCATGGCTCGTACGGGATCCCCGGGGGCAATGTTCATCAAGAAAAATGAAATGGTAAGCACACCGATGATTACAGGGATGCCCTGCGTTATGCGTTTAAAAATATACTGAATCATTGCTTATACACTCGTGTGTATTTTTCTGCATTATACATTAAACTGGGTTGCCAGTTTTTCAAATTGGGTTGATGTATAAAGGCAGTTTTTGAATGCCATAGATAAACCCAAGGTACATCTTTTACCAATTTATCATTAGATAATTTGATGTATTTATGCTGCTCCTCAATATGGGAGGACTTTTGGATAATATCAATATAATCATCCAGTTCTTTATTAGCATATCTCGTCCAACGTTTTTTACTTATAGTGGACTCAAACAATGGTGCCAAAAAATTTTCAGCGTGAGGGTAATCTGCATACCATGACCGATAATACATATCCGCACTTCCCTGTGTAATAGCTTGGCTGTACATGTTCCAGTCGTTTCGTACAATCTTTACTTTGATGTTTACGTTTTCTAATTGGGACTGTATAGCCTCCGTTATATTCAATAAATTTGATGATTGACTTTGCCAGAGTTCAATTTCAAATCCATGTTCATAACCTGCTTGAGATAAAAGTTCATTTGCCTTTTCAGGATTATACTCATATTTGGGAACAGGTGGTTCTTTCATTAAACTGGGTGGTATGGGTCCATATGCAGGGATAGCATTTCCATTTTTTAAATTTGTAATAAGACTATTTATATCAATAGCATGATGTATGGCTTGGCGAATACGTACATCATTTAATGGTGGTCGTGAACAGTTCATCCCAATATAAAAAATATTTAAGTCTTCTTGAAATTGTATAAGCGGTGCCCACTTTTTATCTTCAATCCATAAAGAAAATTCGGCGTCAGGAATTTCCATAATATCTAAATATCCTGTTAAAAATTCGGCAGTTCTGGGCAGGGCTTCTGGTAAAATTCTAATTTTAATACCAGACAGTTTGGGCTCTCCATCAAAATAAAGTGGATTTTTTTTAAGCATAATATGCCCATCATGAATCCACTCTTCCATTATCCATGGGCCGGTCCCAATAAGTTCACCGTTCACTTCTTTAATAATTGATGCGGAGGGCATGGCTAAAAATCCAAGGAAGGGTGAAAATGGATGCAAAAGTTCAATGATAAAAGTTGATTTTTGGCAACTAAACCCGCTAACCTCTGAAGCCATTCCCTCCATAAATTCTGTTACACCCACAACATTCTTAAATAACCACTTGCGGTGAGAAGAAGTGTGGGGTGAAAGTATGCGTTCAAAGGAGCGTTTAACATCTTCACATTGAAGTAAATCTCCATTTTGAAATTGCACATCTTCTCGAATATTAAAGGAATATTCTAAACCACTTTCGCTCACTTTCCAAGATGATGAAATTGAAGGTAAAATTTCGCTGCCTACTCCAAATCGCACCAAATTATCATATAATAAAGCACAAAGTTGGCCTGAGCGTACATCGGTAGCTAAGGCAGGATCTATACTTTTTGGATCACCCGAAAATACTATATTTAACTGTGAAGGATTGGGTTTAATTCCACAACTATTGAAGATGAAAATAATATATGAGATAAAGAAAATGCGGTATTTCATGCCCTTCAATTTATACCCATTTTATTATATGTGAAATCCCAATATAAATAAAGGGCTGAGAAAACTCAGTGCCAAATTGCTAATTTATGACCTCATTTTTTTACATTTCCCTACAAGTTGAGGCAATATGAAATTTATTTATAATTTTGGTGAAGGCCATGCTGATGGTGCTGCACATCAAAAAGATTTACTGGGTGGAAAAGGTGCAAATCTAGCAGAAATGACTCGGCTCGGAATTCCGGTTCCCCCTGGATTTACCATTACTACCGAAGTTTGCACCCATTATATGAAACATGATGAATATCCTAAAGACCTAGATGCACAGCTCTCCACCTCACTAGGCCTTGTGGAAAAAATTATGAATCAACATTTTGGTTCTGCTGAAAATCCACTATTGGTTTCCGTCCGTTCTGGGGCACGTCAATCTATGCCAGGAATGATGGAAACGGTTTTAAATGTGGGTCTCACTGAAGATACAATCCCAGGTTTAATTGCACAATCTGGCGATGAACGTTTTGTATATGATGCTTATCGTCGTCTCATTATGATGTATTCAGATGTGGTGATGGAAAAAGCTCAGGGACTTTCACCAAAAAATGGAGAGGGTATTCGTGAAAAACTGGAAGAAATTTTAGCTGAATATAAAAAATCTAAAGATGTTCACGATGATACCGATTTAACCGCCGAAGACTTAAAGTTTCTTTCAACAACATTTAAGGATGAAATCCAATCTACTCTAGGTAAGGCTTTTCCAGATAATGCGAACGACCAGTTATGGGGTGCAATTACTGCTGTGTTCAAATCGTGGAATGGCAAACGTGCTGAAACCTACCGTCGCATAGAAAATATTCCTGATGAATGGGGAACTGCCGTAAATGTACAAACTATGGTGTTTGGAAATATGGGTGAAGGTTCTGCCACAGGGGTAGCATTTACCCGAAATCCTGCAACGGGTGAAAATCATTTTTATGGAGAATGGTTAGCAAATGCTCAAGGTGAAGATGTGGTGGCAGGCATACGTACACCCAATCCACTCAATGCTAATAGTACCACATCCGAATCCAAACATTTACCTAGTTTAGAGCAGGTAAATCCAAAAATATATGATGTATTGGATAGAGTAAAAACTCGGTTAGAAGTACATTACCACGATATGCAAGATTTAGAGTTTACCATCCAAAAGGATAGACTATGGATGCTTCAAACTCGAACAGGAAAACGAAATGGTGCAGCGGCAATTCGTATTGCAATGGACATGCTAGACGAAGGGCTCATTTCTGAAGATGAAGCGCTAATGCGTATTTCTCCCGATAATTTGGATGAAATTATGCACGAAACGGTTCATCCAGAAGCTGAACGAAATGCACATCTTTTAACTACAGGGCTCCCAGCTGGACCTGGAGGTGCTTTTGGTCATATTGTTTTTACTGCTGAAGATGCCGAAAAATGGCATGCCCTTGGCAAAAATATTATTTTGGTTCGAAATGAAACATCCCCCGAAGATGTACACGGTATGCATGTATCCAATGGAATTCTTACAGCAAAAGGGGGGATGACATCCCATGCTGCTTTGGTGGCTCGAGGATGGGGTAAGTGTTGTATAGTTGGATGTTCCGATTTACAAATAAATCTAAAAGATAAATCCGTTTCCATTAATGATATCACACTGAAAGAGGGTGATGTTATTACGCTGAATGGATCTTCAGGTAATGTTTATGAAAATGAGCTTTCTTTAGAAAAACCTGACTTAAAGCATAATCAATACTTCAATAAACTCATGGATATATCTGATCGCCGACGTACTCTCAATATTAGAACCAATACTGACCGTGCTGAAGATGCGTCTCAAGCACGAGAATTTGGCGCTGAAGGTATAGGATTATGTAGAACAGAGCATATGTTTTTTGAGCCAGAACGAATATCTGCAATGAGAGAAATGATTCTTTCAACAGATGAAGAATCGCGGCGAAATGCCGTCATGAAATTGTTGCCATTCCAACGGGATGATTTTTATGGTATTCTAAAAGCAATGGCACCTCATCCCGTTACTATACGACTTTTAGATCCACCACTTCATGAATTTTTACCTCATACAGATGCTCAAATTGATTCACTGTCAAAAGATATGGATATCCCTGCATCAGAAATAACATCTCGCGTCACCGCATTACACGAATCGAATCCAATGCTTGGACATCGAGGTTGTCGCCTCGGTGTTATGTACCCCGAAATTACGGAGATGCAATCACAGGCAATATTTGAAGCCACTGCAAAGTTAAAAAAAGAAGGGCATAGTCCATTCCCTGAAGTAATGATTCCACTGGTGGGGTCAGCACCAGAGTTAAGCAACCAACGTAATCATGTTATTCGTATTGCTGAAATGGTGCAGAAATCTGAAGCTATCGAGTTCGATTATCTAGTGGGCACTATGATTGAGTTACCTAGAGCATGTATCACTGCTGACGAAATTGCAGAAGTTGCAGAATTTTTCTCATTCGGGACCAACGACCTAACACAAACGACTTACGGATTTTCACGAGATGATGTAGGTACATTTCTTCCCCATTATGTAGATACAAATATAATTAAAGGCGATCCATTTCAATCTATTGACCAAGATGGAGTGGGAGAACTAGTAAAAATTGGTGTCCAAAAAGGACGCAGCACTAATGCAAAACTCAAAATTGGCATTTGTGGAGAACATGGAGGTGATCCCCACTCCATTTCATTTTTTCATAAAGCTGGACTTAATTATGTAAGCTGTTCGCCATTTAGGGTTCCTATTGCACGATTGTCTGCTGCCCAGGCTGCAATTTTGTACGATTTGTAACAATATTTTACAAAAAATTTATTATAACAGAATTTCGACCAAAAAACATTAACTTTCAGACTGATAATTAAAGAGGTTGAATATGTTTAAGATACGTTTTCTATTAATAGGATTATTTATAAGCTCGTTTGCAATTGCAGATGAACTCACTGAAGAACAAAAAGAATTAGTGGGTCATCGTGCTTTAAGAGAGTTTGCACAAGCTATTTGGACAGAAGCAATGGAGGCAAAACAAGCCTACCAACAAAATGCTTTCCGTGAAGAATATTTATCAAATTTAGCATCAACTGCACCTCGAGCAGATTTTCAAGTTCATGCAGATATCTCTGCTGAAATGGAAGCGGGAAATCCTTCTGGAACTGTTTTTGTTTCCACTGATGGGCAATCATCTTGGATAGCATCTGATGGTGTTGCACCCTTGGATGAGCCAGGATTTGAAAATACATGGGCTACTTCTATTGCCACCGATGGCGGACAAAGTGTAGCTTGGTATTTAAAAGGTGAAGTTGATTCAGAAGCATTGGGTTATGACTATGGTCGGCTTATTGTTACTGGAACCCCAAAAAATGAAAATAATAGTTGGCCTCCAAGCTCAAATTTATATGCCGATTTAGCCTATGATGAATCTGGCGATGCATCTTCGAGTTATGACATTCATACCGTTAGAGGTTCATATTCTGATGATAGATTTTACGTTTCTTTAGACCTTAATGGATCCTGTTGTGATGAAGGCGGACTTTTTGGTCCATGGTATCTATATGGTGTTGGATTTGTAAACCCTGAATCTGAGTCTGAAGTTGCATATGCCATTGGATTTGGTAATGGTGGTTTTGGTCAGTTGACTCCTGGACTTTTAAAAATAACTGGAGATTTAGCTACCGGTGAGGTAGGTGGATTTGATTATATCACCACAAATATTGACTACTCCACTGCAGGAAACAGCATGCAGGCTGCTGCACTTTTAAGTTATATGACAGACGATGCAGAGTGGGGTGAGTGGCCAAACTCTGTAAACGGATTTATTGCTTTAGGGGTAACTGTTGAAGCTGCACTAAGTGGAATAGATGTTGATGCAAGTATTAAGGATCAAACTACTCCAGGACTTATGATATTACATACCACTTTCCAAGATGGGAATGTTGAGCCAGTTTTATCTGAACCTGCATATGATGCAGACACTATGGAACTATCTGTGACGTATACTGATGCAGATGGAAATCTACCATGGTGGAGAAATGTTCAAGTATGTTATCCAGATGGAGGCGCATGCTTCTTAAATCTTCCCATGATCCCAGATGACCATGCCTATTTAGAAGGTGTAAGATATACTGCTTCAATTGCAGATGAAGATATAGCTGACGGTGATTATGAAGCTAAATTTTGGTTTGCAGATGATATGCCTGGGGAACCTCAAACATACATCGATATTACCCTTGGTGGTGGTGGCGGTTGTGGTTTAATGGGTGACTCAAATGGTGATGGCTCATTAAATGTACTAGATGTGGTTCTTCTTGTAAATATTGTCCTTGCTGGTGGATGGGAAGAGTGTGCTGATATGAATGGCGACGGTGCATTAAATGTATTAGATGTGGTTCTTCTTGTAAACATTATCCTCGCTGGTTAGGATATAAAATTCAAATAATAAAAAAAGCCTCACAAATTGTGAGGCTTTTTTTTACAGCATAATTATACTTAAAATTATTCTATCATCTCTCCACCACCGAGAATATCTTCAATATTCCATTCTCCTGAGCTAATCTTTTCTTTCATAATTGCTAACAAGCTAGCACGAGCTTCATCTACTTCACGCTTTGCTAGTGGACCGTCAATTGGCGCATACATAGCTTGTTTCTTCCCTGGCAAATAACCGACTAACTTATCTATAATTTCTTGGTCATAGCCTTTTAATGCTTTTGCCATTACCTCTAAATCAATATCCGGATTCATCCAAAATTGAGCCGCCATACCATCTGATAAACCCATCAAATCTTCATATGATAGATAATGTTTTTTCACTTCATCAAACAATTCAGGATTTTCTAATTTCAATTGCTCCATATATTGTTTGGCTTCATCTTCAGACATTTCACCAAGGATGGTAGCAACACTTTTACCTCCACCGCGAGTGAATTCTTTGGGGCCTGGAATGAAGGATACTTTTTCCTCCAACTCACGTGCCATATTGATAATGGCTTCTAAAGGAATCTCATCTAGGTTCCCAATTTCTAAAATAATTTTATTTTTTCTTCCAGGATCAAGTTTATTTAAAAACGTCATGCGTCTTTCTTGATCAATTTGATCTAACGCTAAGGCAGACATTCTGATTTCTTCATTGGCCAATAAACAGTAGAGTTGTTCATCATTTAAATCGCGTAAAAATGCAAATAGGTCTACAGGTTCCTCTTTGTCTCGATATTTATCAGACATCATTTTGAAATAATATTCTTCCATCACCGCTTTTTTGACCATCGTTGGTACATTAGTAAGCTCGCGAGCACGGATTCGTAATTTCAACATATCTGTCTCAGAAACAGATTTAAATAATGTCATGGTTAATGGTTCTCCTAACACCATTAACAAAATTGCAGCTTTATCAAAGCCCGAAAAATTTTCTAAAATTGTACTACTCATTTATTCTTCATCGCCTCCAGATTCGCCATCTTCAGTTCCATCAGACAACCATTCTTTTACAATTTCTGTGGCACCCTCTTTTTGATTTACTGACATAGATACCGCTGATTGACGTAATGATCGAAGCTCTGCCCGAAGCACATTTTCATCTTCAAGTGCCATAGTTGCATATGGATTTAGTGGTGGTTGAGGAACATCTGCAACTGGAGTTGATGCTTCTACTGGTTTTTCTTCGTCGGCATCGTCTCCATCATCTTTAGATTTTGAATCTTTTTTGCTTTTTTTATCCTTTTTTTTTGCAGCACCTTTGGGTTTTAAATACACAACCTCTTGCTTACCTTTTCTCAAAAAGAGCATCATGAACATCATAAAAATCATTGCACCAAATACTATATAAAGCAATGTATTATCAGAAGATTTTGGGCCTTTCATTCCTAATAAGCCATCAGATTCACCATCATCTAGGTTGCCTTGCCCATATTTTATAATGTCGATTAAATCTTTTTTGGTTTCTGTTTCAGACTCAATACGAGCATGGATAGCAGTGTCCAATTTTTGTTGAGCTTTTACTAATAACGTATCTAATTTTAATTTTTCTGCTACTTCATCTGCCTCTAGCTTTGCTAAACGTGTTGAGTCTTGACGTCTTTTATATTCTCTATCTAAAAGCGCTTGTTCTTCCCATAGGCGTCTTTGATCTTCAGAATCCTCTAGTCTGTCTTGAAGATCTTCAAATTTTCTGTCCAAACGTGCCATTTCATCTTCACGCTTTTGAGCTTCCATATCTTCAATTTTCTGTCTTAACTCTGCTAACTCAGATTTTTCTTGAGAGTCTTGAAATCTCATCGTTTCAATACGGATACAGTTTTCACAGGTAGCGATCGTTGGTATTATGTCTTTAATTAAAGATTCAATTGTTTTTTCATGCGCACCCGTTGCCAATGTTTCTTCTAAATACACTGCCACGTTTACATTAGCCAGTTCATATTTATCACCAGATCTAGTACTGTTATATGATTTTATAGGGGTATTGCTTTGTGCAACAGGCTGAGGGGTAGGTGAAGCTGTCTGGCCATCAGTATTTCCAGACAATGTTACGCCAGGCAAAAACTCCATTGAAGATGTTCCACTTGGTGCAACTTTATTTAAATCTGAGGGTGCTTCTTGAATTACCGCTCCAAGAGATGTTGTGGGCTCAGTTGCCATTGGAGAAATATTTTTGCCCAACTCAACATTCACTACAACTACAAATTTTGATTTGTCAATTATACGACCAATCTCTGAATACAGTTTATCTCGTAGTGAATTTTCAAGGGTAATTTTTTGGGTAAAATATTCTAATCCCTGTGCAAATATTAACGTAATTGAAATGGTAAATATTACGTATTTAATATAGCTTTTTATTTTTTTTGAATATCTATTCATTATCCAAAACATCCTTTTTGTTGTACAAATTATTGTTCAATTAAAATTTTAATTCTTCTGTTTTTTTGCTTTAATTCTGATGTTGCATTCATTTCTGCAATAATGTCTGGAGTGATTTCACCTGCTCTAATTTGTTGCCATGTTACCCCTTCGGGCCATGTATCAGCAAATCCGCTGGCTCTTAATCGGCCAGAATTTACACCTTTTGCAATCAAATACTTTACTACTTCTGAAGCCCGCGCAGAAGAAAGTTCCCAATTGGTTGGATAGGTTTTTGCCAACTTCCCTTCGGGTAAATCCGTGTCAGTATGCCCCTCAACCGTAATGGGTCGTAAGTCATTCGCTGCAGTCATAATTCTTTCAATGGATTCATCTAAAAATTCTCTTAGCTTTGGCTTCATGGTCACTTCACCAGATGCAAAACAAAGGTCTCCATCCAGTTCTAGTGCAACACCTTTTAAATCATTGGATACATTTGCTGAGTCCTGAACATCAAGTTCTTCAATAATTTCGGCAAACTCAAATTTTACTTCTGACAAGTTTAATTTTTTCTTGTTGGCAGCCTCTGCAGCCTCGATAGCCATTTCAGTATATTCATCAATAGGTACACCCTCAATCTCCGTAACGCCAGCTTGCTTAAATTCTTCCATCTGCTCTTTAATTTCTTCTGCACTTTTGCCACCACCCTTTTTGTCATCTTGGGTATCGGCAACACCACCTTGTTTATCAGCTTGTGCTTCAGAAAATGCCGCCATTTTTACTGGGTCCATGGTGGCCATTGAAAACATAAGTACGAAGAACGCAAATAAAAGTGTCATCATATCTGCAAACGTACCCATCCATCCTGGCAATCCTTCATCAGGGCATTCTGGACATTTATCTGCCAATGCTATTCCTCATCTTTAATTCTGTCTTTACTTTCTAAAAATGCATTTAATTTATCGCGCACAAGAATGGGGTGTGTTTTTTCATAGATAAGCATAACTCCCTCTAAAATCAATGAGCTTTCTACCTTTTTGCCTTCACTTTTGCCTTTTAATTTATCTGCAAAGGGTAAAAATATGAAGTTTGAAAATAACGCACCATACAGTGTAGTAATAAGAGCAACGGCCATGGATGCACCCAGCTTTGCTGCAGGGTCTACACCTGGCTCAGGAGGTTGTGCCATTCCACCCAACATGAATACCAATCCAATCAATGTACCTACCATACCAAACGCAGGGGTATATACTCCTAATGTTTTCATTACATTGGCGCGCTGACCTTCACGTATTGCACGGAATTCTTCCATGTTTTCTAAAATATCTCGGATATCCTCTTTTTTATAACCATCTGCCACATATTGACATCCGATTTGAACCACTTTTAATCTAAAGGGCATTGATTCAGGTACACCTTCTAATGCTTTCCCCAATTCTCCTTTTCGTTGAGATTCTGCAAGAGAAATAAAATCTTCAACTACATCGCGATTAGTGTATGGATCATCGGCAAAAATCATTCCAAGGGACTTAAAAATAGACATTACTTCATCAAGCTTAAACGCCACCGCAGTTGCAGCTAGCGCACCACCAACAACAATGAGCAAACTTACTGTATCCCATAATGCCATCAATGAAAGTCCAGCACCAGCAGCTCCCAAGTAGGATGCAAGCCCAATCAATATAATACCAAGAACTAAACCGACCAGTGTGGCTAAATTCATAAACTACTCCCTTAGTTATCCAACTCTGCCGTTGACAGTCTATTTTCCTTAGATGCCTTGAGCAAATCTTGTATTTCTGTAAATTCAGGATCTAATTTCAATGCAATATTCCAATTCATAGTTGCACGTTGAAAATCTCCTAAACGATAATAAATAGAACCTCTTCTTGCATAGGCAAGCGCTAAATTGGGATTAACTTCAATGGCCAAATCAATTTCCGCCAAGGCCTCCCGATACTCTTCTGCATAAAAATGACGAAGGGATCTAGATATGTGTCGCAAAATTAAATTTAAATTTGATTTGTCAACTTCTCTCTCTAAATGAAAGGTACGAGTTGAGTCATTTAAAACTGCAATTTGATGCTTTAAAAAGAGGTTTTCATCATATAGATTTCTGTTTTCAAACATGGCAATATTGAGCGAATCTCTTAATTGATGAATAGCTGTGTATGCATCTAGGTCTTCTGTATCTCCAATACCAATACTTTCTGGAGCATCGAAAGGTTGAGATATAGATTGATTTTCTTCTTTATACAAATTAGGTATATCGATAGAAAACCCGATGGAAATCGCAGGTGCATTAAATTGTAATTCTTTTCTATCTTTACCTGTTTTTGATTCTGATGCAAACTCGCTCAGATTTTCAAAATGGGTCATACCCAAATTCATTGTATAATTGTCTGTGATAGGAACTTTACAACCGATGTTTACGCCAGTGCCGATATATTCCATCATAAAATCCATGCCACCATTTTTTTCAAAATAGGAGGTCTTTAAGCTAAACCCTAAAAATCCTCCTGCAGATTGAACATCTACGTCGTCAGTTGTTTGTGGGTCATATTGAATTTTTCCCGTACCACCGCCAAAATGGATTGAAAGTGAATAATTTTCAAATTCTTTATAACTTGTGAATAATCCAAAAAATGAAATATCATTAACCCTTATTACATCATTTCCATCTCGCATGTATAAAAAATCATGAATTCCTGCCGAAAATGTGACATCACCATATTTAAAAACAGTTTTTTGAAAATGAAACCCCGCCTCTTTTATTGCAACTGGATTAGACAGCCGGTTTGCAGTGAGACCAAAATTTAATCCGCCTTTGCGTTGAAAGTTTAATGCTACTGTTCCGCTATATGCCCTATTTTCACTTGAAAAATTTAATATTTCGCTATTTACATCAACTGTAAACAATGTTGGTGAATTTTTTTCATATGCCATGCTGGGTATTCTCATCATATCGCCAGGTCGTGAAAATGCCACCCTTGAATTGGAAAATGCAAGAGATAATAAAATCAAACATAACGTCATTGATTTCAATGTGGTCCATTTAATCTGCATTGCTATCTTCGCTTAATGGCCCTTGATTGCAGGTTAGCCAAAAATGAATACTCACTTTCAGGATAATTTTTCACTAATTCGTCAAATGCATATACAGCATTTTTTTTATCATTACATTTTAAAGAAGACATTCCCAACAAAAATAGCATTTCATCTGTTTTGGTCATATCTGAAGATTCTGATAGTATGCCAACTACTCGTTCATATTTTCCCAAATTGTATAATGCATCAGAATAATAGTAAATTAATTTTTTCTTCTCTATTTCACCAATAGCATTAAAGTCTATTTTTTCTAAATATTTGATAGTGGATAAATATTGACCTAAGAAAAAATACTGCTCACCAAACTTTAGCTTTTCCAAATCGGATAAATTTTCCATGGGAGAATTTTTAGGTAAGAAATTTGTAGATTTCAACTCGGCTTTTATTTTTTGTGGTTTTACCATACGATTAGACAATGATGCTTGCTTACCGCTGTTACCATTTTCTTTTACTAATTTTTGCTGGGGCGCAGCTTTATCACCAATCTTGACACCTAAATCCCAGAGATATGTAGATTTATCTTCAGCAATTAATAATGAACCAATAATAAACAATATGTTTAAAATTCTTCTCATAAAATTATTCGTATTGTTCCCAATCTAATGTGTAAGAGTATCCGATAAATGATCCCATAGATTTTGGTACTACCAATTCAAATTCAGCAACAGCATCGGGTAAAACGCTAGAGTCTGATGTAATTCCTGTTTTGAAAGTAAAATATGTTCCTCGCACAAATGAAGTTAGTGTTTCTGTTTCACCGTGCCAATTTTTTCTAAAGGTAATATTTATTTTGGCAAAATCTGCTCGTTGTGAGCCTACATTTTTAATTTCACCAGATAATATAGTATTTCCCGATTTGTCCTTTTTCTCTTGGATATTCCCAAGAAGGATAAGTTGTGCCGTTTGATTCTGCTTTCTTCTCTCAATAATATTGATGCCAGATCCACTGGCATCATCCTGTACTTCTACAATTTCAATTTGATCCGGTGATTCCAAAGGCTCAGAATCATCTTCTGACTCTTGCCCATCAACAATATTTTCGATGACACGAACAATAGTGCTTCTATCAATGATGAGTTTTCCAATTAAGGTTTCAACTTTTACCACGTCACGATCTTGATAAAGTATTTTACCATATACGGAGCTCCCATTATTGAGGATAATCTCCTTATTGTAAACAGAAAATGGATTTCCCCAAATTTGAGATTTTGCACGTAATTCTCTCAAGTTTGCGTTATAGTGGTCTAATTCAGCCTTTAATTTTCTTACTTCAAGATTGAGTTCATCCATAGGCATTTCACCCTCTTGAAGTTTGGATTGGCTTCCCAGAACGGAATCTTCAATGGCCGCTTCTTCTGCCTCTGTCAATCCCTCACTCTTTTCTTCCTCAACCTGTTCAGTTGCCTCAACTGCTGCAGAATCCTCTCCTTCAGCGTCTAAATCGCTACTTAGGAATCCGCAATTACCTAACAAAAATGGCAATATGAAACATGCCATTAACAAAATGCGTCTAGATTGCATAGACGAAACCTTCCCTTGTGTGTTCAAAATCACATTCATTAGAGTATTTTGGGTAAAAAAATATTAACATTCTTCACATATACCAAGACTTTTCTCACGAAATTCACTCTTTTTTATAGTGCTACCTCCCAGCTAAACCACTATATATTGTGTACTTAGATAAAATCCTTAATGCTTTTTGAGAACTCGCTATTTTTTTGTAAATTTCGCGTCTGAATATAGGGGTATTTCTATTGATTTTAAATATGTTAAAATGCAAAATTCATCGCGCAACTGTAACTGAGGCGGATTTACACTATGTAGGCTCAATTACTATCGATGAAGATTTGATGGATGCTGCGGGACTCTTAGAATATGAACGTGTTCATGTACTGGATATAACCAATGGCAATCGTTTAGAAACTTATGTAATTAAGGGCGAACGGGGATCTGGTTGTATCTGTATAAATGGTGCCGCTGCACATCTCATTAATAAAGATGATTTGGTCATCATTGTTGCATATTGTCAGCTTACCAATAAGGAGGTTGATGATCATATACCAACGGTTGTTCATGTGAATAATAAAAACAAAATCGTATCTTTAGCCACGGAAGAGCTGGCTGTCCATTAATGGCAAAACTCACCATTGATTATTTCCAAAAATTAAAAAAAGCAAACACAAAGTTTGCCACCCTAACTGCATACGATTATACTTCTGCGATGATAGTCGATAACACTGAAATACCGCTTATTCTCGTGGGAGACAGTGCGGCCATGGTGGTCTTTGGATATGAAACTACAATCCCAGTTTCAGTGGATGAAATGGTCTTTTTGGTGTCGTCTGTTTCAAGGGGATCTAAACGAGCTCTTGTTGTGGCAGATATGCCATTTTTATCTTACCAAGTTTCAGTTGAAAATGCAATTTTTAACGCCGGTCGTTTCATAAAAGAAGCCAATGCTCAAGCCGTAAAACTTGAGGGCGGTGTGGAATATGTGGACAGGATAGAAGCCATTGTCAACGCAGGAATTCCTGTGGTGGCACATATTGGGCTTACCCCCCAATCTTTTCACCAAATGTCTGGATATAAGGTTCAAGGGAAATCTGTTTCTGCTGCTGAAAAACTTATTGATGACGCTAAAGCTGTAGAGTCTGCAGGCGCATTTGCGCTGGTATTGGAGGGAATTCCATCAGAATTAGCTAAAATTGTTACAGAGTCTATTTCTATACCTACAATCGGAATTGGCGCTGGGCCTCATTGCAATGGACAAATTCAAGTCTTTCATGATATTTTAGGGATGTTTGGAACGTTTGTTCCAAAGCACACAAAGCAATATGCTAATATCTCTTCTGAAATTTCTCATGCAATTTCATCTTATAAAACGGAAGTTGAAACTAAGCAATTCCCTGCAGATGAACACTCTGCTCATTTAAAAGATAGCGTTTTAGACTCTCTCAAAAATTCATGAATATCATAAATTCCGTTGAGGAGTTTCGAACGTTTCGCAAAACTTTGCAAGGGTCAGTGGGCTTTGTCCCAACCATGGGAGCGCTCCATAAAGGCCACCTTTCGTTGGTTGAAAAATCTAATCAATATTGCGATAACACTATTGTAAGTATTTTTGTGAATCCCGAACAATTTGCTGAAGATGAAGATTTAGATACATATCCACAAGATATTGATAATGATTTAGAGCTAATAAGCGTATTTAAAGTTGATGGCGTTTTCCTTCCAAACACACAGATGATGTATCCTGAAAATTATTCAACTTATATTAATGAAAATGAAATTTCACGTGGCCTAGAGGGTGAAAGTCGCCCCACATTTTTTAGAGGTGTAGCAACCGTTGTGTCAAAGTTGTTCAATATTGTTCAGCCTTCACATTCTTTTTTTGGAGAAAAAGATGCTCAACAATTACGTGTAATTTCTAAAATGGTTCAAGACTTAAACTATCCCATTGATGTAATTCCATGCCCCATAATTCGTGAAGAAAACGGCCTTGCAATGAGCTCTAGAAATGAATATTTAAGTGAAGATTCAAAACACAAAGCCTCTGTCATTTTTAAGGCAATTTCACATGGTAAAGAATTACTGAATAATGGAGAAAATAATTATTCTGTAATAAAAAGTGAGGTTGAAAAAATTATTTTAGCTGAGAAATTGGCAGATATCGACTACGTTTCCATTGCATCAAGTAAGACGTTAAAAGAGTTTGCAACAACCATCAATGAAGATGCGCTTATTAGTGTCGCTGTCAACTTCGATGGCGTTCGATTAATAGATAATGTGGTTTATTCTTCAGGTTGAACAAAATGTGTGCCACGACTTTCTCTTGCCTCTATTGCTGCTGAGACAATGGCATTTGCCGTTTGTACGCCATTCCTTAAACCAATAATTTCAGGGCTCAATTTAGCTTTTTGATAAAAATTTTCAACTTCTGATTGTAAATGCCTTAAAATAGTACGAGCTCGTTGAAGCCGTTGTCGTGTACGAACCAGTCCAACATAATTCCACATTGTATTTTTTATAGTGAGCCAGTCTTGTGCAATAAGTGCGGGGTCGATTTCTTCAGATTCAATTACCCAAGGATGATGATCAGGAAAATAATCATCGCCATCATAATTTTCACATGCATCTTTTCCTGCTACATATCCCCACACTAGAGCTTCCAATAAAGATGTGCTCGCCAATCTATTCGCACCATGAACTCCTGTACATGCAACTTCTCCCACTGCATATAGCCGTTTTAGTGAGGTGTGTCCTAGTAAATTCACGCCAATACCTCCACAGCTATAGTGAGCTGATGGTACAACTGGAATGGGCTCTTTTGATATATTGATTCCCAGCTCATTGCATGTTTGCACAATAAATGGAAATCGCTCATCAATCCATTTTTTTGGTTTATGAGAAATATCTAAAAATACACAGGGGTGACCCGTATCTAGCATGGTTTGATGTATGCCTCTTGCCACAATATCTCGAGGAGCCATTGCACCTTTGGGGTGAATGGAGGCCATAAATTCATGTCCATTTACATCAATCAATTTTCCTCCCTCTCCACGCACAGCCTCTGTAATTAAAAACCTACCCGAATCATGAAAAAGTGTAGTTGGATGAAATTGCACATATTCCAAATTAAAGCATCTTGCTCCTGCACGCCATGCCATGGCTATTCCGTCGCCTTGAGACTCTTCAGGATTAGTGGTATGTAAATAAATTTGCCCCAATCCTCCCGATGCAAGTATGGTTCGATTTGCATATATGGGGAATACTTCCCCAGAATTCTTTTGCAAAATCATTGCGCCAAAACACCCTGGTTTTTTATAAATATCAGTAGATGCAATAGAGTTGTGAGAAAATGTCAATAGATCAATGGCCGTATGGTTGGTAAGGATTGAAATGTTTGGGTGTGATTCAATCGCGGTTGTTACAGACTCTTGAATAGATAACCCTGTTTGATCTTTACTATGTAAAATCCGTGCTTCAGAATGTGCCGCCTCTGCAGTACGTTTTAATGAGCCATTTTCTGGAGAAATATCAAAATTAACCGCATGCTTTTCAACTAATAATTGTTGAACAAGGGTCGGTCCCATATTGCATAACTGTTCTACTGCAACCTCCCAACAGTGTCCCGCTCCAGCTTTTAGAATGTCTGATTTTAATTTTTCTGGAGAATCATTCAGACCCTTAAACACAATACCCCCTTGTGCATGGGGAGTATTTCCGCTGATTAATGTAGGTGTTTTTGTGATTATCGTAACTTTTTTGTTTAAGTCTGCAGCCGTCAGTGCGGCAATGGCACCAGAAAGTCCAGTGCCTATTATTAGGATGTCTGTTTGTTTTGTCATTAGTGGATAAACTCTAGACGAATATCTCGGCTTTTAATTTGATGTGTAAGTGCACCGACAGAAATTGCATTGATGCCTGTTTCTAAATATCCGTGAATATTTTCAAGAGTTATTCCACCAGATGCTTCTACAAAAATACTCTCGCCTCCAGGAAAACTGCGTATTATTTGGAGAGAATCTCTAATTTTTTCAGGGTGCATATTATCCAGTAAAAAACCATCAACACCTGCACGCAGTCCTTCTTTAATTTGTTCAATGGTATCCACTTCTAATTCAATAGGTAAGGAGTTGTCTATCCCACGAATATTTTCTACTGCTGTTTGCACTGAACCTGCAGCCACAAGGTGATTGTCTTTTATGAGTACCCCGTCGGATAAATTTAGCCTATGATTATATGCACCCCCACAAGTTACTGCATACTTTTCAAGTAGTCGTAATCCTGGAGTGGTTTTGCGTGTATCTAATATTTTTACCCCAAATGGTTTGGCTAATTCTGCATATACTTTTGCTTGAGTTGCAATTCCACAAAGCCGCTGAATTAAATTCAACATCACCCTTTCACGTGAAAGTATGCTGGATGCTTTACCCGTAATCCTACCAATTACATCGCCTGGCATCAGTTCATATCCATCGTTTACAAAAAGATTGATGCCCGTATCGTCGTCAAAGCAGTGGGGAATAACCTCTTTCCCTGAAAATATTAAGCTCTCTACGGCTTGAATTTCTGCAGAAACTTTTTCCTCTGTGGTTATGGTGCCCATCGTGGTTTTGTCGCCATCTGGAATGTCTTCATCTAAAAATAAAGCAATTCTATCAAGCACATAATCTGAATCTAATTTCTTATATTGAGTATATTCTATCAACTGAGTTCCAACATCCTTTCCAACGGCTTTAATGCTTTTTGTCGCTTTGCTTCGCTCATGTTTATTTGCGGTGAAAGTGTTTCTAGAGCATTAACCGTTTTTTCTAATGTGTTTAAACGCATATGAGGGCATTCATTACAGGCACAGCCATCATTTGAAGGAAGGGGAATAAACTCCTTTTGTGGGTTTTGTTTTTTCATTTGATGTATAACGCCTGGCTCTGTAACAACCACAAATTGCTCTGCACCATTATGTTTTGCAAAGTTGATAATTGAGGTGGTTGAGCCTATATGGTGGGCATGTTGTAAAATATTTTCATCACATTCAGGGTGTGCCAATACTAGGGCATGAGGGTGCCTTGCTTTTAACTTTACTAGCTCCTTTTCTGAAAAAATTTCATGGACCTGACAAGAACCATTCCACAACAGCATCTCCCGATTGGTTTTTTTATTTAAGTATGAACCTAAAAATTTATCTGGGGCAAAAATAATTTTCTCATCTGTTGGCAAGCTGTTTATTATTTTCTCAGCATTTGAAGATGTGCAGATAATATCAGACATGCCTTTTACATCTGCTGAACAATTAATATAACTTATTACTGTATGGTGGGGATGAGCATTTATCCATGCCTGAAATTCTTCAGGTGGAGCGCTATCTGCCAGAGAACAGCCTGCATCAAGATCGGGTAAAATCACCACTTTTTCTGGATTTAATATCTTTGCCGTTTCACACATAAAATGAACACCGCAAAAAAGTATTACATCTGCATCTGTGTTTTTTGCATATTGAGCCAACGCTAAACTATCGCCCATAAAATCAGCTACATCCTGAATATCAGGGTCTTGATAATAATGAGCCAATATTACCGCATTTCTATCTTTTTTTAGTTTTTCAATTTTTGCAAATATATCATTCATAGTTTATGACATTCCTGCTTTTTTCTTTGCCCAATCAAGTACGCGTTTTGCTGGTGGAAAATAGTTTGCTAATATAATGAGCCCCGGGATTCCAAACATCCATCCTTGAAATATGGGAATTAACCCACCGATTAAACCAATAATGAGAAGTATAAATCCCAGTGTAATTTTAAAAAAGTGATATATAGATTTACGCAACTTCTACTGAATTAATTTGTGTACTAATATTATTCCACAATTTCACTCGCGCATCCATTGCTTTTTTAGCTGCTTTTTTAGCGGCATTCCATTTTTCGTCATCATTGCCGCAAATAAGTGAAAGCATTTGGAAACAAAGTTCGTTGTGCTTACCGCCATCTAATTCTATATGCCGTTCTAAATAATAAACAAATTTATCAAGAGATTGTGATGGAGATTCGTTTAATTGATTTATCATGGCAACGAACATGTCTGGAATTATCTCTTCTCTACCAAATGTGAATACTGCTGCAACTTCATGTATAGAGCCCTCATTTACAAAAGAAAAAGTAGTTTGTATAAATTCCCGTACACCTAGTGGTAGTGTGTTTTTAATGATGGCTTCATCTAGACTCCCTTTTCTTAGGTCGTTGAGAAAGCTCGAAATTCGATTTGTACTCGCACCAAAATCATTCATGGCATCAGTATATAATTCAAAATGGCTAGCGGGATTTCCGTGTTGGTCTACATCTGATTCTTCATCTAAAACTATTTCATTTATAAGTCGAGAAATAGAAGGGTCCCTAGGTGGAATCCATGGAACGCGTACAGAAGTAAATTGCAATTGGAGGAATTTAACTAAAGACATAAAATCCCAAACTGCAAATACATGAGATTTCATAAATATTTTTAACTCTTCTGGTGTTGAAATTTCAGAATATAATGGATGGGATGAAAGCTGTTGTTTAGAGCTTTTCACAAAAGCCTTTATCTCATTTATTTTTTCTATATTAATATCCATTATTTTTCACCCAAAATTACTAGTGTGCCTTCCCAGTTTTCCTTCTTGCCTGTTTGCCTGTGTTGAACCTTTTTAAATCCTGCATTTTTCATGGAATTTACCCAAAAGTCAATTGGCTGTGTATTCATATTTACACCACATTCTTCTGGCCAATTTAATGTAGATGGGTTTTCTATATAGTGATCGATTCCAAAAATAAAACATCCACTTTCAGAGAGCCATTCGTCATGTATTTTTTTAATAAATGAAGCAGGATCTTCCACATAGTACAGTACCTCCATGGAGTGTACAATATCTGCGGGGGTTTTTGGTGTCCAAGTTAATATATCTGAGCAAACAGATTCATTTTCTGCATCAATTTGTCGGGCTTTCTCAATCATTTTATTTGCACCATCTATACCCATGGCACTCATACAATTTTCATGTTGACTAAATTGTCTAACAACCCATCCGTTTCCACATCCGCAATCAATAAATGAGAATGGTAACTCCATCCTATGGTTTATTTTTTGGGTCATGTAATTAACAGATGTTGCGTGGCCTTTTTCCATCCCCTCATCTTTGCCTATTTCTGCCCAGTGTCCAAAAAAGTCAACTGCAGGAGGATATGAATCTATAAATTTTGTGGTTTTTTCCATGGGGTAAATTTACCAATGATTAAACTATCTAGGCTTATGAATTGTATCTGGGCTACGTGTAATTTTACGCTATAAATTTTACAATAATTTTCCATTTTAGGATATAAATGCAAAAAGATAATTTTAGAAATATTGCCATAATCGCACACGTAGATCATGGTAAAACCACCTTAGTAGATGGACTCCTTCAACAAAGCGGTACCTTTGGCAAACACCAAGAAGTTGAAGATCGTGTAATGGACTCTATGGATTTAGAAAAAGAACGGGGCATTACCATAACTGCAAAAAATACGGCTATTCATTATAATGATATAAAAATAAATATTGTGGATACACCTGGCCACGCCGATTTTGGAGGAGAAGTTGAAAGAAGCCTTAATCTTGTTGATGGTGTTCTGCTTTTGGTAGATTCTAGTGAAGGGCCACTTCCACAAACCCGATTTGTACTTAAAAAAGCACTCAATAAAAATTTACCTGTTATTTTAGTAATAAATAAAATTGACCGTTCTGATGCTCGAATTGATGAAGTGGTAAATGAGGTATATGACCTGTTTATTGATCTAGATGCAAATGACGAACAAATAGATTTTCCCATTATTTATACCAATGCAAAAGATGGGGTGGCACATGCAGAATTGGGTGATGATTCAACTAACCTTCAGCCTTTGTTTAATTTAATACTGAACCATTTTCATGGGCCTGAAGTCAATGACGACGAAACCCCCCAGTTTTTAATTACCAATTTAGACTATGACCCTTATGTAGGACAAATTGCCGTAGGCCGCTTAGGAAATGGTGTACTAGAAATGAACAAGCGTTATAGTCTATGTAAAAAGGATGAAACTGTCAGTGATCAAAAGTTTTCTGCTTGCTACACCTTTAAGGGTTTACAAAAAATTAAAGTGGATTCGTTAGAGGCAGGAGATATAATTGCTATTGCAGGAATAGAAAATATTGGAATTGGTGATACTATTTCGTGCAACACAGATCCTAAACCTTTGCCACGAATTGAGATAGATGAGCCAACCGTGTCAATGCATTTTCATGTGAATAATGGTCCATTTGTTGGAAAAGAGGGTAAATTTTTAACATCTCGAAATATAAGTGAAAGATTGCAACGTGAAGTCTTGGGGAATGTGTCTTTACAGGTTCGGCCAACTGAACGCACGGATGTATTTGAGGTGTGTGGGCGAGGCGAGCTTCAAATGGCAGTGTTAATTGAAACAATGCGTCGCGAAGGATATGAGTTTATGGTTTCAAAGCCTCGCGTTATTCTGAAAGAAATAGATGGAAGACGTCATGAACCTGTGGAACATGTCTTCTTAGATTTACGGGAAGAACATGTGGGTACAATTACAGAAAAACTATCCCTAAGAAAGGGGCGAATGACCAACCTGCAAAACAATGGCTTTGGGAGAGTTACCCTTGAATTTAAAATTCCATCTCGTGGACTCATTGGGTTTAGGAGTCAGTTTTTGACGGACACAAAAGGCTCTGGAATTATGAATACGTTGTTTGATGATTATGCCCCATGGTTTGGCCCCATCCCACAACGTTCAATGGGAGTTTTGGTGGCAGACCGACCTGGAAAAGTTACTGCGTATGCTAGCCTCGCCATGGAAGATAGGGGTGAATTAATTTTGGACATTGGAACTGAAGTGTACAAAGGAATGATTCTAGGTGAGCGAAACCGACCTGGCGATTTGGATGTAAATATTACAAAAGAAAAGAAACTTACGAACATGCGCTCTTCAACGGCTGAGTCAACGGTTACACTTAGACCGCCCAAAAAGCTATCCCTTGATCAATGTATTGAGTTTATTGCCGAAGATGAATTTATTGAAGTAACCCCTGAAAATATTCGTTTGCGTAAAATGGAATTAGATGCAAATAAACGTGCATCCATTAGAAAAAAAGAGCTGGAAGCATTGTCATAACAATGAAAATATCTCCTCGAGAAACTGTAATATTAGCCGAAAACCCACAAAAACTTGTGGATTGGTATTTATCCTACTAGCTCCACTTTTACTTTACACATTTGCCATGGGTCTTCCTCGGGGTTTAATTCTATTATTTCACAATGGAGGTTCAAATCCTGCTTTAGCATCCTGAAAAGATGCTTATTGTCTGAGCGAGGTACATGGCCTATCATTTTATTTTTATACTCAATTCTAACTGCATAATAGTCATGTTCATTTTCGTAATCGTTAATAAGATTCAGCGAATCACCTGTTTTCATTTGGGGTAAAAGGGAATCGCCTTCATAAAACTGAAAGCCTGCAACTGAGAATTGATTTAATAAATAATGATGTTGAGGTTGAATAAACCCCAAAATTGAAAGGGTAGTACTCAACAATGGAAATTGAGCGATGTATATAAGGAATCTTTTTCGGTTCATTTACATAAGACCTTTAAAAATGTCATGTAAATTACAAAATATTTTTAATTATCCTCGAACCTTAATCTTTCCTGTTTCTATTTTATTGTGATTTAGTATGGGCTTTTCTGAATATGGATGTAAATGTAATTTTTCTTCGTCTGTCAATAGTTCAAGTGTATTTAGCACATACATATTGGCAACATCGCGAACTCGATGAGAACCATCGATTACCTTTAGGGCAATGCCTATGGGGCCATATTTTTTAGAATTAAATGCAATTCCTTGAATGGCTTCACCACCCCCTTTTGCCACAGCCTTTCCCTTTAATATTTTAGTAAAGTCTGTATCAAACCTATCTTTGCCAGCTATCAAATAAGGGTTGTCTGACATACACTTAAAAACTTTATTTAGCTCTGCTTTTTTCCCTGAAGTCAACTTCATATACATATTAGCAATGGTGCGTAAATCATAAAATGGAGTGGGTACAGAACATCCATCAATACCATAACTTTTTGCTTGAGATTCAGCGATCTCTTCCACATATTCCATTATGTTTTGTTGAACTTGGTGGTGGCTTTGAATGTAGTTCTTTTCATCAACACCAAGGCCCTTTGCTAAACATAGCATTCCTGAGTGTTTTCCTGAGCAATTGTTGTGAATAGCGCTGTGGATAACCCCCCTTTTTATCATCTCATTATGTGTGTCACTATCATAAGATGGGTGTGCCCCGCACTCCAAGTTCTTTTCATTGTATCCCATCTTTGTAAGCATAGAAAGGGCGGTATCTGTGTGGATTTTTTCGCCACTATGTGATGCACACATGAGGGCAATTTCTTTAGAAGAGAAGCCGACTAAGTTTATGAATCCTTTTTTGATTGTAATGGCAGCCTGAAACGGTTTTAGAGATGATCGAAAGCAAGTAATGTAGTTAGGGTCACCGAAAGAGAGAAGTTCGTTTCCATTGAAATCTACAGCAACAGCATATGCAATATGTGTTGCTTCAACAGTGTTTCCACGCATTACATCAATGACAATGGGGGGGTTCATAGGGGGTTGTTTATGAGTTTGCCTATAATTTTTTTAAAACCAAGAGCTCTTGCTAATATTACAAAATGGGCTAGAAATGTTGATGGGTAATTGAATTTAAAATTTAATTTTTCTCCACAGGATTCCGTAATAATACCCTTTTCATTTTTTTCATAGACATTTGTCATATCAATAAAATCTATACCTAACTCTTGTTGTTTACCAACTAAGGGATTTTCTCCTGAGCAATTAATATGATCATTCACATGAAAAACTTCATCTTTGAGGAATTCTTTAGCGGAGGTAATATCATAAATAGTGATAGACGATTTATCCAAATTTTTGAGGAAAGATATACTCTCGTTAATTTCTTTTATGTTTAACACCGTCCCTTTTGGAATATATCCAAAACTTTTTGACAGTGCTGTAGTGATAATTATATTTTTACTCAAGAACGTTCTCCAAATAGTGCTGTACCAATCCTGATGTGGGTGGCCCCTTCCTCAATGGCTAATTGATAATCTCTGGACATTCCCATTGATAGGTTTTTACAACTGTTAATACCCGCCTTAATTAATTCGTCTCTTATTTTTCGAGTATCTGAATAAATTTTTCGATATTTATCATTTATTTCAATATGAGGTGGAATCATCATAATGCCATCAACTGATATATTTTTAAGGGCTGATATTTCATTTGCAGATTCAATAATTTCTGATGGAGCAAACCCTTGTTTCAATGGATCTAGCCCTGTGTTTATTTGAAGGTAGATTCGCTGAATTCTGCCCTCTTCTTTAGCAATACGATCAATACGATTTGCCAATGAGATAGAGTCAACCGTTTGAATTATATCAAAAAGGGTTACCGCTTTACGTACTTTATTTTTTTGTAAGCCGCCAATTAGGTGAAGTTCAATTTTATCGCGGTTTGAATAGGTTGAAAATTTTTGTTCTGCTTCTTGAACCCGACTTTCTCCAATCACAAAAAGATTGTTTTTAATGGCAGAGCTTACCGCATCTACAGGAAATGTTTTGGTGATAGCCATTACGGTTATTTCGTCTACCGCTCTCCCTGATTTTAATGCACTTTCTTCTACTAAAGATAAAATATGAGAAAGATTGCTGGTGTTTATTTGAGAAATACTATTCCTCCGTTGAACCCTCTTCTGATTCAGTAACGCTTTCGTCTTCATCATCTTCTTTAAGAACTTTTGTTACTGTAGAAATTTTTGAACCATCATCTAGTCGGAGCAATTTTACACCCTGTGTGTTTCGGCCAATAACACTAATGTTTTCAACGGGCTGTCGAATCATTACGCCTTGGTCCGTTATAATCATAATATCGTCCGTATCTACCACTTCCATAATAGTTACTAATTTACCGATCTTATCATTACACTTAATTGTATATACGCCTTTACCACCACGGTTTTGTGTACGGTATGCTTCAACGTCTGTGCGCTTTCCAAACCCTTTGTCCGTAGCAGCCAGAATTGAGCCATCACGCTTCACCACAAGCATTCCAATAACAACATCATCTTTAAAACTCATGGATATACCACGTACACCCATGGTTTTTCGTCCTGTGGAACGAATAGCGGTTTCACTAAAACGTATTGCCTTACCTCCAGATGTTGCCATTACAATATCTTGGTCTCCATGGGATATTTTCGCTTCGATGAGTTCATCGTCCTCTCGAATTTCAATGGCATATATTCCACCCTTACGTGGTCGGCTATATAAACTTAATGCTGACCGTTTTATAATCCCATTTTTTGTTGCCATCACAATATGGTCTGTTTCATTAAAGTCTTTTGTTGAAACAAAAGCTTTAACCTTCTCGCCCGGTTCACAGTTAATTAAATTCACAATTGCACGGCCTTGTGACGTTCGTGAACCTTGTGGAATTTGATGCACCTTTAACCAGTAACATTTTCCTCGGTCCGTAAAAAAGAGCATGGTACTGTGTGCAGATGCTATAAATAAATGCTCTACATAGTCATCGTCCTTTGTGGTTGCACCCTTCATGCCTCGCCCACCTCGACGTTGAGTTTTCCATGTGGTGGTGGGTAGTCGTTTTATATATCCATTATGGGTAATTGTAACGACCATATCGTCATCAGCAATCATGTCTTCAATAGAAAGGTCACCACTAATTGGGATGATTTTAGATTTTCTTTCATCGCCGTATTTTTCATCAACTTCTTTTAACTCTTCACGGATGATGTCGCTTTGTAGTTCGTGACTATTTAAAATATCATTTAATTTTTTTATAAGAACTTGTAGCTCATTATACTCTTCAACAACCTTATCAACCTCCATGGAGGTAAGGCGTTGTAGTCGCATATCAAGAATGGCTTTTGTTTGTTTTTCTGAAAACTTAAATCTATCTATCAATGTTGATTTAGCTTCTTCTGGATTTTTAGATCCACGAATAATTTTAATCACTTCATCAATGTTTTCGAGGGCCATTTTTAGCCCCTCTAAAATGTGTGCTCTATTTTCAGCTTCCTTTAATTCAAATTGTGTACGACGTATTATCACTTCTCGTCTGAATGTTAAGAAGTGGCCCAACACCTCTTTAAGGCTCATTACCTTTGGAACACCATTTGCTAATGCAAGCATAATCACTCCAAAAGAATCTTGAAGTTGAGTGAGTTTATATAGGTTGTTTAAAACAATATCACCAATTGCATCTCTTTTACATTCTACTACAATCCGGATTCCATCTTTGTCCGATTCATCACGGAGATCAGAAATTCCTTCTAATCGCTTATCTCTTACTAAATCTGCGATTTTTTCAACTAGGTTGGCCTTGTTTACTTGATATGGAATTTCAGTAATAATAATAGTTTCTTTTCCATTGGGAAGTTCTTCAATGTGTGCGCGGCCTCGCATAATAACGCGACCTCGACCCGTTTTATAAGCGCTTCTAATTCCATCAACACCCATAATAAAGCCGCCTGTTGGAAAGTCTGGGCCTGTGATATGATTTTCAACAAGCTCATCAATAGAAATCTCGTTATTATCTAATAACGCAACAAGGCCAGACACGAGTTCTCTTAGGTTGTGTGGTGGAATTTTAGTAGCCATTCCCACAGCAATACCATCTGCTCCATTCATAAGCAGGTTTGGAATAACCGTTGGCATTACAGATGGTTCTTCTAAAGAGTCATCAAAGTTTGGTTGAAAGTCAACGGTTTCTTTTTCTAAGTCCCGCAACATTTCAGATGCAAGGCGTTCCATTCTTGCCTCTGTATAACGCATGGCTGCAGCATTGTCTCCATCGATAGATCCAAAGTTGCCTTGCCCATCCATCAATGGATATCGCAATGACCACGGTTGTGCCATTCTTACCAATGAGTCATAAACAGAGCTGTCACCGTGTGGGTGATATTTACCTAATACCTCACCGACTATTCTTGCACATTTTTTATATTTTCGATTCCATGTTGCACCTAAATCTGACGTACCATAAAGCACTCTTCTGTGAACAGGTTTCAATCCATCACGAACATCTGGTAATGCACGGCTCACAATTACAGACATAGAATAGTTGAGGTAGGATTCCTCCATTTCCTCAACAATATCACGTGGGGCTATATATCCTTGTTTAAATTCTTCAGACATAAATTTCCTTAATTATACATCTAGGTTTGATACAAATTTTGCTTTTGATACAATAAAGTCTCTTCTTGACTCAACCACTTCACCCATTAGTTTTGAAAATACTAAATTCGTTTCAACTAAATCATCAATAGTAACTTGATAAAGGGTACGGCGATCAGGATCCATTGTTGTTTCCCAAAGTTGTCCTGGATTCATTTCACCTAAACCTTTATATCGAGCAATGTCTATTTTTTTATCACCAGACTTAAGAGATTCTAAAATTCGGTCTCTTTCTTCATCTGTAAACGCATAATGCTCTTGTTTCCCTTTAACAATTTTATACAGTGGTGGTTGAGCAATATACACATAGCCACCCGTAATAAGTTCTGGCATTTTTCTATACAGAAATGTTAGCAAGAGTGTTCTAATATGGCTTCCATCCACATCCGCATCTGTCATAATGATAATTTTATGATATCTCAATTTTTCAATATCAAAATCCCCAGCAGATGTTTCTTCTGTATCTGCGTCACCTCCAAAACCGGCACCTAATGCTGTTATAATGGTTTGGATTTCATTGTTTGATAAAAGCTTGTCTATTCTTGCTTTCTCAGCATTAATTACTTTACCTCTCAAGGGAAGTATAGCTTGAAACTTTCTATCACGACCCTGTTTTGCAGAGCCTCCCGCAGAGTCTCCCTCAACAAGATAAAGTTCGCTAAGGGCTGGGTCTTTTTCAGAGCAGTCTGCTAGTTTTCCAGGAAGGGCAGAAATGTCTAATACATTTTTTCTTCTTACAAGCTCTCTGGCTTTACGTGCGGCCTCTCTGGCACGAGCAGCATTTTCTGCTTTTTGAATTATTTTCTTAGCAACATTTGGGTTTTGTTCAAAAAAGTCTGAAAGTGCTTCCATAATAATGGAATCGCAAATTCCTTTTACTTCACCGTTTCCTAATTTGGTTTTTGTTTGCCCTTCAAATTGTGGTTCGGGAACTTTAATGGATAGAATGGCGGTTAAACCTTCCCGAACATCATCGCCACCCAAATTAAAGGTTTTGCCTTTTACTGGTTTAAATAAATTATTTTTTGAAGCATACTGATTTAATGAACGGGTGAGTGCCGATTTAAATCCTGCTAAGTGTGTTCCACCCTCAATTGTGTTAATGTTATTCACGAAGGTGAGCATTGTTTCTGTGTACGAGTCGTTGTACCGTAGTGCTAGGTCAACAGGTATTCCATCTTTTTCACCTTTTATGTGAACCGGCTCATCAAAAACGGCATGGTGGTTTTGATCTAAGTGAATAACAAATTCTGATAATCCTCCCTCATAATAATGTTCAGTAGATTTATCTGAGTTTTCGTCATTTAGCTTTACTTTAATCCCACTGTTTAAATATGCTAGCTCTCGTAGTCGCTCATCAATAACATCAAACTCATATTTTTGACCTACAAAAATATCATTATCAGGAAAGAATGTTACCTTTGTGCCAGTTTTGTCTGTGGTTCCAATTTCTTCTAGGGGGCCATTGGCAATACCAATGTTATAGTTTTGAGTGTGGATTTTTCCATCACGATGAACTTCGGCAATACAGTGTCTTGATAAAGCATTTACCACAGACACACCAACACCATGAAGTCCACCAGACACTTTATATGTATCTTTGTCAAATTTTCCGCCTGCATGAAGCACTGTCATCACAAGCTCTAATCCAGATTTACCTTCCTTTTTGTGGATATCTACGGGGATTCCTCGACCATTATCTTCAACTGAAATCCCACCATCTTTTAAAATTGTAACAGAGATGGTATCGCAATGTCCTGCCATTGCCTCATCGATGGAGTTATCAACAACTTCCCACACAAGATGATGAAGTCCTTTTTTGCCAACATCTCCAATATACATGGCAGGCCGCTTTCGTACTGCCTCTAATCCTTTGAGAACAGTAATGTTGTCTGCACCATAATCTTTTGGTTGAGTTATTTGTTCATTGTCACTCATAAAAACCGGATGTCCTTTACATTCGTTTTGTCTAGTTTTTCATTTAATCTATTTAAAATATCGTCTTTTTGAAACAGCAATTCATTCCGCCATACCGGGGTTTTTGCTTTAACTGTAAGGGTTCCATTTTTAAACCCTCTTATGGATGTGTTTTCTGAAATTGACACACCAACCGTTTCATCCCATGCTGTTGAAATACTTCCATTCTCATATACTTTTTTAAGATTTTCCCCATTTAAAATTTCCTTCATCGAATCACCAAGGCTTTTAAACATGAGCCACCACTTCTTCCAGAGCAATAAAATTGATGTTGTTGGGGTTTTTAAAATATGCACTTGCACTTGCATCTGTTGTGGTAATGAATGCTTGAAATGATTCGTCGATTTTTTCCAAAATTCTTTCACCACGATCTTTGTCTAGTTTTGCAAAAAGGTCATCTAGCAATAGGGCTGGTTTTTGTCCTGAAACTTTTTCTATATATTCGGCTTCTGCAAGTTTTAGTATGGTTAGGAAAACCTTTTTTTCACCTTGTGAAGCTTGATTTTTTATATCTTTACCATCCAATGAAAATGAAAGTCTATCTTTGTGGGGTCCAATAGATGTTTGTCCTCTTTGTGCATCTTTTGGAAATCTATTTTTTAACTCCTCTAAAAAATCTCTGCTTGTTTCACAAGAAGGCTTGTAGCTTATTTCTCCAGCCAGTCCTGGAAGCGCTGATTTCCAAAGTGTGTTAAATAAACACACAAAGCTGTCCATAAACTGTTTTCTTTTTTCCCAAATTTTTTCTGCAAGAGGAGAAAGAGTTTCATCCCAAACCTCTACCTGGTAATATTCGGGTTTTTGGGCAATTGCTTTGTTTCTTTGTTTTAAGTTTTTTTTATATAGCGAAAGATCTTGGAGGTAGTTTTTATCTGTCACTGAAAGCAGTTTATTTAAAAACCGAAGGCGTGCGTTGTTTCCACCAGATGCAATATCAATATCTTCTGGGGACAATACAACGCTTGGGAAAAGTCCAATTAACTCACTTAGCTTTTCCACCTTGGTTTTACCTATATGAATTCTCTTATCTTCTCTGTTTTTCCTAAACGAAATTTCTTGTGATGGATTTTTAAAGGTTCCAACAATTTCCATCATTTGAGAGTCTGTTTGTTGCAAATTATTTCTGTACCCTTGACGAAAACTTTTGGATATAGAAAGTGAGTGTATTGCTTCAAGAACAGATGTTTTTCCTGTTCCGTTTTTACCAAAAATAAGGTTTGTACCGGGAATAAAATTCATTGTTAATTCAGAAATTGAACGCACATTCTTAATTTCGATTTTTTCTAAAATCATTCAATTAGTCAATTAAACGAATTGGCATTAAAAGTGTGGTTTTGTCTTCTTTTCCCTCTTGGTTTTCTGGTAAGAATATCCCTGCACTCAGCGGCGATTTTAACATTATGTTTAATGTATCTGTTTTTTGGTTTTTTAATACCTCACCTAAATATAATGCATTATATCCAATAACCATTGGTTCGCCAGAATATTCACAGTCTACCGTTTCTCTTCCTGTTGTAATGTTTTCAGGATCTTCTGTTGAAACTGTCAATTTATTTGTATCCAAACTTAATGCAATTTGTTTGGTTGACTTGTTTGAAAATATAGACACTCGCTTTACTGAGCTTGCCAAATCATCTTTGTTAATTTTAAGTTTGTTATCATTATCTTTTGGAATAACGCTTTCGTAGTCTGGATATCTATCTTTTATAACCCTTGAAGAAATTTTTACATTTTCTTTTTCAACCTGAATGTGGTTTTCGCCAATTTGAATATTTAGAGAATCTTGATTGTCTAAAAATGGTTTCAATAATGATAAAAACTTTACAGGTACAATTACAGAGCCGCTGAAAGAGCCTGTTTTTAATTCAAACTTTTTTAATCTTACCAGTCTATGGCCATCAGTTGCTACGGTAGTAAGCCCTTCTGAGTCCATATTAAACAAAACGCCTTGTAATACTGGTTTCATTTCATCTCTACTGGTTGCATATACCGTGCTATTTATAATATCAAGCAACTCATTTGATGGAACAACCAAACTGTTTCCCGCTGTTACCGTTGGCTCGGATGGAAACTCATCTGCGGGTTGCCCCATAATTGTATATTTTCCACAGGTACTCTGAATATTAACTTTACCTATATCAGAAATTTCAAAATGTAAAAACTCTTCAGGCATTGCAGAAGTAATATCAAGCAAGGTGTTCATTGGAATTGCAATTTTTCCCGATGAAGATTCTTCAACCTCAATTACAACAGATATATACACTTCAAGATTTGTGGTTCTAATGGTAAGTTTGTTGTCTGTTATACTAAACAAAGCACAGCTCAAAACAGGTAGAGTGGAGCGCGTTGGAATTGCTTTGTTAATATGTTGAAGTGACTGTAAAAGTTGACTTTTTTCGATTGAAAATTTCATGCAAATAAAATCCTAATTAAATGTAAAAATAAACAGAGAAATTCAAGGGTAATTTTATCTGTAAATATGCCATTTTTTCAAGAGAAAATAGGTTGATGGGGAAATTAAATTAAGTTATTCTTTTATTAGATTAAAGGTTCTTTTTTATTGTCCTGTGAATATGTTAAAAGCTGAACACTCAGTGAACATTATTTAAATTAAAATATTGCTCATATTTAATTTTATATAAAGAAAAACTTTATGTTTATAAGTATGTGGGTAAGTTGAGAAGGTTTGCTATATTCATTAAAAGTTTACTCACCAAAAATCTTCAAATAAGTTTTTCCACGATTATTATCTATCCATGTTAAAAACTCACGATTCATTTTTTCATTCTTTGCCATTTCTTCTAATTGATCCCATGAGTTCTCAAGTGTTGGCTGTTTAACCTCTGTTTTTTCATAGAGATATGCCAAGCAAACAGAAGAGTGTTCGGTTTCAAAAGGGTATGAGATTGAGTTGGGAGACACCCTTTTTAAATTGTCTAAAATTATGGGAGGAATACTTTGCTCTGTAGATAGAGGGTATACTCCAGAACTGTTGTTATGCTCTAATTTAAATTCTACAGCAAGGGAATCAAATAAACCCGGATCGTGTTGAGCTTTTTCGTATAAATCCCTTATTTTATCTAAAACAGCATCTTTGTCTTGCTGGGAGGGTTTTAGTAGTTTAAGAATATGTCTAGTGTGAATCCGTTCTCCCTGTCTGTCAAGCAATTGGATAATATGATACCCAAACGGAGAAAGTATTGGTTCACTTATTTCACCAAGCTCTAAAGAAAAAGCGGTCTGTTCATATTCTAACACTAACGTACCACGTTTCATAAACCCCAAATCTCCACCTACAGAGGCAGAACCGGGGTCATCTGAATGTAGTTTTGCTAAATCTTCAAAAGAATCACCATCAACAATTTTATTTTTTATTTCAAAAACCTGATTGTAAACACCCTGTTTTGTTACCTCACTTGGCTCTACGGGAAGCTCAATTAAACTAAATTTGTATTGAGGTTGAATTGGCGGAATAGAGTCTTTGTATGTGTTAAAAAAGGATTCAACCTCTTTTCTAGTAATAGTCACAGAAGAAAGCAGGCTATACCTAAATCGTTCTATAAGCATCATTTTACGTACTTCACCCCAATACTCTTTTTTGATATGACGTATGGATTGACCAAGAGCTTCCTCTAGGGCCTGTTCTGATCCCGCTCGCTGTATTAAGTCGTTCATTTGCAATTCAAGGGCAGTTTCTATTTCTTCAGAAGTTAATACAATATTGGTATCCCTCTCAGCAGCATCCAACACGATATATTGATCAATTAATCCTTGCAGAGTTTCATTGTATATTCGCTCAAAGGCATATGGGTTTTTATTGAAATCTATACCCACCTGTAGAGCGGTCATTTGCGTTTGCTGTAAAACCTCAGTGTGCAACACAAGATTTTCTCCCACAACAGCTAAGACACCATCTACAGGCTGATTCTGTGCAGAAAGTAAGAATATAGAAAAAAGTGTTAAACCACCCCGTTTAATTAATTGCATCGGCATCAAAAAAGTCTTTATTTATGGTGATATTATATTTATCAAAAAGAGAATCTATACCCTCTGTTTTTGATTTATTTTGATTTTCCCGAGTTAACAAAGACTCTATGCGAGCATAAACTTTTCTAAACTCTGAATATTGTTCTGGCAACCGCCCTTCAACGCGAATAATTGAGAAAGATCGGTCTAAATTTTCAACTACACCCGACATTTCACCAACATTTAAAGCAAAGGCAACCGCACCCATGTCATTAAATTTTCCTTCAGAGAAGGGCTGCTTTAAACCACCCTTTGATGGATTTGTTCTGCTATATATAGTTGCCGCTTCTTCAAAGTCTAACCCATTTTCTATTTCAAAAAATAAGCTGTCAGCCAAATCACGACTCGATACCCTTATTTCCCTTACCACAACTTTTTCTGGATCCATGTATTTTTCATCTTTGTGAGCATGATAATATGTTTTTATGGTGGCTGAGTCAGGTTTTTCCGCGGAATTTACCAACCACTTCAAATAAGTATCATATAAAAGAGAGTTTTCCATTGAAGAAAATTGTTTCCTAAAAGACAGGCGACCATAAACATCATTTTCATATCCCAAGGTGGTGGCAATATCTTGAAGAATAATAATGTTGAACGCAGACCTTACTTCATCAACACTGCCAAGTTGAGGGTGTCGAGAAGCAGGCGTAGATTTTAATTTTTGAGCAAACCACTTTAACCCATAAGCATTGTTGTTAAATAAACACACAACCCCAAAGCCCTCTGTTTCATTAAACAAAGAAACCAGGTCAACTTTATATTGACCAATTACTTTTTTACGTTCTTTTTCTGTCAATACAAGCTGTACAATTTTTTCAAGAACATCGTTGTCAAAAACAACTTCAGCTAACGCAAGTTTGGTAGAATCAAAAACACTTGCAGCTTGTCGCAATAGGTGTCGGACAGAACCTCGACTCGTATTATAAACCGCATCTTCAAGCTCTTCTCCTGAAAGCATATCAAAGGAAGATGGACGCTTATCTTTAACATATATTATATGATATCCAAAATCTGTGAGCACAGGGCTAGAGACCTCACCAGAATTCAATGCAAAGGCTTCATTTTGAAAGGCATCCATTGTGCGTCCCCATCCAACCCAACCAAGTGACCCTTCATTTTGTTTTGCGCTTACATCATCGGAATATTTTTTTGCTAATTCCTCAAAAGATTTTCCTGCATCAAGTTCAGAACGAACTCTTTGTGCCAATAAAAAAGCCTCATCTTTGGTTCGAGCTGGCGGTTCTTTTAACCTAGACTCATTAAACGCAATGAGAATATGGCTTACATCAATTTCAGTTTTTATATGATTGCGAGACATTTGAAGCTTTTCATCTGGAACAAGAGGGCGAGCCACGAGCTCTTCATACACAGTATTCACCCTTACCATATTTGATCTGTCCCTTAATTTTACAGAAATGCTTGGATCATTGGTAAAACCAAGGGCTTTAGCATCAATAGCACAAGCCTCTCTTTTGATATAATCATCAAGCATCCTGTTTTTTTGATCATGGGTAGCGCGCTCCCACTCATCTATTCCATATTTACTAAAAAAATCTTTTTCAGTAAAAACTCGCTCACCTATTGTGACCACATTCATTGCAGATAAGATAGATGTAAAAAGTATGCAGAAAATTAATTGCATTAAAACTCCAAATTATGATTTAAAAACAGTGTCTAATTTATTTAAAAACGTAATCATGGTTGAAGAAATATCTCCATTATTTATTCTAAACACAACCACAAATCCATTGTCTAGTTTTGGTTTAAATTGATACTCCCAGCCTGTCATTGCAGAAAAATCAGGCAACAGTTTAAAGATTGAGTCCAACCGAGGTTCCACAAAAGTTTTTTCGAAAACAACTGACAAGAGCGTACCATTTTTTTCTATGGACTGAACCCCTGTTATTGCACCTAAACATTTAACTTTCCACACATTAAAGAGGTTTTCTAACAACAAAGGAATGGGCCCCACCCTGTTTTCAATTTCTTTTTTTATTAATCCCAACGACTCCAAGCTTTCTACTGAGTTTATACGCCGATAAAATTGAATTCTTAAATTTGTTGAAGGAAGATACTCCTCAGGAATAATCGCAGAATTAAATATTTTTACAACAACATCTTGTGGAGACAGCAAAACCTCCTGTTTGTTTAACTTGGTTAGCGCTTCTTTTATATATACAGAATAAAGCTCAAAACCAACAGACCCTACCCCACCGCTTTGCTTATAACCAAACACAGCTCCAGCCCCACGAATTTCTAAATCCATATTTGAGATATTATACCCTGCCCCCAAATGAGTATTTTCCTCTATTGCTTTTAGTCTACGAAAAGCATCACGCTTTAAAGACTTCCCTTCTGGGATTAATAGGTATGCAAAAGCCTGTGAAGAAGATCGACCAACCCGTCCACGGATCTGATACAACTGTGAAAGCCCGAAATTATGAGCATTATTAACAATTACAGTATTAGCGTTTGCAACATCGATTCCAGTTTCAATTATTGATGTACACAATAAGATGTCAACCCCTTTTTCTAGGAAACTTTGCATAATGTCTTCAATTTGCTTGGTTGGCAATTGTCCGTGCACAACACCAATGGAAAGGTTTGGCAGGGCTTTTGATAAAAATCGCTGATAGTTTGGTAAAGTTTTAACATCGTTATGCACAAAAAAGATTTGCCCTCCGCGCTGTTTTTCAACAAGAATTACTTTTTTAATTAAATCTTCATTAAAAAAGGAAACTTGAGTCTCAATAGGTCGCCGGGATAAAGGCGGTGTTGTTAGCGTAGAAATATCTCTAATACCCGACAAAGCAAGGTTTAATGTGCGCGGAATTGGTGTTGCAGACATTGAAAGAACGTCTATTGTGTGCTTTAAAGAACGGATGCTTTCTTTTTGATTTACACCAAAACGGTGCTCCTCATCAACAATAAGTAGCCCTACCCTGCTTAAGTATATTTTATCATATAACACTGTATGTGTCCCAACAAGCACATCAATTTTCCCCTCTGCCCAACGAGACTTAATACTATCTACCTCTTTTTTAGTTTTAAAACGTGAAACAGATGTTACAATAATCCCAAAAGCATTTAGCCGTTCATAAAAAGCCACCTCCAATTGCTTTGAGAGTATGGTTGTTGGGGAAAGAACCAACACCTTCTTTCCATGTAAGGCTGCTCGAAAAGCAACACGTATTGCAACCTCTGTTTTACCAAAACCCACATCACCACATAGCAAGCGATCCATTGGAGTTGAAGAAGAGAGGTCGCTAGAAATTTCATTCCACACACGATTTTGATCAACCGTTTCTTCAAAAGGAAATTGATTTAAAAACAGAGTTTCTAGCTGTTTATCAACAGAAAGGGGAGGGCGTGTAATATTTTTTCTTAATACATATGCAGACAACAAAGAACCTACAACCTCATCTGCCTGCTTTCTAGCCTTTCGTTTCTTTTTATCCCACAACCCCCGCTTGTTTAAGGAGTCTATATGGACGACGCCCTCATCGGCTTTAGAATAAAAACTCAACTTATGTAAATGGTTTACATCTAAAGAAACCAAGCCACCATCAGCATATTCTATAACCAAAGCTTCATCAATATTATCATTATCATCATATGTGGTTTTTAGCCCCCGAAAGCGACCAACACCACAGTCTTGATGAACAACATAATCTCCCACAGAAAGGTCTTCATATTGAAACCCGTAATTCTGAGCCTGTGAGGTGTCTTTTTGCGAACCACCAGACTGAATAAACCAATGTGGCACAAAACAAACGCCATCATCACCAACAAAGCCATGAAAACCCCCAAAATCACACGGCACAACACGATTATTTACAAATCCTTGAACATATTCATCAAAACTTATGCTTTTATATGGAAAAGACCCTAAAGGCTGATCATCACCGGACACCAAATCGCCACCCCCAAGATATTCAACCACATTAAAAATGCCCAACGATAGAATGTAGTCCTGCAAAGAGACAGAACCTTCACCGTCATCTTTAAGGGGAATTTTTATAGATTCAACACCCTCTGCAACAAGCTGAGAGTTTAAATCAAAATAGAATAACTCCATCATCTCACCAAAAAAAGATGCACGAATAGGGTTTCGTGAAGAGTCTGGATAAAAATCTACTACAGCACCCCTTACAGAAAACTGATTTTTAGAAACAACTACATCCACACTGTCAAAGCCAAGCTCACCCAACAACCCAATAAGAGAATCATATTCAACACCACTATCAACAATGAAAGGCTCTAGTTTGGGAGTGACAACACTAAAGCCGGCCATCGACCTTGGGCAAACAACCATTGAGACCCCTTCAAACCCAACCACCATTAAAGAGGATAACAGGACTACATCTCTTTGATAGGTGTCCTGAAACCCAACAGGAGAAGATGCTTGTGAGGGTTGCTGTGGCACCCAAAATACGCCATGTTCAGGCCAATTTAAATGGGAATGCTCATGAAGGAGGGCATAAGCCTCATCATCAACAATCAATAAGCTTGGTTGATTGACAGCACTATAAAAACAACTTAAAAAAGTAGGGGGAACATTTACAACCTTACCAGAAAAGGTATTAAAAAAATCAAGAGGAGATTTGTTTGACCGTTTCACGTGAAACAATTATTTTTTTAAGGCAACAGACAGTATGGCGATATCTGAGGCTCGCACTCCATCTATTCGAGAAGCTTGTCCTAATGTTTCAGGGAGAACCGCTTGGAGTTTAGATCTGGACTCTGCGGACAATCCACCCACACCACTATATTTGAAAGAGGGGGGGATTTTAATGGAATCAACGTTAGACAGTTGTTTAACCCGACGGTTTTCAATATTCACATAGCCCTGGTATTTTACATCAGTTTCAGAGACAAAGAGTGCATTTTGAGAAAATCCGCTTAAAGTATTTAGGCTTTTGGCTAATTCAAAAATACTCACACTGTTTTTTAAAATTGTTTTTTCAAGGAATTCTACTTTTTCAGAGTATAGGCTTGTCTTTGTAGTCTGAAGAATGGATTTGATTTTTTCCACTTCATCTTTAAGTTCTGTGTATTTTTTAAATTGGTCAGATGAGATTAAGTTTTTATCTTTTGCTTTTTCAGACAGCCTCAGCGTTGCGGTGTCTGGTCTCAATGAAAGGCGGTGTTCTGCACGAGAAGTAAACATACGGTAGGGCTCATCAATATGTTTGGTTATTAGGTCGTCAATCAAAACACCAATGTAGGATTCGCTACGCGTTAAAGTAAGAGGATTTTCCTTCTGCTGTTTAAGCCTTGCGTTTGCCCCAGCAATCAATCCTTGAGCCGCAGCTTCTTCATATCCTGAGGTTCCATTTATTTGTCCAGCAAAATAAAGCCCGTTTATTTTTTTTGTTTCTAAGGTGGATTTCAATTGAGAGGAGGGGAAATAGTCATATTCTATTGCATACCCTGGACGAATAAATTCAACGCTTTTTAGTGCATCAATTTGGCGAAGGGCTTGTAGCTGAACAGATTCAGGCATGCTTGTTGAAAAGCCGTTTACATAGATTTGGTTAGAGTTTCCCCACTCTGGCTCCAAAAACAGCTGATGGCTTTCACGATTAGCAAATCGAACAACCTTGTCTTCTATGCTTGGACAATATCTTGGCCCAACCCCTTTAATCTTCCCTGAAAACATTGCGGATTTGTTAAGATTGTCTCCAAGGAGGGTATGGACTTGTTGGTTTGTATTAACAATATGACAAGGGGTGTTTGTAGGTTTAAAATTCTCAGCGGTCATTATGGAAAAAGGAGTCGGTTTTTCGTCTCCAGGTGCAAGCAGTGTTTTTGACCAATCTACAGAAGTTGAGAGTAGGCGTGGCGGAGTTCCTGTTTTTAATCGACCCACACTAAACCCTTTATTTACAAGAGATTTAGTCATTCCGATTGACGGCTTTTCTCCAATTCTACCAGCAGAAAAATTTTGATTACCAATATGTATAAGTCCATTTAAAAAAGTGCCAGCCGTAACAATAATTGCCTCACAATGAATTCTACGACCATCCTTTAAAATTGCATGGGTTACAGATGAGTTATTAGCATTGAAATCCACAACCTCCCCTGCCTCAACAACAATATTATCAATTGATGAAATTTTATTTTGAACAAACTCAGTATATTTAAGTTTATCAACCTGTGCACGGGGAGACCATACAGCCCTCCCCTTTGATTTGTTCAACATTTTAAATTGAATTCCAGAATAATCAGCCGCCTGCCCCATTATGCCGCCAAGGGCATCAATTTCTTTTACTAGGTGACCCTTTGCAAGGCCACCAATGGCGGGGTTGCAGGACATCCTTCCAATGGAATGGGGATCAATGGTGACTAATGTTACATGTCCACCCATACGAGCAATTGCTAAACAGGCCTCAATACCTGCGTGTCCACCTCCAGCCACAACAATTGTATTTTTGGGAAGCTTATTTTCCAACACAAAACTCCGAGAAAATATTGTTCAACACATCTTCATTTGAAGTCTTACCAATGATATCAGTCAGTATGTCATTTAAGCCATGAAGCATTGATGCTAATATATCCGTTTCAAAATCTCCATCTGTAAATTTTCTAATTTGAGAACACAAAAGATGAGCATCGTTTAACAGTATTCGCTGGCGTTTTGAAGAAAGCGTTGGATTATTGTTTGTACTTGCAAGCAATGTTAATACCTTTGTTGATAACAAAGACATTAATTCGCGAATACCCGACTGATTCTTGGATGAAACATGCAAACTATCTTTTCTAAGCCCATCTGGACTCAAATCTGATTTACTATTAATAAAAATCAGCTTAGATTCATCTAATTCTATGTTTAATTTATTAAATGACAGCCTTGGATTTTCTGAATCCACAAACAGAACAAAATCGGCAACACCTAATTGCTCCTTTGTCTTTTCTATGCCCATAGTTTCAAGTGGGTCGCTAGAATTCCAATAACCAGCGGTGTCTACAAGGCAAACAGGAACGCCATCAATTTCAATCCAAGCCTCAACCACATCCCGAGTTGTTCCTGAAACATCCGCCACTAAAGCCCTCTCATAACCTAATATTGCATTAAATAAGGAAGACTTACCAGCATTTGGTGGTCCAAAAAGTACAACCCTTATGCCAGAGTTAAGCAATTTTCCATAATAGGACGTATCTAGCATAGAAGAAATTTGATTGGCGATATTAGCTATTTTACTTCTCAATAGACCTTTATCAGAAAACTCAATTTCCTCTTCGTTAAAATCCATTTCATGTTCAATAATTGTGAGGATATTTTTTACATCATTTTTTAACTTATCAACATGGTTAGAAACAAACCCATTTACATTATTTAAATTATTTTGAACCGCAAGAGATGACTTAGAGTTAATTAGCTGTGTTATTGATTCAGCCTGAACCAAATCTATTTTTCCATTCATGAATGCTCGATATGAAAACTCACCAGGTAGGGCCATGCGCACCCCGTGTTCAAGTAAAGCATTTATTATAGAGTTTGCTATATATTCACCGCCATGACAATTAATCTCAATTAAATCTTCCCCAGTAAAGCTTTTTGGTGCTTTATAGTAGATTAATATTCCAGAATCTAATTCATTTCCGGTATCAGGATGAAAAATACTGGTAAAATTTGCGTAACGTACTGGTATATTTTTTTTATTTGCTAAATTGCAGGCAAGCCCATGAAGATTCTTTCCAGAAATACGAATTATTGCAAGCGCACCGATTCCCGGAGGAGTAGCAAGGGCAACAATATTATCGTCATTATACATTTTTACAAATGTTTAGCTAGAAGATGCTTGTCTAATTGAACGTTGTTGAAAAAAGTTTAGTAGATTATAGACTGTATAATAAAGATTTAATCCCGAAGGAAATTGATTAAAAAGTAACACAAAAAATCCGTTCATAATATACATCATGGGTCGTTGGGCTTTATCCATAGTTGCCATAGACATTCTTTGTGTTAAAAAGATTGAAATCCCCATTAAAATTGGCAATACCGCAACATGTCCTCCATAAATGGGAATTGAAAAGGGCAAGTTGAAAATCACATCAGGCTGAGAGAGGTCAGTAATCCACAACATAAATTCAGAGCCTCTAAACTCAATGGTTGATCGGAAAACCACAAACAGCGCCCACAACAAAGGCATTTGTAGCAACATGGGCAAACAGCCCCCCAATGGATTTACACCTTCATCTCTATATAACGCCATTACCTCTTGGTTCATTTTTTGAGGGTCGCTTTTATATTTGGCTTGAACCTTCTTTACTTTGGGTTGAATGGCCTGCATTTTTTGGGATGACTCAAAACTCTTTCGAGTGAGCGGACCCGTAATGATCCTAACAATTATCGCAAAAATTATGAGAGCAAAGCCATAATTTAACTTTAAAGTGTTATGTAAAAATTTTAAGAACCATAAGACCGCCTTACCTATTGGTCGAATTACTGTAAATCCAAAATTCATAATTTCATCCAAATCGGTACCCGTTTCGGAAATATGGTCAAGATCCAAAGGTCCAAGATATAAGCGAGAAGTGTATTTGCCATCAAACAAGGGATAGCCGATGGTTGCAGCATATTGGGGAGTGACTTCTCGTTGGTATAGTTCTATATTTTTTGATGAAAGTGTTGCATAATCACCTTTAGTGTCGGCGATGATGGACGCAGTAAAATACTTATTTCTAACCGCAACCCAATCTGTACTTCCCTCTAAGGACTGACGAAGGAAGTTGTCGTCTGGACTTGTTTGATTAATTTCTTCTATTTCACCAGACTGTCCAGAAATTGCTGATGCATAAGTTACATCTTCAGTTGGAATCTGCTCTGTTGGCATCAACCCAGCGTCCCACCGAACCTCTAAATTATTTCCCCAAAAAGCATTTGAGTTTGTAATAGAAAATTCATGAGTAGATTCATAGGAATTCCCCCTAAAAATTACACGCTTGTTAATTATCATGCCCGATTTATCAGTATAACTATAATTAAATTCAACGGTATCATCACCCTCTAGGGTGTAGCTTGTAGCATATTTTTTAGATGGAGAAAAAGAATCATTAAACAAATACACATCATCTAAAGAGGGATCGAATGAAGATAGGCATGGCGAACAACCATTTAATTCAAGCGGAGACAATACCACTAGGTTTTCAGGAAGATATTCTCCATTTTCATTAAAACCACCTTTATAGCGATATCCAGAACCATTCTGCTCTTTCATCTCCATAGACACAATGGAGCCACCACCACGATTCGAAATTATTGCAGAATACAGTTCGGTATGAATAGAAATAAATGACTCAGAAATATTTGTAGCATCCTGAGTTTCATTAACCGTACCGTTAATTATATTCTCATTTGGAGTAATTTCATTAGTTTTGTTGGGCTTAACATCCACCACCTCATGTAGTTCAGGTTCTTCTTCGGTGAATGAAGGTTCTATTCCCAACCACTTATAATAATATGGTTGAAGTAGTAATACGATAAAAATTAATAAACCGGCTAAAAATATACGCCTATTGTCTGAGTTCATGCAGGGTCCCAACCACTATGTTTTGAAAAAGGATGACATTTTGAAATTCGCTTTATTCCCCGAAAAATTCCCTCGACAACACCATATTTTGAGATGGCATCGACCATATACTGTGAACAAGATGGTGAAAATCTACAGGATGAAGGAAGCACCAAAGAAAGCGTATTCTGGTAAATTTTAATTAGAAATATAAAAAATGATTTAATCATCAAGTTTAGTTATCAACTTGGAAAATGCCAATGAAACATGTTGCCAATTTAGATTAGCCCTTTTGGGCATTATAATGATAGAATATGAAAAATTACTATTTGCTGCTTGCTGAAAAAGGGAGCGACATCGGCGTTTAAATAAATTTCGCTTTACAGCATTTCCATATTTTCGAGAGACAATTAACCCCAATTTAGGTTCATCGTCTCGCTTGTACTTAAACAATAAATCCCCGATGTGCAGGGATTTAGATTCAGCAAAACATTGATTAAACTGAGTAGCTGAAAGCGAATTTTTCAATTACGCTGTGAGTCTTTTACGACCTTTTCTTCTGCGTCTAGCTATTAATGCACGACCATTTTTTGTGCCCATTCTAGACAAAAAGCCGTGTTTATTTTTTCGTTTTCTATTACTTAATCTTACTTTAATCTTCATATTTGCCTTTTTTCAGGTTAAATAGAGCCCAGTAATATAAAAATAAAACCATACCCCATAAAACAAATTATTCTTCCCAAGAAGTTTTAACTGTGGTGCCTATTCCACCTCTATTATGAAATTTACCAATCACCTCAATTTTTTTAGGATGACAAGCACCTTTAAAGTCATCAAAAATCTTGTTTGTAACATGTTCATGAAATATTCCCATGTTTCGAAACTTAACAATGTATAGCTTTAAAGATTTTAATTCTACAATTGACTCCCCAGGCGTATAGTTTATATGGATAGTCGCAAAGTCTGGCAATCCTGTTCTGGGGCAGACACAGTTAAACTCAGGAATTGAAACATTGACCTCATAGTCTCTATCATTATATTCATTAGGGACAATTTCTAAATCTGATATTGATGGGTTATCATGTGACATTTAGACCTCAATTTTTTTAATAGAATTTCTTATGATAGTTTTACGATGTTCTATTTCGGAAATATTAGCATTAACGAGACCATTAACTCCAAAATCTGACACAGTGAATGATGCAACAGCACTTCCCGTAATAACTGCTTCTAATAAATCGTTTTCACCGCTATTTACTAGATGCCCAATGAACCCTCCTGCGAAAGAATCGCCTGCACCAGTAGGATCAACTAATTTTTCAATGGGGAAAACAGGAACATGGATTTTTTCATTTTTATATGACAATAATGCACCATTTCCACCCTGTTTAATTATTACTACTGATGGTCCATGAGCCAACAATTCATCTGCAGCAGCATCAATACTTGAAAGTCCTGTGAGCTGAAGGGCTTCCTCATCATTTAATAAGAACATATCAACAGTTTTTACTACATCCCACAGACGGTCTTTGCTCAAATCAATCCACAAATTCATTGTATCACACACAACATATTGTGCATTTTTAATTTGAGATGCAACTTGAAGTTGTAGTTCAGGTTGTATATTTCCTAAAAATACAAAATGGGAGCTATGGTAATTATCATCAAGTTTAGGGGAAAAATTTTCAAATACACCCAGCTCAGTAAATCGAGTAGATCGTGTGGAGTAGTCATCACTATACGTTCCACCCCATCTAAAAGTAGTACCAGGTTCTACTTCAACATTTGAAGTATCAATTTGAAATTTTGAAAATAAATCCCATCCGGATTGAGGAAAGTCATTTCCAACAATCCCTACTACGCTTACTGGTGCGAAAAAACTGGCTGCAACACCAAAGTAAGTGGCAGAGCCTCCTAAAACTTCATCCCGGTTTCCATTTATGGTTTCTAGGCTGTCTAATGCGATTGATCCTACCGCAAGTATATTTTTTTCTGAAAAATTCATGGCGAAAATTTACCGGATTCATAATCCTAATTCAAAGTTGGTTTAATGGATTCATACTATTTTAAATTTATTTATGGGAAAGCTAAAATTTTGCTCACAATGTGGGAATAAAAATTTATATACTGAGGTAGAGGGACGACATCGGTTTAATTGTCCCCATTGTAACTTTATCCATTATGAAAACCCCAAGCCAACAGCCACATTAATTTGTCCTCAAAAGGATAAAATTTTATTAGTAAAACGAGCCCTTGACCCAGCAAAAGGGCAATGGGGATTGCCCGGTGGATTTATAGAGAGAGGTGAAACCCCCTTTGAAGGTGCAATTAGAGAGCTAAAAGAAGAAACCAACCTCTGCGGCAATCCAGAACAAATTTTAGGTACATGCTCTCATCATAATACTATTTTTGGAGATGTGCTTCTCATCGGGATATTAATAACAATAAATAATTGGGAAGGCATGGCACCTCAAGATGATGCTGCAGACGCTAAATTATTTAAGTTAGATGAAATGCCCCCACTGGCATTCCGATGCCATGAAAATATTGTGCAAATATATATACATTCACTTAAAGGTCGTCAAGGTGGATATTGCTATTAAAAAGTAGAATAGCCTCACCAGATAACCACACATCTCTCCATAGTTGATCAAATTGAATATTTAAAGTTCCCCCTGGCACAATAATGTTGACTGGAGATGAAATTTGACCGCATTGAAAGGCATGATAAGCAGCCGCCACAGAACCAGATCCGCAAGAAAGCATAGCACGCTCTATGCCCTTTTCATAAGTACATACTTGCAATTCAGATGGCGATATACTTTCCATGAAATTCACATTAATTCCATGAGGAGCAAACTGTTCATCATTTCGAATTTTACGGCCCTCACTTTCGATATTTATTGCGGCCAACTCATTAGTATTTACTACAAAATGTCGTGCACCAGAATCTACATGAAACCCAGAAAAACCATGTGTTAGTATTTCCTCTGACTCATATTGTGGTGGCTTCATTTTTAAACTTACATGATTTTTATCAATAATTTTTGCATTATGAGGTCCATCCCCTGCATGGAAATCACAATCTTTTTTAATCAAACCACGCCGGTGCATATATATTACCGCACACCGCGAACCATTTGCACAAAAGGTTTCCCATGTACCATCATTATTGTAATAATCTAGTTTAAAGTCTAACGTCTCATCACGAGAAATTAGGAGCAATCCATCAGAACCAATTCCTTTTCGTCGGTGGCATAACTGCTGAATTAGGTTTTCACTCAATTGAATATTTGGAATATCATCTGCAAAAATGATTATAAAATCATTTCCCGTTCCATGGGCTTTTGTAAAGGGTATATTCATGGTGTAATTTATATGATATTAAATCTTATGAAAAACATATTAGAGGGGAAAATGGATTACGCCATATCAACAATAAAATCATCATTTACTATATTTTCAGAAAACATGTCCTTGCTTATCAGTACATTCTGTGGCATGTTTCTCATATCTACAATTATAGGAGTTATAAGTCCAGACTTTGAAAATGGATTTGGTATGCAATATTTGTTATTTTCATTGGCCTCAAAACTATTTAGCATGGGTTTGAGTTTGGGAGCTATTAAAATTGTGTTAGACGTGATAAGCGCTCAACCCACAAGCATGAAAAAGTTGTTTGAATACTTTCATTTATTAATTCCATATGTGGGTGCATATTTAATACTGAGTTTAATTTATCTTATCCTTTTTATTCCATTCTCGAATTTTATATTTACAGATGGTGGGGTGTGGTCTATGATTTTGTCTATGGGCACCGAAGACCCAATTGAATTTCTTACTCAAATAGCATCAAGAGTTCAATTTCATAGCTTAATACTATTTTTAATTCCCACTTTGTATTTATGGATAAGATTCCAGTTTTTCACTTATTTAATTGTAAATGAAGAGTGCGGACCCGTTGAAGCTATTAAGAAAAGCTATGCAATTACTGAGGGTAAAGGCGGAACACTTGTAATCTTTTTGTTTTTACTCATGTGCATAAACCTGGTGGGAATAATACCACTTGGGTTAGGCTTAATTTTCACAATACCATTTAGCTTGCTTGCAACAGGGGTTATGTTTACTCAATTATTGGATGGTGAAAGTCAAAATTCCTAATATAGTGAGAATAAAATAGTTTACAAGAACAGAAGCGCCCTCATAATCTTTGGCAAGGCGTTGCCCCAAAAATAATGAAATAAGGGCGATAGCGTTTATGGTAAAACCATAAAATAGGAGTTCTGAATTATTTGATAAAAATAAATCTACAATACCGGCAAGACATAAAAATCCGCCCATTAGCTCTAAAATAGTTATTATTGATAATAACATTGGTACCATATTTTTTAACGGTGAATTAGCAAAATGTCCCATTAGCCATTGAAGATTTCCCCCTCTGTCTATAACTTTATCAACCCCAGACTGTAAAAAGCAGATTGCTAAGAATAGAGCAATTCCAATCCTCGATATATCTAGAGCCGACAGCTCACATCCTGCACAAACCAAATTCATTATTTTTCTCCGATTAAATTTTTAATTTTACCTGTTACCATGTCCAATAAGCCATTTATACCTAAATCATCATAAGTATTGGCATCAATGGGTTCTCCTATATAAATATCAATTATAGATGGCCGCAATGTCCACCTATTTTTGGGCTTATAATTATAAGGAAGAACTGCACCAATGGGTAAAATGGGCGTTTTTGTGTTAATTGCCATATGGAAACCACCCTTTTTAAATGGTTTAAGCTTACCATCTAAAGTACGTGTACCTTCAGGTAATATTGCCATATGATAGCCTTCATTTTTTATTATATTTTCAGCATAACGAATACTTTCAATGGCTTTTGACCGATTTTCTCGATGAATAGGAATAGCCCTAAATTTCTTTAACATGGTGCCAAAAATTGGTATTTTATAATTTTTAGCAGCAATTACACCTGTAAACTTCCCTTTAATTGCAATTGCATACACAAAGGGATCAATGAATGAACCATGATTAAACATGAGAACATATGGTCCCCCTTTTGGAAATTTCCCATGAATCCTAACGATTACCCCTAAAGATAACAAAAGTATTCTGCAAAAAAATGGAATGTATGCAAACAAGATTCGATTGGGCAAAAACCCTAAAATTATAAATACAATTCCCATTACTGTAAAAGTGACAAGGGAAGTTAAATAAAAGAAAATACTAAAGACTATACTGAATAAGTACATGGGTTACTTTCTGGAATTTGATTGAAAAATTTATGATTTGCTTTAGGGAATGGGTAATCTTCAATTTCTGAAGGGTTAATCCAACGATGATCAACACAGCCTAAATTTTTAGGTGTTCCTTCTAAAAACTGACAATGAAAGGGTGTTAGCTCAATTGTAAAATGGGTGTACGCATGTTTTATAGATTTCAGTTTTTCTTCAACAGAAACTTCAATATCTAGCTCTTCTTTAATTTCTCGCTTCACACATATTGCCAATTCTTCATTGAGGCCGCACTTTCCGCCAGGGAATTCCCACAATCCACCCAACATTACATCCGCAGGACGTTTAGCAATAAGAATCTGATTATCTCTCCAAATAATACCCACAGCAATATCATAATGAGGTATAGATTTCTTTTTTTCAGGTAGGGGATACTTATCCACAGTGTTATTCATATAACTGGCACAATTTGAAGACAATTTACATTCATTGCATTTTGGGTTTCTTGGCTTGCAAACAGTGCTTCCCAAGTCCATAATTGCTTGGTTAAAATCACCAGGACAATCAGAGGAAATTTGTGAGTCTAAAAACTGTCTTATGGTGGAGATAGATTTCGAAGGAGGGGAGTTTAACTCAATTATTCTACTCACAACACGTTTAACATTACCATCAATTACAGGGATTACCTCATTAAAAACAATAGATCTTACTGCTGCGTGGATATAATCACCCACACCCTTTAAGTTTTTAAACTGCTGACTCTCTTTGGGAACTTTCCCTGCGTTTTGCTCATGTATCCATTCACATGCCTTTTTGAAATTTCTGGCACGAGCATAATAACCCAATCCTTCCCACAGCTTTAGCACTTCATCTTCTGTGGCAGTTGCCACATGGGAGGGTGTGGGAAAGCGTTCTAACCATTTTTTATAATAAGGTTTTACGGTTTCTACTTGAGTTTGTTGTAACATGACTTCAGACAACCACACTTTATAGGGATCTTTTTCACCACGCCAAGGCATATCACGGTGTCTAGAATAATACCATGATAACAAATTTTCTGTGAAATTATTTTTCACGAAGCTGTGTAAATGCCCAATTTATCTGTTCTAAAACATCCCCTATTCTTTTCTGTGTTTCAAGGGGAATTATCTTTAAAAGCCGTGTATTATTTTCATCTAAATGTGAATAAAGTAAATCTACCACATCATCGCCAGTGTGGGATAAAAAAATGTTAAACATTCGAGAATCAACCTCATCTCGTTCTCTATAAACCAAATCTAAATGCTCTAATTTTTTAACATTTCTAGATAGAGTGCTTATGTCAATACCAATTGAATCGGCTAAATTGGTCATTGAAATTCCTTCAGATGGAATCGCTAATAAAAGTTGTGCCTGTGCAAAGCTTAAATTTTCATTGGATGCAGCATGGCGAACCAATGAATTTAGGTGATTTGAAATTTCTTGCAGTTGTTCTGAAAAATCCATGCTTGTATATTACAAATAAATAATTACTCAAAGAGAGAATTAATTAACGGTTCCGTAATTTCATCGAAGTGGTGAATTATAGTATGGGTAACAGGCATATCTTTAATATCAATTGAACCGGTTTTAGCAATGACTTTTGCCCCAGCACTTAACCCTGAATTTATACCATGTACAGAATCCTCAATTACAATGGTGTGTTGCGGTGAAAGATTGAAAAGCTCCATACCCATATGATAGGGTTCTGGATCGGGTTTTCCTTTGGACGTCATTCCACCGTGAACAATATGCTCAAAAATTGATGTAAGATGAAGTCGATCATTTACCCAATTAAACATAATTTCTGGAGATGCTGTAACTAGCCCTAACTTAAGCTGTCCATCAAGGCGATGAATAAAATTTTTAAATCCGTCCATGAAGGATAAATGCTTTTCAAATTCTGTTAAGACATATTTTCTGCCCTTTGCCATAAATATTTTTCGGTCTTCTGAAATGTTATAGCGATTCATACTTAGATCATAAAAACTTTCTTCAGTGCATCCTCGAAACAGCTTCCAATCTTCATCGGGTATGGTTACCCCATATTCTTTAAATAGTTTAATTTCACCCTTGGCATATAACGGTTCTGTATCAATGACTACACCGTCTAAATCAAAGAGAATAAGTTTACATTGTGAGGTTATCATTTAAGGCTATACAATAATTTGCAGTGGTCGAGGTAAATTTCAAAAATTTCTTGAGATTCTTCATCGTTAACATGGCCACCAATAATTCGATGATGATCCATATGAAAAGTCTCAATATTTTGCCAAATCCCCGTTTGGGGATTATTATCAAAAAGCATTGCAGGTTCTGGCCCTCTTGTTCCGGATGAAGGAGCATACATAGACACAGTATTTACAATACCATCATTTTTATACCATAAATTGTCTTCTTTTTCAGTTTGCCCTATAAGAAGGCCTGCAGGCCAAAGGAACCATCTCATGCTTTTATCGGGGACATGCCGATCTGAGTTTTCTTGCTGTCGCGTGGCATAAGTGGCGAAAGTAAAATAATACGTCGATGAATTGGTGATATAAATGGAATTAAATGCTTTTGCACCCTCTAAGGATAAGTCCCAAGAGGAGAAATTCTTAGAATCCTTTAATTTTGAATTTCTTACACGATCCCAAAATTCATCATTGCTTTCATTTTCACGCTTTGTTAGTCCCCATTGGTCTAAATCAAAATTATAAATTTTTTCTAATTCATCACTATCAATAGAGCCGATCCATGAAGCCATTGACTGTGCAAAGGGAAAAATGTCCATGATGATAGGTGCTAATGTGGTACCATCATGGGGAGTGGCTGCAGTGGTGATACTTTTTATCCATCCCTTATGTGATTTTGCTAATAACGGAGAAGATTCATTTTTAAATTTTGTAGCTAAAAGGTATTCTAGCATCCGTGCAGTTAATCCACCTTGACTATGACCAATTATATGAATAGAATTGTTTTTATCCCACTGTGGATAAAGACCTTCATAGCATTTACCTTCAGGAAATTGAACCAATCCAAACTCATCACTATGGGATTTTCCATAATCAACACACCCCCCTTTAATTTGTGTGTAAGCCTCAATGGCTCGATCCCAATTTGAAGATACAGGCCCCACTGAAAGGGTAAAGACTTCAAATCCTTCAGCATTGAGTTTTTCTTGAAAATCATGCTTGCCTCCCCAATAGTAATATCCATTCATTTCCTCACGTCCCCAACCTAAAAAACCATGAATCAAAAAGATTGGATGGCTATTTTGAGATAGCAGCACAGTAAATAAGGCCAATAATAGAAGAAGTTTTCGTATCATGAAAGGTGGAGGTTTCGCAGTGTTTTTATTCTTTCTAATACGGGGGGATGACTATAATTTAAAAAAACTGGGAAGGGGTGAGGGGTAAGATTTGCCAAATTTTTCACCGACAAGTTTTTTAATCCCTCAATAAGATTCTCTGTATCATTTAATGTTCGAGCAGAATATTCATCTGCTTGAAACTCATATTTACGTGATATATAATTAAATAAAACAGATAAAAGCATTTCAATGGGAGTATATAATAATGAGAAAAAAACTAACCCCGCATAAATAGAAGGGATTTGAGCCTCCATACCAAAAGCTTGGTGTAGTAATGGAGTTTTTATAAATAACTGCATAACGTAAAGCATTACACCTGAGTGAATAGTCGATAAAACCATTCCCTTTAATATATGTTTTTTCTTATAATGGCCAACTTCATGGGCAATTATGGCTACAATTTCTTCATTAGTATGATTTTCCATGAGTGTATCAAAAAGAACAATTCGCTTATTTTTTCCAAAGCCTGTAAAATATGCGTTAGAATGTGCTGACCTTCGTGAGCCATCTACCACATAAATTTCTGATAATGGAAAATCCACAGATTCTGCATAATCATTTATTAAGTCCTTTAAATCTCCATCTTCTAAAGGCGTAAACTTGTTAAACAGGGGTGCAATAAATTGAGTAAAAACTTTAGGCATAATTATAGACAGTAAGACCAAAAGTAACCATGCAAAAAGCCATGCATTTTCATAGGATTCAAACAAATATAAAATGGCTGAAATTAAAGGTCCACCTAAAGTAATTATTATGAGATACGATTTAAATTTATCAGCTGCATAGGTTGAGGGTGTAGTTTTATTAAATCCAAATTCATCTTCAATTATAAATGTATGATATAAGTTAAATGGAGTGCTGAGAATATCTTGAATGATAAAAATGAGTCCAAAGAAAATAAGCCCTGAAATAATAGTAGAATAGCCCAAATCACGTACAAATATATCGAGAGCATTGAACAATCCCCCCAAAATTACGGTCATTATTACCAAAAAGTTAAATGTAGATGAGATATTAGCAAATTGAGAATTTCTTCGTGTGTACGACTGTGAACGTGCGTATTCATCCTTATCATAATAATTTTCAAATTCAGATGGCAGCTCTGTGCCTAAATGTGAAAGATTTAAATAACGAGACACTAAGGTCACCAAAAATTCAACAGTAATTGCTGATAGTATAATAATTAAGTAAAGATTCATTTTATCCAAAGTTATAATGTTTTTTTATGGGAGATTTGACATTCCAAACACATTTAAGGTTCTTGGGGAAGACTACAAAATCCCCTCTTTTTATATTCACTATTTCCCATTCAGTAGAGACCTCAACCTCTCCACTTAAAATAAAACAGGATTCTCGATCTGAATATTCCCAATCAAATGTGGAAATATCACACTCCCATATACTCCAATTGTTAACGCCCATCTCTTCTAATTCAGATGAGGATTTTTGACTTATTTCAATTTTCATTATTTATAATCCTTAATAAAAGACTCGAATTCTTCAAACGTTTTAAAATGATGTGTGGTAAATCCAAATGTCTCTGCAGTTAATATATTATTTTTCATATCATCAATGAAAATAGAATTTCCTGCAATGGCCCCAGAGACTTGAAGGGCATAATTGAAAATTTCGGTTTGAGGTTTTCTGCTTCGTGCTTTTTCAGATGAAATGATATAATTAAAGTGTTCGAAAAATAAAAATTGAGATTTAAGCAAATTTATATGTGCTTCAGTGGTGTTTGAGATTATTCCAAGCTCATAATTTTGTGCCAACCTCTCGATATACTCCACTGTTGGTAATTCATCAATCTGATTATAAAGCCACTTTTGTTTGAAAGATTCATAGTCTAATAAATCACCATTGGGTAATGCATATTGTAGATGTTGAAAATAATCTCTAAAATTTATTTCTCCTCGTTCAAGCTTCATGAATGATTCACCCAACAATATTTCTTTGACCTCTTGATAATTACTATCAATTTTTGATGCAACAAAATGTATAATTGTGGATTGGTCTGCACCCAACAAAACACCAAACAAATCAAAGAATATGTGAGTAATCTTTACCATTCAAAAGGTCCGTCTACTAATTTCCACATATACCAAGCAGCAATAGTTCTATAGGGTTGCCATTGCAATGCCACCGAAGCCATTTCTTTTTCGCTGGGCAATTCTTTCAAAGATTCAAAAATTTGAACTCCCTTTTTTACCCCTAAATCTCCCAACGGGAATACATCCAACCTGTTTAATGTGAACATAAGAAACATGTCGGCTGTCCACTGACCAATACCCTTAACTTGAATGAGTTTTTGAGAAACCTCATCGTTTTCGAGCTGATCTATTGACGTAAAATCTAAATCACCATGTAGGCATTTTTCACAAAGATCTAATATGTAGGTCACTTTTTGATTAGAGAGTCCCACACTACGTAGTGTTTCTTTATCTACAGCAATTATATCTGTGGGATGGGGAAACTGTTTAGAATCAAATAAATGTAAAAAACGTGAGAAAATTGTAGATGCAGCCTTACCACTGAGTTGTTGATACACTATATTGCGTACTAATGATTCAAAATAATCTTTTTCTTTTTGGTAATTTGGGTACCCAAATTCATCCACCAAGCACTGGAAACGGGAGTCGAGCTTTATAAGTTCATGGGTTTCTTTTTTCATTTTTTACACATATAAATTTGGAGCTCACTAGACTCTTCAAAATCATCAAAATTATGAGAACCAAATAGCTCTAAAATTTCAAATCCATTTTCCACAAGCAGTCGATTCATCGTATCAGGAAAATACATTCTCATCGTAAAAGAGTACACGGTATGGTCCTTTTGTTGGGGTGTATTATAGTACCATGTAATTTTATTTATTTCAGACTCAGGGTCATACACACTGGTTTCTTCTACTGTCACCAATTCATTTGTTTCAGAATCTTTGTATTCCATGACAGGAAACCTAATTTCAGGTCGATACAAGAATAAAGGATTAGGTACAAAGATATCAATGACGAATAATGTATTTTTGTGCATGTGTTTTTGCACACATTGAAGACATGCTGCGGCATCTTTATTTTTTAATAGATGTAAAAAGGAATTGAACCCAATAAAAATTAAATCAAAGGTTTCATTTAGGTCAAAATCTCTAATATCGCCTTCATGAATATTAAAGTCCATATTGTGAGATATTAATTTTTCAATACTCTGTGTGCAAAATTGGGGAGAGATTTCAATACCTGTATATTCAGCTCCTTCTCTGATTAGCGGTATGGCCAAACGGCCCGTACCCGATGCGAGTTCTAAGACTTTATTTCCAGATATCCCCTTGAAGATTTTTTTCCAAAATTCAAAATCGTCACTTTTCCACCAATATTCATCATCATATCGCTGAGGATCTTTATAAATGGTATTTTCAAATTCTGAAACATCAAATTTTCTAGGTGAGGGCATGCGGTGAAAGTTAGTCTTGTTGAGCCAATAATTTTTCTAATTCAGCACGCGCTTTTTTAATACGCTTTGCATCTGCACCCTTTTCTTCTAATTTACTTAATACTGAAAGAGCTTGCCGGAAATTTTTCTGCGATTTTAAAACATTCACCATGGTAAAGGTAGCCATGTTCATTTTCACGTCAAACACTACCTCTTCAGGGGGTGCCACAACCACCTTTGCAGGAACAGGCTCTGACGGTTCCGTTTTTTCTTTTAAAGGAGGCAAGACTTTGGGGTCATCTGTGGTATTTTTTACAAATTCAGGAACATCCTCTGTAGGCGTTTCAACAACCGGCATTTCCACAGTTTTTTTGGTATTTAGGTCTGAAAGTAATGCTAGTGCCTCGGCATCTTCAGGCAATACATCTAAAATTTTGTGCACATATTTTTGAATTGATTTTTTACTTCTATTTAACGAGTGCATCACTTCAATTAAAATACGTAAACCAATAATGTGAACTGGATTTTCATCCACCACTTGTTTAAGTAATCGTTCTCCTTGAACTACTTTATTCTGGTAAAGATGTACTTTTGAGAGGATAAACTTTCCATCCGTATTTTGAGGAGCATTTTTTAATCCTAGTTCGCATACTTTTTGGGCACGGTTAAAGTCTTTATTTTTTAAATAATAATCGGCCAATACGGGGAAATAAGGCGTACCAAAATCCTCCGCAAATGCATGTTCTAATTCAGTGATATTTTGAATGTTTATATTCATTTAACCAAGGTTATATGTTCTGTTGTTGAAAAATTCGTAGATTCCATTTTTATTATATATGTGCCAGAGGCACTGCTTGAACCATCCCATTGAATATGATGATATCCTGCAGGGGTAAATTTATTAAGCAATTCTTTTACTAACCTACCCTGTAAATTAAAGATAGAGATGTTAATATGACAATCTTCTGGTATGGCAAAAGGTATGGTAGTTAAAGGGTTAAATGGGTTGGGGTATGCTGGAGAAAGTGAATAAGAAGTAGGTATTTCAAATATTAGTTCAGATGCCATTCTCCCCAATTCATTGCTTGTCACCTCTAAAAATTGAAATAGACCATCACCAGAATTAGCTAGTTCAATAGAGGTAAATTCACTGTCATCTATAAAATCATCTTCCCTTGATAAGGCTGTTCGTTCTAGCCCAAGAGACAATACTTTACCTAAACCAGGTTCAATAAAACTATCAAAGCTAAACAATACAATTCCTACAGTTTTATTGTCATCTGAAACCCTGTATTCAATTTGCATATTTTGGGAATGAGAATCCAAATCAAATGAGACAGGGGTGAAGCCTGTAGGCAATTTAATTTTGAAAAAAGATGTAGAAACAGGCTCAAGATTCAACATTGAAATATCCATAACAAAAGAAGGGTTGTCTTTATGACGCATTATTTTCGAAACATATATAGGCTGAGATAACTCTTCAAGATTTGAACTACATACATTTCCTATTATATAACATACTATTTCTGCAAGGCCATCGGCACCTATTGTAGAATTTCCATTCATATTTGCAGGAAATAAATCGTAGTTTGAATCATCCGCATCAATTTGACCGTTGTTTAAATCATTTACACTTTCAAGAAGAATTTCAACGAGAAAAACCACATCAATTACATTTATTGCATAGTCATAATTTAAATCACCACGCTGATGATAGAAATAATGCGCTCCAATATCTGAGCGTGTATTATCAGGATCAATTATATTAGGGTCACCAGCATCAATGGCAGGGCTGCCCCATTGTAACGTGAAGTCGGGGTTAAGCTGTGGATTGAAACTATAATTCAAACCATTGCATGAAAGATCAATATTTATTTCTGTGTTATAGAAGTTGTTATAACAGAAGTAATCATCATTCCCTAAAACGTTAAAAATTGAATTTATAAAATTATTATTTACAAAAAATAAATAATCACCAGAAATTGGATGAATTAGATTGGTTTTTATCCCTGAATTGATGAATGTATTTTGAATTATATCAAAGCTGTAATTAAAACTATCAACCCTAATATCAAAGTCAAATGCTGAAAGAGTATTATTAGAATTATATTCAAATGTTGTATTTGATATAGTTAGAGTTCTATCTGTTCTGTAGTCATCAAGTTCAAACTTAATTGGTTCTAAAATCCCATCATAATATACATGTGAGTATTGAATGTCTAATACCCCCGTGCCAGTTACATTAATTTGTGAATTTGAATTTAAGTTTATAAGCTGTCTATTATCCCAATCACCAGCAATTTTAAGAATTCCTTTTACTATTATCTTTTGCCCATCATCAAGTAAAAAATTATTTATATTTGAAATCTCTAGCATCAAACCGTCGGGAATTACCAGCTCTGTAAAATTACTTTGATTCATGGAAACATATTCAGCTTCCACTACTGGAACCCTACCAACACTTTCATTAAACTCAACAATTGTAGTATCATTGTTAGTATCTAAAAAATAAGGGTCATGACTATTTAAGGGGTTTATTTTTCAGTAAATTTAACAAAGTT
>CAYFMU010000013.1:0-61985 GCA_964344315.1 uncultured bacterium | reverse complement strand
ATCATATAGATTGTGTAGACTTAAGAGAGGGGTGGCATTGCTACCCCTCTTTATTATTTTGTGATAAATGTAACAATTTGTAAGTAAAATAAGTATTTAAACTACCAAATGTGTAATTTGGCGTAAATTGGAGTAATCATCGATGTCATACAAAGGAGGGACAATGATGCCTCGTTTACTTATAAAATTGTGTTTATTCTCAATAATCTGGACTCAGCACTTTCAGGTAAACCTAGAAAGTACAGGCCAGACACAATTAACCTTATTCCAATCATCCATTACTTCCCTTACACCTGGTGACGAAATTGGCATTTTTGATGAAAATGGTCTCACCAATTATAATAATTGTAATAATGAAATTGGAGAACTTCTTGTTGGCGCAGGAGTGTGGACAGGCCAACAGCTCAGTATTGTGAGTATAGGTTCAGTAGATATGTGCTCATTTGGAGGAGTTCAAATATCAGGTTATGTTGAAGGTAATCCCCTAAAAGTTAAAATTTATAAACCATCTACAAATTTAGAATATGATGCAGAACTCACATGGTCCGTAGGTACTGGTACATTTGGTGACATTATTCAGTCTGTATCAGAAATAGAAATAGTAGACCTCTATTCTTGTGATGATAATAATGATGCAATGTCTGCATTTGGTGGTTGTGAAAATGCAGTGGCTGCATTGGGATGTGAATTTGTTTTTGCAGGGACTCCCATATTTGAAACATGCCCCATTACATGTGATTCATGTCCAGCCTATGGTTGTTTAAATGAGAATGCATGTAATTTTGATGGAAACGCAGATTCAGATGATGGTTCATGTTGGTATGCCAATGATGGATGTTCATGTGATGACGGTATCCATGCAGAGGTTGATGAATGCGGTACATGTAATGGAAATGGTCCAGAGCCAGGATTTGATTGTGATGGAAATTGTGTAATTCATATAGATTGTGAAGGTGTATGTGGTGGTGATGCTCTTGAAGACAATTGTGGAACCTGTGACTCTGATAACTCCAATGATTGTGCACAAGACTGTTTAGGTCAATGGGGTGGAGATGCTGAATATGATAACTGCGGTGTGTGCGATGGTGGAGATGCATACATGGATTGTGCTGGCACATGTTCTCCCTCTACACCATTAGGAGAATACCATGATAATTTAGGTATGGAATATGGTGCTCGAATTGATGATTGCGATGTTTGTTCTGGAGGAGAATCTGGTCATATAGCAAATTCCGATATGGATGAATGTGGCGTGTGTTTTGGTGATGGCATACCTGATGGCGATTGCGATTGCTACGGTAATGTTTTTGATGAATGTGGTGAATGTGGTGGAGATGGTAGTGACTGTAATGATGATGGAGGAGGTGGTACAGGTGGTGATGATGGTGGATGGGGAAGTGATTGTGATGGTAATGAATTTTGGATTGGTGATGGATTTTGTGATATTATAAATAACAATCAACAATGTGGATATGATGGTGGTGATTGCTGTCCAGGAGATTGCATAGATGGAACTTATTCATGTATTGAAAATGGTGGTGATTGTTATGATTGTATAAATCCCAATTCTGCAGATAATGCTCCTGGTGGTCAATGTAATGATGACGGAGGTGGTTCCGATGGATCGAGTGTAATTGGTACATCCTGTGGAGATGGATTAATATACGATTGTGCTATAAATTGTGTAAATGAAAATGTAGCAAGTTCTATGATTGGGGATGGGATTTGCAATGATAATAACAATGAATATTTCTTAAATTGTCCAGAACTAGACTGTGATGGAGGAGATTGTCCTATAGAATATTGTGACGATGACGATGGTGGTACTACTCCTGGAGAAGATGATATTGAGGCATATTTAAGTTTTGGTGATTTAGGTGGAGTCGTACTTACCACGCTTGAAATTGGAAATGTATCCTCAAATGAAATATGTATATCTGCAGCAATTTTATCTGGGAATGATGGACATCAGCTAAATGTTGAAATTGGAAATTGTTTACCATTCTATGAAGAATATGGAAATGTAGATATTTATCTTTTAAATTTAGTTGATGTGGGTGGATTTCAATTTGAGATAACAGGCGCAGATATTTTTTCTGCAAGCGGTGGTGCAGCGTCCGATGCAGGATTTATGACTTCTGCGAGTGGCTCAACCACAATAGGTTTTTCATTAACAGGTTCAAGCATTGGCGCCCAAGATGATGATGGTGGTGGTGATGAAGGTGAAACGGAAATTTCCTATGAAAATGATATTCAGCCCATATTCAACGCTAATTGTACATCATACTGTCATAGTGGTGGTGGCAACTATGCAGGTGGATTGGACCTAACCTCCTATGAGAATTTAATGGCGGGAACCAATGCACATGGATTAGTGGTAAATCCAGGATATGCAGATTATAGTATTCTCATTCAAAAATTAAGTGATAACCCACCATTTGGGCAGCAAATGCCTCTGAATCAGCCACCATTGGAAGCATCGCTAGTAGATCTTATTGCAGAATGGATAAATGCAGGCGCCATTGGTCCAGACGATAGTGGTCCAGAAGAAGATATCTACGGATGTACTGATCCTACCGCAGAAAATTATAATCCTGATGCTACCATTGAAGATGGTTCGTGTACCTACCCTCCATTGGGTGAGTTGGGTTTCAGTAATTATCAGATGATTGGTGATGGAACATCAACGATAGATATTGAATTAGATTGTGAATATGCAGTTAATGAAGTTGAAATTTCTCTCTCTGGTGTGGAAATAGTAGATGCTCTTGGAATTGAAAGTCTTGAAAACGAAGACATTACAATTACGCCATCATTTATATTGTGGTCTTCAACTTCAACGGAAATTCCTAGCCACAGCGGTGCAATCATGAGATTAGTATTTACAACACCATTTGAGGATGCATCACTTTGTTTCGAAAATTCAAATATAGTAACTACAGTTGGAATAGAATATCCTGCAATTTTAGGCGATTGTGCTCAAATTCCTGCAGGTGGATTATTAACCTCAATTGATATTGTACCTGGATGGAACTGGTTATCCATCAACTTGGAATCTACAGATATGTCATTAGACAATGTATTTGGATCCATAAACGGAAGTGCATCTTATCTGAAAAGTCAAAATGCTTATGCAGAATACTATTATGGATATGGCTGGTGGGGAACCCTTGAAACGGTATCAAATATTGAAATGTATAAACTTATCGCATCACAAAATAATAACATCACATTTGAAGGTACACCTGTGGATGTAAATTCAACTTCAATCCCATTAACTGCAGGATGGAATTGGATAGGCTATTTACCTCAATCACCACTTCCCATAAATACAGCCTTATCTTCAATTGACGGAGTGGGAACATATATTAAAAATCAGACTATTTATGCAGATTATTTTGATGGCTATGGTTGGTGGGGAACATTGCAAGAATTAGAACCCAATAACGGATATATGCTGAGTACTATTTCTGATGGAGAACTGGAATATCCTAGCGATGAGGTTGCTTCTGTTAGTCCAGAAGTAGAGGGTGGTTTGCAACGTCAAACAAACGCATATCATCAATTTGAGTTTAATGGAAGTGCAACCATTGAAGTAAAATCAGATGAAATTAACATTGGTGAAAACGATTATATAATTGCTTATCTAAATGGGGAAAATCGTGGTGAGGTAAAAGCGGTTGAAAATCCCTTTTCAGAAAGTTTTGTTTTTCCACTTATGATTCATGGTGATGGTGAGTTTATTATTGAGATGAAATTGTATTCTCATCATGAACAAATTGAATACAATTTATATCCACAGGTTCATTATTCTCCAGATATGGTAAAAGGGAATGCAGTTTCTCCATTAATATTAAAAACTCAAAGTTCAGAGTTGAACATTCCTCATGAGTTTGTGGTGAGTCCAGCATACCCCAATCCATTTAATCCACAATCTCAAATTGAATTTGGAATTCCTAAGGATTCAAATGTTGAAATTAATGTATTAGATGTATCTGGAAGAAAAATTGAGACGATTATGAACAGCGAGTTAAATGCTGGATATCATCATTTTAGTTGGAATGGATCTCAACATTCTAGCGGAATATATATTATTCAAATAAAATCTGAGTTTGGAACCAATATTCAGAAACTGATGCTAATAAAATAATTGATATTAAAAAAGGCTCTATCGAGCCTTTTTTAATCTACAGGAAATTCTTCTTTATAATGTGGGCATGCCACAAAGTGCAATTTACCCACATCTTCCAATAGTGGCACCGTCGTCGCACAATCATCTTTTGCAAGTGGACATCTTGTTCTAAACCCACACCCCGATGGCTTTGCCAATGGAGAGGGCACATCACCTTTTAGTACAATTCTATTCCTCTTATTCCGAAGTTTTGGATCGGGTAAAGGTACTGCTGAAAGTAGGCTACGTGTATATGGATGCTGGGGATTTCTATATACTTCATCAGATTCACCAATTTCAGCCATATTGCCCAAATACATCACGCCAATTCTATCCGAAATATGTTCAACTACAGAAAGATCGTGAGCAATAAATATAAGGGATAAGTTAAATTCTTCCTGTAAATCCATCATTAGGTTTATGACTTGTGCTTGGATAGAAACATCCAACGCTGAAACAGGTTCATCTGCAATGATGAGTCGTGGTTCAGTAGCAAGGGCACGAGCAATCCCGATACGTTGACGCTGACCACCTGAAAATTCGTGAGGATATCTAGTTCCTTGTTCAGCAGAGAGCCCTACTTTTTCTAATAACCATGCCACCTTATCTTTCTTTTCTTTTTCAGAAAGTGTGGTGTGTAAATCTAATGGTTCTTTGATAATGTCATTCACTAACATTCTTGGGTTCAAAGAAGAGAAAGGGTCTTGGAAAATCATTTGAATATCCGGCCGGTGGAGATTCATTTTTTTTCTTGATAAAGATAATAAGTCTATATATTCACCTGATGATTCTAGACTAACACTGCCACTAATTTCTACATCTGGGGCAGTTAAACGGAGAACATTTATTAACCCTTTGCCCAATGTAGATTTACCACAACCAGATTCACCTACAATCCCCAGAGTCTCTCCAGGGTAGACATCAAATGAAACACCATCAACTGCTTTTACTTCGGTAACTCTTCGTTGAAAAATTCCACCAAAAATAGGGAAGTGTACATGTAGATCTCTTACTTTTAAAATTGGATTGGCCATTATTGGGCATTCTCCATAAGATGGCATCTTACAAAATGGCCATCGTTAATTTCAACTAACTCAGGCTCAGTACCTTCACATTTGTCTTCCACAACGTCACAACGAGTACAGAATTTACATCCCACAGGCATATCTAAAATTGGAGGTACCATTCCTCGAATAGCCTCAAGCCTTTTTTGTTTTTCACCATCGGGTCTTGGTATAGATGACATAAGGCCTTTTGTATAAGGATGTTGTGGATTTTCGAATAATTCTTCTACGGGGGCAATCTCTTGAATCTTACCTCCATACATTACAATGACTCTATCACACATTTCAGCAACTACGGCTAAATCATGAGTAATGAGTAAAATTGCAGCATCTTCACGGCGCTTCTTCATCTGAACCATCAAGTCTAAAATTTGTGCCTGAATAGTAACATCTAATGCCGTTGTGGGCTCATCTGCAATAAGAAGTGCGGGATTGCATTGTAAAGCCATGGCAATCATTACACGTTGTCGCATACCGCCAGAAAATTGATGTGGATAATCTCTCATTCGTTTTTCAGGGTCAGGGATCCCCACAGCAGCCAACATTTTGATACTACGCTCGTTAGCTTCGTCCCATGTTAGCCCTTCATGCTTAATTAATACTTCGTTCATTTGAGTATCAATTCTAAAAACAGGATTTAGGGAGGTCATGGGCTCTTGGAAAATCATGGCAATATCTTTCCCACGATAATCTCTCATTTCCTCATAGCTCAAATCTAGAAGGTTTTTCCCATTATATATAATCTCACCATTTACAATTTCACCTGGAGGGTTTGGGATAAGTCTATTTATTGATAGAGATGTTACAGATTTACCTGAGCCAGATTCACCGACAATTCCCAAAACCTCACCTTTAAAAATATCAAATGAAACACCATCTACAGCTTTAGCTGTTCCTGCTTCAGTATAAAAGTAGGTTTTTAAATCTTTAATTTGAATAAGTTTATCTTCAGACATTAACGTAATCTTGAATATACTTTAGGATCAAATGCTTCTCTCACACCTTCACCAATAAAGGTAATTAATAATAATGTTGAAAAAGTGGCACCCATTGGGGAAACAATTAACCACCAATATCTAATGTCAGAAATTCCCTGACTTACAATTTCTCCCCATGATGGAGTTGGTGGTGCCAGTCCAAAGCCTAAGAAATCTAGGGAAACTAATGAAGATATGTATCCTACAATTGCAAAAGGCGCATATGAGATTACAGGTGTTAGTGCATTGGGTAAAATATGTTTAAACATAATTCGACGGTTGTTTGAACCCATTGAAATTGCTGCTGAAACATAGTCTTTTGCTTTTTCTCTATAAAATTCACCACGAATATAATAAGTCATCCCTACCCACCCGAATGATGATAAAATAGCTACAAGTAACCAAAAGCTCGGTTGCATAACTGAACTAATAATTATCATGGTATATAAAAATGGGATTGATGCAAAAATTTCTATAAAACGTTGACCAAAAATATCAATTCTTCCCCCAAAGAAACCTAAAGTTGCACCAATTGTAATTCCAATTAAATACGCAAAAAACGTAACTACCAATGCAAAAGAAATTGAAATATTAAAACCATAAATTAATCTAGCAAAAACATCACGAGCGCGATTATCAGTTCCAAACCAATGATCTGAAGATGGTGCATGGGGGGGGTTCCCTTCTAATTCTGACATGAGAGATTCATTAGGATGATAAGGGTATATTGGCATGAGGACCCAATTATCATCTTCTGTATTTTTACTAAATTGTGCATTTAATTTTCGGTAATGGGTTTCACCAAAACCATCTTGATTAAATGTAGATGCAGGATAATATTTAAATACAGGGAAATAGAAATCATTTTCGTATTTAACAACGAGGGCCTTATTGTTAATGAAAATTGGATTTAAAAAGGATAGAAGATATAATGTTACTAAAATTAAGAAAGAATAATATCCCCTTTTTAAGGATTTAAATTTTCGAATTCTTTTTGATAATATTGATTGTGACGTCGCCATTATTTAAACCGTATCCTTGGGTCAATTGCCGCATAACACATATCAGAAATTAAGTTTCCTAATAATCTGATTATTGTACCAATAACTAAGAATCCCATAACAACGGGGTAATCTCTTTGTATAACGGCCATATAACTCAGCATACCTATTCCGCTTATGTTAAACACTCGTTCAATTAAATAGGATCCTGCTAACCATATCCCAATTAGTCCACCAATACCTGTAGCCAATGGTATGAGCGAATTACGAACGGTATGGAAAAATACTACTCGTCTTTCGGAAAGTCCTTTTGCAAAAGCAGTCCGAACATAATCTTGACTTAAATTTTCTAAAAGAGAATTTTTCATTAATACCGTAAGTGATGCAAATGCTCCAACCATATATGCAATTACAGGCAAAACAGTATGATGAATTTGATCTTGCACTTTTTCCCAAAATGTGAAGTATTCAAAATCTTCAGACCTGAATTCTCCCAGTGGAAATACATCCCAAAAGCTTCCCCCACCCAAATATACAAGTAACATTGCACCCAGAATAAATCCAGGAGTTGAATATCCAATAAATACAATAGTACTTGAAATAGCATCAAATTTTGAACCATGTTTTAGAGCTTTAAAAATACCCAAGGGGATGCAAACCATATAGGATAAAACAAAACTTATCATTCCAAAATATGCCGATATATGAAGTCGTTCTTTAATTAGTTTCCATACTGGTTCAGCATAGGTATAGGATTTTCCCAAATGCCCAGTAAGAATGCCCTGAAAAGCAGTTCTGAATATTTTAAGAGTTACCACACCCGTATCACTAATATTTGAAATTTCAATTTTCCATGGTTTTTCAAATGATTCATTATTATTAATCATGGGTTCACCATTTAAATAGCTTATATCAATATTTTGCTTAGCTGACATCCTGTATTGAATTTGATTTTGACCATCTTTAAGCTTAATTCTATATTGATTAATTTCTTTTGGCCAAACACCGAGCCAAATTAAATAACGAATAGGACCAGGTTTATCTAAACCATAAAATTCTTTTAGCCGTTGAACTGATTCTTCGGGTAGTTCTGCTACTCCAGATTTTGAGGTGCTTCCGCTAGCCCCACCTTCACCGCCAGCCATTAGTGCAGCTTGTTCTTTTAGCAATTCCTGTTCAAGAGGCCCACCTGGGACCAATTGAAGAATCGTAAAAACCAAAACGGTGATCCCAAGAAATGTTGGAATCATAAGAAGCAATCTTCGAATTATGTATTGAGTCATTAAAAAATTATTTTTTTAATTGGTAACGATATTCTGTTTCCACATACGGGAATGTAATGGATTTATCTTCTTTAGCATTTTCTACTTTTATGGCTAATTCAGGTTCATACCACCATGATGACATAGTCGTATACCAATCACCAGAATAACCAATAACATCCTTAGGCATTCCAAATTTATTCCAATATGCACATCGGATTGTATATGGTGCACCCCATCCATGAGCCTGAGGAACCATTTCGTTTAAAATACTATCAATTCTTTGTAATGCCGCAGTTCTATCTTTGGCATCAAACATTTCATTATAAGCTTTGGAGATTCTATCGATCTCAGCGTTTTTTACACCAGTGATATTTGTTGTCCCTGGAATATCCGCCATGTCAGAACCATAATGTTTATCTGGACCAGGGAATAATGGCATAGTCCATGATTGGTAATGAACATCAAAGTCACGTTCGTTTAGAACTTTTTTGAACATGGTTTGGCTAGTAACATATTTCAAATTCATTTTAATACCAACTTTGGCGAGATCTTCTTGATATGGAGTAAAGATTCTTTCATATGATTGTGCAATTCCAAAATCAATTTCGAAGATTTCACCATCTTTTACCAACCAACCCTCACTGTTTCTATCTTTCCATCCTGCTTCAGCAAGTAGCTTTACAGCACCTTCAGGGTCATATGTATATAATTTATTGTTGGGGTTCTCATAAGGCCCCCCAGGGAAAAATGATTTTAAAGGAACATACTCACTGAAGAATAATTTTTCTATGAGTTGTTCTCTGTTCCACAGTTTAGCAAATGCTTTACGGATTTTAATGTCATTAAATGGTTCTTTCCTCATATTAAAGGCTAGCCCTGATGTACCTTTAGGCTTATAATTAAATACTTTTTTCTTCTGAATAAGTCCTCTGTGAAGATAGTCGAATTCTGTGTCATTTGCATCAAACTCTTCAACCCACCATTGAGCTCTTCCAACGGTATAATAATCCAGTTCACCTTTTTTAAATTTTTCTAAAGTTAAACGGTCATCATTTACGATAACAAATTTAAGTTCATCAAAATTGTATTCACCAATATTCCGTTCATAATCTTTTTGCCACCAATCATTTCTTCTTACAAGGGTTAAAGATTTCCCTTTTCGCATTTTATCTTCTACGAAAGTATATGGTCCTGTACCCGGCATCATATTAAAATGAAAATTTTCTAAATATTCTTCTGCGGTTAAATCTGCAATTATATGTGAAGGGAAAATTTGCATACTCCAGCCAAAATCTAAAAAGTTTTTGAAGTGTTTTTCAGTTGAGGAAACTTCAACTATATATTTACTGATGGCTTTAGGCTCAGAGTATTTTCCATAGGTGACTTGCAACCTCGGTTCTAATATTCCCTCATTCATATGCAAATGCCATGTTGAAACTACATCTTGTGCAACTACTGGCATACCATCGGCCCATCGGGCATTTGGATCAATTCTAAATTGGAATGTAAGACCATCATCAGAAATTTTCCAATGAGTTGCCAATATAGGTACAATTTCACCCATTTCAGAATCATACCCAATTAACGTTTCATAGCAAAATATTGATAACATCCATACAATTTCTGAAGCGGAATCCTTACCTATAGGGCGAAGAGTTGCAGGGAATTCAGTGAATCGCATGGTAAATCGCCCACCTTTTTTAGCATTAGGATCGCCATCAGCTGCTGGCGAGTAGGTCTTGAATCCAAGATCACTCGCAATAGCGTCAAAACCATTACCACCTAATTCTGCAGAAACACTTGGGTCAGCCCCAGGAGGAGTATCAAATTCTTTAATTGATATTGGTTTTGTTCTTAATTCTATTGGAGTAGAACTACTCTTTTTTCCACATCCAACCATTAAAAATGTTGAAGTGATTAGAATAGCGAGATATTTAGGATTTATCATGTGATTCCTCAAAATTAATCTTATGTAAAATTAGAAAATATTTAAAAATTCAGCCCCAAATTTAACGCTAATTCAGGCTTAGAGCATGAACTTATTTTTCCACTTATATACATTAATTTGTTATATGATATATGCGAATGGGATATTGGTTGGCGATAAAAATTGTCGTAATTTTCAGGTCTATTTTCAAGGCTAAAAATGAGTTTTATATGCATGTAAAAGAATTAATATCAAAGATTGATGTAAGTGCAGATTGGATTGGTTTGCGCGAGGTTAAAGAAAAGTCCACCTATCGTGTTATTCGAGATGGTCACCCTCAAACAAATGGTTCTGACACTTCACATGGAATTATGGTAGAAGTATTGGAAAATGGTCAGTTTGGCTATTATGCAACAAATGATAGGAGCGTTGAAAGCATAAACAATGCAGTAAAATGTGCAAAGGAATATGCAAACAATGCGTCTAAATATTCAGTATTTAAGTTTACGGAATCGGCTAGACCCGCAGCAGTAGGGAATTATAATTCACTTTATGAAAAGGATTCAGATTCTACAACGGCTGGTGAATTAAATGAAGTATTACTGGCTGGTTGTGATGCACTCAAAGTATCAGACAAAATTGTTAGTGCTACCGCCTTTGGTTTAATTACTGAAACGGAATTTAATTTTGCCAGTACAAACGGTAGTGATGTGAATCAGAAATTCTTAATGATTACTTCTGATTTTGCTGCAACAGCTCAAGATGGTACTATTTCACAAAGAAGAACTGGTGGACGTTCTGGACATCAAATCGGATTAGAAGTATTTGATAAAGACAGGATTGTGAATCTTTGTTCACAAATTGGAAATCAAGCTATAGAATTATTAAATGCGGATGAATGTCCTACAGGTACGATGGATTTAGTATTAGCACCTGACCAAATGATGCTACAAATTCATGAGAGTATTGGGCATGCATTAGAAATCGACAGAATACTTGGCGATGAACGTAATTATGCGGGGTGGAGTTTTATTCGGTTAGATGACTTTGGAACACTTCAATATGGTTCGCCATTGATGAATGTAACTTTTGACCCAACCGTAAAACATGAATTAGCATCCTATGCTTATGATGATGGTGGATTAAAAGCAGATAGAGAATTCATTATTAAAGATGGTTTACTTGTTCGTGGATTAGGTGGTATGGAAAGTCAAATTAGATCGAAGACACCTGGAGTTGCAAATTTTAGAGCATCATCTTGGAATAGAGCCCCCATTGATAGAATGGCAAATTTAAACCTTGAACCTGGGGATTCAACTCTTGATGATATTATATCAAATATTGAATATGGTGTTTATATGGAAACTAACCGTTCGTGGTCAATTGATGATTATCGAAATAAGTTTCAATTTGGTGCTGAATATGGCAAACTTATTGAAAATGGTAAACTCACAAAAACTTTAAAAAATCCAAATTATAGAGGAGTTACCACTCCATTTTGGAATAATCTTAAAAAAGTTGGTGATGCATCTACATTTGGAATTCACGGTACACCTAATTGTGGAAAAGGTGAGCCAAACCAAGTTATTCGTGTAGGGCATGCATCTCCAGTTTGTCAATTTGAAAACATAGAAGTATTTGGTGGAGTATAAGGAGAAATTATGGAAAATCAATTTAAGCTAATTTCAGATTTTATATTTCAACATCTAATTGATGATGAATATTTAACGCTTTCTTTCTCAGGTGAAAAAACTCAGTTCATCCGCTTTAATCAATCAAAGATTAGACAGACTGGGTTTGTTGAAGATTCATCGTTAGAATTGAATTTAATTTTTAATAACAGAACATGTAGTGCTGCATTCACCCTTTCGAGTAAAATAGATGAAGACAAAGATACCGCGCTAAAAATCTTAGATTCTCTTCGTAAAGAAGTGATTCAACTTCCTGAGGATCCATACATTGTCTTACCAGAAAATAAAGGATCAAGTAGAGATGTTCATAGTGGAAATATCTTAGATCCACAAACTGCATCCGATGCATTGACCCCTGCAATGAAAGGTGTGGATCTAGCAGGAATTTTTGCATCAGGAGAAATTTATAGAGGAAATTCGAACTCTCTTGGTCAATTCCATTGGTTTAGTACAGAATCTTTTTCATTAGACTATTCTCTCATCACACCAGATGAAAAAATGGTAAAAGCAACTTTTGCAGGTTCGGAGTGGAATCAACAGAAGTATGAATCTTTCATGGCAAATTCAATTGAAAAATTAGAATTCATGAAACGTGATGCTATTAAAGTTGAGCCTGGAAATTATCGAACTTATATTGCATCTCCTGGAGTGAAAGATATTTTAGATATGTTCTCATGGAATGGTCTAAGTGAAGCGTCTATCCAACAAGGCCAAAGTTCATTTGGAAAAATGAGAAATGAAAAATTATCATTATCTCCATGCTTTAGTTTGGCAGAAGATTTTAGAAATGGAAGCGTACCTAGATTCAATGATTTAGGAGAAATTGCTCCAGAATCATTGAGCCTTGTAGAAAGAGGTCTATTAGAAAATACACTCATCAATTCACGTTCTGCAAAAGAGTATAATATTAAATCAAATTTTGCAGGAATGGGTGAGGGAATTAGGGCACCATATATGTCACCAGGTGAACTTGATGAAAAAGACATATTGAAAAATATTGGTACGGGTTTGTACTTGGGTAATTTGCATTATTTAAATTGGAGTGACTGTATTGGTGGTCGTATTACTGGAATGACCCGTTATGCTTGCTTCTGGGTAGAGAATGGCGAGATTGTTGCCCCCATTGAAAATATGAGATTTGATGATAGTTTCTACGAATTTTTTGGAAAAAATCTCGAAGCCGTAAGTAGCGATGTTGATTTTATTCCTGAAGTAGAGACCTATGGAAACAGATCACTTGGTGGTACACAATGTCCAGGTGTGCTTTTATCGTCATTTTCATTAACATTATAGGAGTTTAAATGTTAAAAGATATTCAAAGTTATTCATCCTTATTTCCAAAGGATTATACCGAGTTAAGAGTTCAAGAAAATCGTTCAACTGGCATAGCCATTTTAAACGGTGATGTGGTAGGAAATTCACGTTCTGCAACCAGTGGCGTATCAGCTCGAGTTTTTAAAGATGGAAATTGGGGATTTTCTTCAAATCCAAATATAACCGATAACGCTATTGAATCTGTTATTCGTTCATCATCTGACAATGTTCATTTTTTAAATAAACGTGATACTTCTCGTTGTGGTATATTGCTCCCTGATACCTTTATAAACTTTGAAAAAGATTTTACCACCGATAAGCAAAAAAATACCCAAAAACATTGGATTGATTTTCTGAAAATTTTAGATGATTATATTGTTGAAAAATATCCGAAAGTAAAATCAAGAACCATCATGTTACGTGCATTGGATATGGAAAAATCATTACTAACAGCAACTGGTTCTACATCATATTCAATGATACCTCGAGCGCATTTGATGGTGGTACTTTCTGCTGAAAAGGATGGCCAACCCATTGAATTAATGGAGGCATATGGCGGTCTTGGACAGCTTGAAGATAATTTTGATAATCCTCAAATTTATTTTGAAAAAATTGATGAGCATGTCCAACATTTATTTAGTAAAGTGGATGGGGTATATGCAGAAGCTGGAGAAAAGGAAGTTATCTTAGATGCTGAACTTGCAGGAATTTTGGCTCATGAAGCAATAGGTCATACTACTGAAGCAGATTTGGTATTAGGGGGGTCTGTTGCAGGTGATTATTTAGGTGAATCTGTAGCAAGCCCACTAGTAAGCATGATTGATTTTGCAAATAATGTAGATGATGAAATATGCCCAGTTCCTGTTTTTGTAGATGATGAAGGGACTAAATCTGAAGATGTAACTATTATTGAAGACGGTGTGCTGAAAAGTTTTATGCATAATAAAGATAGTGCTCGTCATTTTGAATCAACACCTACGGGAAATGCACGTGCTTTTGCATTTTCAGATGAACCATTAATTCGTATGCGAAACACTGCAATTATGCCAGGTGATAGTAAGTTAGAAGAAATGATTGCCTCTGTAGAAGATGGCTACTATTTAATGAAACCAGGTAATGGACAAGCAGATTCCACCAGTGAATTTATGTTTGCGGTAAACCAAGGGTATGAAATTAAAAATGGAAAATTAGGTAAAGCAATCATGGATACAACTATTTCAGGTGTAGCATTTGATATGCTTAAAACTGTGGATATGGTTTCGGATGATATGACGTGGGTAAGCTCGGGAATGTGCGGTAAAAAACAGCCAATGTCTGTAGGAATGGGTGGACCAGCACTTCGATGTAAAGTAAATATTGGAGGAAGATAATGAATACAAATGATACTATCCAATATGCTATTGAAACCCTAAAGAAAAAGGGTGCCGACAAAGTTCAATGTATTATCATGGATAGCGAAAAAAAAGAACTAAACATTGATGCCGGTGAAATGTCACTTTTTAGAACTACATTCAATAGTAGTGTAAGTTTATCCATCATTAAAGATCAGAAAAAAGGTTCTACATCTATAAACAAAGTAGATAAAGATTCTGTAGACAATGCCATTGAAGAAGTAATAACATTGGCTGATTCATCTAATCCTGATGATGCTTATGATATAGCTGAATTTCAGGAGAATAAATCCTTTAAGGCAGGGCCTATTTCTCCCAATTTAGATGTAATGTATGATAGACTCTCTGAATTTTCTGATTATACTCAAGTTACTTATCCCAAAGTGATTTTAGAACAAGCAATTTTAGATTTTACCCATAAAAAAGGAGTTTTTGCAAACTCAAATGGTGTAAAGTTTGACTTAGAAAAAGGTATGTATCATTTTACACCGATGTTTACCTCAAAAGATGGACGTAATACATCATCATTTAATTATACAGGTTTTTCTTCTAAACATCTTGAAAAATCATTAAAAGATTTCGGCAGCATTGATAGATTATTAAAAGAATCACAAGAACAAACTATTACTAATCCTATCCACGAAAAATTTAATGGACAAATCATTGTTACACCGGACTGTTTAGATGATTTTATTTCTACCATGATGGGGTTTGTATCAGACATGCCATTAATCTCTGGTAGATCGGTATATAAAGATAAACTCAATGAATCCATTGCAGATTCTAGACTAACATTACATTCAAAGCCACGTAGTGAAGAAATTCAGAATAATTATTTTATTACCAGCGATGGATATGAATCTGAAGATTCTACACTCATTGAAAATGGAATACTAAAGACATTTTTGTTGGGTGTTTATGGTGCTAATAAAACGGGGCTTTCACGTGCAGTTAATGATGGTGGAGCACATATTGTTGAGCCTGGAGAAATTGCAATTTTAGATATGATTAAATCTATGAACAAGGGAATAATTCTTTCACGATTTTCAGGGGGAAATCCTTCAGATAATGGTGATTTTTCAGGTGTTGCTAAAAATAGTTATTATGTTGAAAATGGAGAGGTGAAATATCCTATTTCAGAAACAATGGTTTCTGGAAACATCTGTGAAATGATGAACAATATTGTAGAAATAAGTAAAGAGAGAATTGATTATGGAGATTGCATCTATCCATGGATGCAATTTGATGGGCTTACTATTTCTTAGTACTTTTGATGAATTCAAGTACATCATAAAAAGAGGTGGCTACAATGTCACCTTTTTTTATTACTGCAGGTCTTTCTACAATTTCAGTGAAAGCAATAAAATAATCTGCTAATCCTGCCTCTTTTATTTGATAATCAGTCCACCCATCACCAATAGCATATACAGTTCCATCTAATTCTAAACTTTGGACAGCGTCTACTTTTCCTAATTTTTGAGCAAGAAATTGACTTTTATCCACACCAATAATTTTGTTGTTATTATCAAATGTGAAATAGTTTGCAAAAATATTTTCTTTTGGAATTCCAATATCTTTCACTGTTGAAAATATAAGTTCCGTAAATCCCCCTGAAACAATAAATGTATTTTGTGCATTATCTTTAAAAAAGTCAACATTACTTTGAAACGATGGAGTTATTTTATCGTTTAAAACTTTACTTAATATTTTCAAATCATCTACAGAAGCATCTAAGATTCTTATACGCTCTTCTAAGGCTTCCATAAAATGCATTTCACCATTCATAGCTTCTTCAGTTAAGGACTTAATTTCATCGATTTTTTCGTCTTTGTCAGGATCTTCTTTTAAGGAGACAGATGCTAATTCATCTAATGTTTCTACCGAAATAATGGTGCTATCGAAGTCTAAAATGTAATAGTTTTTTTTATGTTTTCCTTTGACCACTGTCCAAAAACTCAACTCTGATCCTGATAACATATTTCTAATATTTTCTCGATGTTTATATACTCCAACTACACCTAAAATCAACATCAAAACAAAGACATTAAATTCAAATAGCTGGGTATAATATCCATATAATGGAAATATGATGTATGCTAATATGGAGCCCAATGCAACATATCCAGTTATTAATGTTAAGAGGACAATAGACGAACAAAAATAGAATCCCAGCAATGGGTCAATTGCCATAATCAATCCGATGAAAGATGCTAGCCCTTTTCCGCCTTTTAATGACATGAAGAATGGGAAGATATGTCCTAATACTGCAGAAAATCCTGCGAGATATTGAAGAAAAACTACTTCAGTTGTAGAAGGATAAATATACCCAATAAACTTTACTGCAAAATAAGATTTGAGAATATCAATGCACATTGTGAGGAAACCAGCACTCCACCCAACAGTTGTTACCATGTTAGATGCACCAGCATTTCCAGTACCCTTTTTTCGGATATCAAATCCATGTACCATTGTGGAAATGAGGTATGATGCTTGAATGCATCCCAATAAATAACCAACAAATATGGATAATAAGTAATTCACTAATCTATGATTTCAAAAAGTCCCAGAGATTTATTTTTCTTTACATTATTCCAATTGAAAATGTTACCATTCATTGCAATATAAATTCCAAATGGCATTGCTTGTAGAAAAGATAATGCTGAACCAAGGTTAAATAACCCATCAGAACTACCAAATTTATAAGGAATCATTGCACCCGTAAGGACAATGGTTTTGTCATTAATTTCTTTAGCAAGCAATGTGGCAGTTTCTACCATAGTATCAGTCCCATGGGTGATGAGGATTTTGTTTTCACCTGATTTTATACAACTTTCCACAATAAATTGTCGATCTTCCAATGTCATTTCTAGACTATCTTTCATCATCAATGTGTGGATATCTACATCTAATTGGCTTCTTCCTAATGAAAGCATTTCAGGTAGATGAGTATTCTTAAAATATAAGTCACCATTGAGCTCATTGTACTCTTTATCAAAAGTTCCACCCGTTACAAATATTTTAATTTTACTCATTTTTCGCTAATGTTTCTAGAAATTGAAAATCAGTGATTGAATCAATTTCATAACTAAACTTTTCATCAAATTCAATATAGCCAATATTACCACCAAGTCGATTTTTAACGGATTGAAAATGCTTGTAAGTAAAGATATATACGGAGCCATTTTCTACAAATTTAATATCAGTTTTTTTCATATCTTGACGACGAGGTCTATTTAAGAAATCATATTGAGGTATAGCTGAATTTTCATCATCTACACTCCAGAAAAATCGATGGGAAGGAGAAATACTGAGCATTGAATCATAATTATTTTCAATGAATTTATTTAATGCTTCGTTCAGCGAGTTTTGAGGTCTAATAGGGCTTGTAGCCTGTAATAAAACTACGATGTCTGGTTTTTCAGAAATCTCTGATAACGTATGCTCAATGGCAAATTCTGTAGTAGCTTCATCTCCAGATAAATGCTCAGGACGATGGATGACTTTTGCACCATATTCAGTAGAAATCTTTGCAATTTCTTCATCATCAGTGGATACATAGACTGTATTAATTAGATTGCAGCCAAGAGCATATTTTATAGAATGTACAATTAATGGCATACCATTGAAGGGCAATACATTCTTTCGAGGTAACCCCTTACTTCCACCTCGAGCTGGAATGATAGTGATGATGTTCATTTTAAGATGTCCATCAATTTATATACTTTCTTTTCATTGATTAGTGATTCTATATATACTTTTTCCTTAATGATATCATGCTTCTCTGCTTTTTTTATCCATCCATTCTCAATTAGCCATTTTTTAATTGGTCCATCGTGATAGTGAGTTTTAGAGTCTACAAAAAAGTCAAAGCCATGAATGATGACCTTTTCATAATGGTTTAATGCCCAAAGTATTGAATTTGTACCAGTTGTAATCCGTCTAATTCCAGTAATTTTTTCAAACTGTTGCATCATATCATGTTCTATTAAATTATATTTTTCAGTATGTAGTCGTTTTTTAATACGATTATGAATTTTATTACCTTTTTCTTTTAAAATTTGTGGGGGTATCAATGTGATTATTTTATCTGGTAAATTACGTCGTCTTTTTAGTCCTTGATTAGCACCATTAAACCAAATATCTGTTTTAGAACCGACCAATTCTTCATAACCTATAGTTTCGTAATTATTTATTCGTGCCACAATTGGAAAGTTATCAATTATTGTTCCAAACTTAAAATTTTTAATTGAACTTCCACCTCCAATGATTAGGATATCATTAGAAGTAATTTTAATATTAAGATCTAACAATTGATCCATCATCTAATGCAACATTCCATTTTTCTTTTGGAATTCGCCAATCTTTACCATACTTCACTTCTAAAAATGATTCTGGATTGTTTGGTACATTAATTTTTTTGTTATAAAACTCAATGGAGTCAATACAATCAAAAAACTTTTTTTTATGGTATGCATTTTTACCCCAAACTACATATTTATATACCTCTTCACCTTCTAAAGTGCCTTTGTAATAAACAAATAGGTCGCAGCACAAATCTTCTTTGAAGAATAACCACTTCTTAGGATATATTTTTAAAACTCTATACTTACCCAATTTCCATGTTCTATCTCCGCGAAAGGGTTTTACGCTTACATAAAATTTCTTTTTTAAATTTTTTATAAGATTTTCAATTTCAACATCTGAGTTGTTAATAATACCCATATCTAAATCATGGTCCCATGGGATGAGTTTTTTGTCTCGTACTGCACCTAATAATGTTCCACCTTCAATCCAATAATTCGTATTTGAATTTTTAATTATGTCATCAATTTGATACAAGAAATCTATAGCTTCTTTTTCCGATTTTGAATCGAATTGAACTTTATGATGTTTATAAAAGTTTGATAACAGTTCATCTTTATATTTTTGATTGAATTCAGGGTAATTTATTGGGACAGGGAGTTTGAATCCATCATAATCAACTTTTTTAATGCTCAAATCTGATTTATCAAATTCAGTTATTTTTTCACCAATAAAAATACCGAATACATCGTTATTTATCTTTTCAAAAATAGATAGTTTTACAAAATGGGGCTCTTTGGTAAATAATGATGGTTTATAACGTAGTTTGAAAAATAAATGACTAAATAATTTTTTAGGCTTAAGTACAATTTTATTGAGTAATAAGTATATGGACAATATGAAAATCTTTAATGGATTGGGAGGAAATAGGTATAGTTTTAAATTGTTTGAATATTTATAGATATCACCTTCACCCATTCCAACCAATGAGTCTGCCCCAATTATAAATTTTATATTTAGTTTATCTAGAGCATTTATTACTTTTAGATGATACTTTTTCAATTGGAACCTAATTTTCTATTTACAGTATTTAAATCGTCATTGAAGTCAATTTCCATGCAAAGGTGATTTGACACATCAACTGGATAAATTTTGAGACCCTTTTCTATTGAAAACTCAATGCCTCTTTCAAAATAATCTTGAGCATCACAATTATTTAATTCATCAACAAATAATGGGATGCTATCTTTTGAAATTTTATTAATACCCACGGCCTCACCTAAACCGTCTGTAATAATTTTAGATACTTTATTGATTGATCCATCTTCAAACACATTATATTTTACTTCTTCTTCTGCAACAGAATGTGTATTAACAGCCATACATGAACCGTTAAAATCAATTATAGGTCGAAGAACATTTTCATCAAATACTACATCACCATTTAGCCACAATACATCATCATTTTTTATTTTTTTTAAAGCACACAATAGACTTTTTGAAGTATTTGTAGTATCATATACATTGTTGTAAACAAAAAGTTGATTCGAAAATGCTTCCATTATTAAATCTTTTTTGAAACCAACAACGATGATGATATTGTCTCCACCAATCAGGTCTGAAAGATATCGAATTTGTCTTTCAAGAATGGTTTCACCTGTTGTGAGCTCAGTTAGTGGTTTAGGATGTGGTTTCCCTAAGCGTGATCCAATTCCAGCAGCAAGTATTATGGCTTTCATTTTTTCCCTTTTATTATGTTTTCTGCACGAAGAAAATCGTTTTGAGTGGTAATTTTAAAATTATTTTCATGTCCATGAATAATTTTGCAAAGATGTCCAGATTCCAACATTAGTCGAATATCATCCGTAGTTTCACCCTTAAAAGCTTCATGTGCATATTTAATTTTTTTATAGTCAAATCCTTGTGGAGTTTGAATGGCACGCAAATTATTTCTATTTTCCATTTTATGAATTTTATCATCTTCACATAATGCAATAGTATCTACTACAGGAATAGCCAAAGTTACGGCATCATATTTCATAAGTGAATTCAAGCAATCTTTAATTTGTTGTGGAGTTACAAATATTCTTGCGGCGTCATGAATTAGGACTTTGTTTGTCTTTTCATTGCAAGCTAATAACCCATTGTATGAGGATTCTTTTCGGGAATTTCCACCTAAAACTATATTATGTTGTGGGTATTGAGATTTAAATTCATTATAATAGTTTTTAGGCACTACAATATTAATTTCATCAATTTCGTCCACTGCTGAAAATGTAGAAATAGGTATATCGATTAGTTGCTTTCCATTAATTTTAAAAAATTGCTTCGGAATTTTACCACCGAATCGTTCAGAGCTACCTCCAGCAAGAATAATTGCAGAAATCATTGCATATCCTTAAATTGAATTCGTTTACCATGAGTCATGTAGGATTCAATCATGCTTAACATTCGATGACAAATATTACCATCAAATTTCCATCCACTTTGCTCTGCCCAATATTTACGTTCATCTTTATACTTATCTTTTTCACGTAAAACTAGTGGAATAGTTGTAGCCAATTCTTTTGGTTCACATACATGTCCCATCACCCAGTCTTCATCAATATAGGGAATTTTAAATGGCCGAACATTTCGATCAGTTTGCGAATTTTCTTTAACTAATATATCCTCTTTTATCCACGACTCTCCATTTCGTTTATCCTTTTCAGGAAAACACCCTGGATAATGCGGTAATTTTAATTGGATTACGGGTTTGTTCAAAAAACTTGCTTCAGCTAAAACAGATGATACATCACTAATTACAAGATCGGCAAGATGAAGAAATTTATTTATCCCATCTTCTTTTTGTGGTATTATGGAATTATATTTTTTTGCAACTTTATAATCTGCGGGGTGTGGAATTGATATAACATTTTCCACTTGTTCTAAATATTTCAAATTATGAATTCCACAGTCGTTATTATATTTTCCTCCCCATGTGGGTGCAAACAAAACTATGGGATTACTTGCGTTTAAACCGTACTTGGTACACAAAGATTCTCGGTTAATCTGAGTATTAAACAAATCATCCATTTTAGGATATCCACCAAGAAGTCCGTTTTTAAAATTAGGATTAATGGCTTCCATTTTTCGTTTAAAGACTTCCCCAGGATAAAACAATAAATCTGCGTGATGAAAAAATGGATATTTATACGTATAATATTTCATAGCTCCAAGTCCATGTTCAACGTAAATATATTTTCCTTGCCATCCAATTTTTTTTACTCTTTTTAAAGGTGTATCATGTGAAATAATTATGTATGAAGATAGGTTTTTAATTGATAAAAAATTACGAATTCTATTTCTGCTAACTCTGAGAAACCTAGCATCCCAGTTTTGATTTTTAGCCTCTTCAAATAGCGGTTTTAGACTAAAAAACTCTTTTGTGCTAGACCATAAAAAATCAACTGCAGGCAATGTTAATGTACCTTTTTTTGAATCTTATATAATGAAGAATATTTGCCCTCTAAGTTCAATAGTTGGGAGTGTGTACCTTCTTCTACAAGTTTACCTTCATTGAATACCAAGATTTTATCTGCATTTTCGATTGTAGATAATCTATGCGCAATAACCAGTACGGTTCTATTCTTCACTAAATTGTCTATAGCAATTTGTACTTTCCGCTCAGACTCAGTGTCTAAAGATGAAGTTGCTTCATCTAAAATAAGAATTTGTGGGTTTTTAAGAATTGCCCTTGCAATTGTAATTCTTTGTCTTTGTCCACCAGATAGGCGTGTTCCCTTTTCACCAATAATAGTATCAAACTGTTGTGGGAGTTTTTCAATGAATTCCAGTGCATTCGCAGCAATTGCTGCATTTTTCACATCTTCATCCGTAGCATTTTCATTACCATATTTTATATTATTTGCAATGGTATCATTAAACAATATGGTCTCTTGAGTAACAATTCCCATCAATGATCGTAATGATTGTAAACTAACATTTCTAATATCGTCCTTATCAATCAATATTTCGCCACTTGATACATCATAAAATCGTGGGATAAGATCAACAAATGTGGATTTACCAGCACCACTACTTCCTACAAGAGCTACAACTTCACCTTTTTTAATTTTCACATTAATGTTTGAAAGTGAGTATTCGTTGGCACTTTCGTATTTTAAGGATACATCCTTAAATTGAATTTGATTTTTAAAGGTTGAAATTTCGATAGCATTTGGGGAATCTTTGATTTCAATAGGTGTATCTAATATTGAAAAAACGCGCGAGGCTGATGCTAATCCCGCCTGAATTTGTGCATTTACACTTCCCAACTTACGTGCAGGTTGGAGCATAGCGAATAGGAATATTATAAATCTCATAAATTCATCTGGAGATAGAGAATTGCCCAAAATAACTTCCGACCCACCAATCCAGAGTAAAATAGCTCCCATGCTCACTCCGATGGTATCGTTTAGGGGTGTATTCAAAAATTTTATTCTATCTTGGCGAAAAGAAAGTTTATAAAATTTATGGTTCTCTACATTAAATCGTTTTCGTTCAAATTTTTCTTTGCCAAATGCTTTAACAATTCTAATTCCGTTTAGAGTTTCATGTAATATATTCATTACTCCTGCAATTTGTAAACTAGAACGTTTTGCCTTTCGTCGAATACTTTGCCCTAATTTGGTGATTACAAATGCTGAAATAGGAATTGTTGTAAGTGAAATTGTTGCCAATTTCGGACTGATTACAAATAGCATAATTATCAATATGAGAATGTTTAAAGGTTCGTTTATTAGTTTTTGAATAGATTGAGTAAATGCAGTTCGCATTGCAGAAACATCTCTTAAAACGATAGATGAAATGTCCGCAATTTTATTTTTATCATAAAATGAAATAGACAGGCTTTGAAGATGTTTATATACTAGGTTTCTTATATCCTGTATGAAATTATTCTGAACGAATGACAATGAAATATTATTCAAATAATAGAAAATATTTTTCATTATAAAGCTCATCAGCAATAGTATGCACAACATCTTTAATTGATGCAATTGATCTCCAGGACCAATTAAATAATGGATTGAATTTTCTAATTTTTGGCTAATTGATAGCTCAGAAGAAATTTGTTTAGTAACCGTTGCAGATTGGCTCTCTGGATTTATTATTGTCCCAATCAACGAACTAACCATCCATAGAGAAAATGTATTAAAAAATACATAGAAGATGGATGATAATAATGAAAGAAGTACGGTGCCTTTATAGGGCTTCACATACCGTAAAATTCTTAGATATAGATTCATTTAGGGTATTTGCCGTCGCCTTGTCTAACTACTTTGAATGGTTCTTTAGACATGTTTATGATTGTTGAACCTATGGAAGGACTATGATCATTATCTTCAAAAATATCTACATTTGGGAAATCGATTTCTACTTGAGTAACATCATTTAGGGGCTCATTTCCATGTCTATTAATACTGGTAGTAATTATCGGTTTACCTAATTTTTTCGCAAGTTCTAATGGAAAGAAATGAAGGGGAATTCTGATACCTACCAGCGGAGAAGCATTACACACCAATGGCGATAAAATTGACTCTTTTGCTGGTAGTAATACCGTGTATTCTCCAGGGAAAATTGAATCTAATTCCTTAAGAATTTTGTCATCAACTTCCGCAAATTGTTCAATTTGATCAATTGATTCCAGAACAATGCTCAATGGTTGGCTGCGCCCTTTCAGGCGATTTAATTTAAGGATTGCATCAGTATTTGTTGCATCTACACCAAATCCATAAAGTGTGTCTGTTGGATAAACAATTACCTCACCTTCTTGCAATGAATGGATGGCAAGGTCTATATATTTTTCTGTTGCTGGATAAATCATAACTTAGGTATTTCCATATAAGTTTTTAGGCCACTTACGATGAAACCAGAAATATTGTTCAGGGTGTTTTTTAATTTCATTTTCCAATAATTGTGAGTATTTCGTATGAATCTCTAATACTGCATCTTCTTTATTATCTGGAATTGATTCAAAATCTAACTTTCGTAATCTAAGATTATACTTAAAATCCGATGATAATATACAAAATCCCACAATGATTGGCATACCAGTTTTAAAATGAAATAATGCCGCACCTTTGGGAATTGAGGCCGACTTTCCAAAAAAAGGGATTTTTATCCCATGTTTGCCTGCATTTTGGTCACTGGCTAATCCCAAAAATTTCTTTTCTTCGAGGACTTGTAACATTTTTTTTCGATTTCCAGTTCGAGGAATTAAGGAGACCTTTGGGAAAGTTCGTATGGAATTGAAAAATTTTTGGCTTCCATCATTTTTTTGAGTTTGAGTAACCACAACAAATGGATAACCATTTAAACCTAATGCCGGAAGGAATGCTTCCCAATTTCCCAAATGCCCCGTCATTATAATGCCACCATTACATGAATTTAATACCTCTTTTGTTTCAGCATCCATGGACACATAATTATTTACATTATTTTTATTAATGCCCGATTGACGAAGGAAATCAATTAAAACCATCCCATAATGCTTACTGCATTTTAGGAGTAAATCCTCAACTTGTAAAGATTGAAATTGAGGAAATGCAAACATAATGTTCTGTCTCGCTACAGAAAATCTTAAGGGGACAAATTTAAATATGAACCATCCTAATAATCGTCCACCAAAAAGCGCAACCTTCCGAGGCAAAATTCTTAAAAATAAACTGATTGTGTGTAATAATATATTCAAAAGGATTTAGTATATCATTTCCAGATGGGAAAATTTAAAGTATATAAATATTCAAATTAGGTAAATATCATAATAAATTCACCTTTCATTTTTGGGAGTTGTTTGAGTTCATGTAAATTAACAGCTCATGATTTTCCAAAAAATAATAATTGCGGTTGTTCTGGCTTCACTGAGTTTATTCGCAAATTCGGCAGTAGTAGTTCCCATACAGGGTACAATTGATATGGGTTTACCCAATTTCGTCCAGCGCTCAGTTGATTTAGCCGAGGAGGAATCTTCAGACTATATAATTTTTGACATTGATACATTTGGCGGACGTGTAGATGCAGCCACACAGATTAAAGATATTATACTTAGTTCACAAATCCCAACCATCGCATTCATAAATCGCAGAGCTATATCGGCAGGAGCATTAATATCACTTTCTTGTGATTCGATTTATATGACAAAAGGTGCAACCATTGGTGCAGCAACGGCGGTAGATGCTCAAGGAGAAAAGGCTTCAGAAAAAATTATTTCATATATGCGTGAAGAAATGGCTGCAAGTGCCGAAGCAAATAAAAGACCTCGTCAAATCGCTGAAGCCATGGTGGATGAAGAAATTCAAATTGACTTTATACTCGATAATAATTTAGATACACTTACTAATGAAAATATTGAAGGATTCAATAAAGGAAAACTTATCACATTATCTACAGAGCTAGCATTAAAGGTAGGTATTGCTGATAGACTGGTAGATTCTATGGAATCATTAAATTCAGTATTGAACATTGATGATAAAGAGGCCATAACTGTTGATGAAACATGGTCTGAGCTTCTCGTGAGATTTTTAACAAACCCAACTGTAGCTCCATTATTGATGAGTCTGGGAATGCTTGGACTGTTTTTTGAAATTAAATCTCCTGGATTTGGTATTCCTGGTGGATTAGGACTATTATTTTTAGCATTATTTTTTGGTTCACATTTGCTAGTGGGATTGGCAGATTCAAGTGAGTTGTTATTGCTATTTGCAGGAATTTTTCTAATTGTACTTGAAGTCTTTGTCATCCCAGGATTCGGTCTCATTGGCATTGCTGGTTTTTTAATAATATTATTTAGTTTATTCAAGATGATGATTGGAGAATATCCCCTCCCAGAAGATATAAATCTTGCCACAAGAAATATGGGAATGGCATTTATGTCTATGCTCATATTGGGTTATTTTATTTTCAAATCATTTACCCAATCTGAATATTACAAAAAATTGATTCCAGTGGATGGTCAGAGCAGTGATGATGGATATACCATATCACGAGGTTATGATTCTCTAATTAACAGCCAAGGTACTACTCAAACTGTACTAAGACCATCGGGTAAAATTGAAATTAACGGAAAAGAATATCAAGCAATGAGTAAAGGGGAATTTATCGAGGCTGGAGAAGCAATTACCATTGTAGGAATCGATGAAAATCAACTCATTGTGAAAAAAGTTTAAAGGAGAAACCATGAATATATTTTCAACATTACCAATTTTTATTATAGGATTTTTATTATTCCTCTATTTTGTACCATTAGGACTATGGATTCAAGCGGGTGTGTCCATCGGTTGGGGAAAAATAGGAATGTTAAAATTAGTAATCATGCGCATACGTAAGATTCCACCTAAAATGGTTACTGATGGTATTATAAATCTACACCGTGCTGGACTAAGTTTCGTATCATCTGAAGATTTGGAAACTCACTTTCTTGCTGGGGGTAAAATCTCAAATGTTGTAGATGCACTTATTGCTGCAGATAAAGCCGCCATTGATTTAGACTTTAAAACAGCCACAGCTATTGATCTTGCCGGACGTGATGTGAAAGAAGCAGTACAAACTAGTGTATATCCAAAAGTAATTGATTGCCCTTCGGAGAGCAAAGTATCGGCTGTAGCAAAGGATGGTATTCAACTTATGGCAAAGGCACGAGTTACTGTAAGAACCAACATTGAACAGTTGGTAGGTGGTGCCACTGATGATACTATTATAGCCAGAGTTGGGGAAGGAATTGTAAGCGCTATCGGTTCTTCATTAAATTATAAAATTGTTTTAGAGAATCCTGATGAAATTTCTAAAGCCGTGTTGAGCAAAGGATTGGATTCTGGTACTGCATATTCTATTTTATCCATTGATATTGCCGATGTGGATGTGGGTAAAAACGTCGGTGCACATCTTGAGGCTGACCAAGCAGAAGCAGATAAAAAAGTTGCTCAAGCAAAAGCTGAAAGCCGTCGAGCCATGGCGGTTGCAGCTGAACAAGAAATGAAAGCTCGTGTTCAAGAAATGAGATCAAAAGTTATTGAGGCTGAAGCAGAAGTTCCTAAAGCCATGGCCAATGCTTTTAATGAAGGTAACCTTGGAATAATGGATTACTACAGAATGCAAAATATCCAATCTGATACTGAAATGCGTACCTCTATTTCGCAGGGAGATGATGATAAGGGAACTACAGAAAGCTAAGAATGTATTACCTATCTGAAATAGAGCCGGGGTTTATCCTCATGATGATAATATGGCTTTTTTCTTCATTTTTTTCGAAGAAAAAAGGTAAGGGTAAAAAGTCTAAAAAAAGTATATTGGATAGCTTTGAATCCCTCATGTCAAAATTGGAAGAAATTCCCAATTTAGATTTTGAGGGTAAAGGAAAGCCAGTTCCAGACTTTGATTTTGAAGATGACTTGGAATTTGAGTTTGAGGATGAATTTGAACCAGTTGAACCTTCAATAGATACCCAACCAGTTCAATCTAAAACTGAATATGATGACTTATCTCCTATAGTGGCTTCAGATAATTTTGAAGAAATTACGCCTCCTAAGCAAATTAAATTATTTGGAACTCCTCTTCAAAAGGCCATTGTGTTTAAAGAAATTTTAGATAAGCCTCGAGCGCTTCGACCACATCAATTTTAACACATGACACATAAATTTATTCCACCTCATTTACGAAAATTTATCGTAGAGCAAAACTATGATAATTACACTGCTATAGATCATGCAGTATGGCGATTCATTATGCGTATTTCTAAGGCTTTTTTTGAAAAACATGCCCATTCATCTTATGTTGAGGGATTAAGGAAAACGGGCATAACCATAAATAGAATCCCACGTGTGGAAGAAATGGATCAAAAATTATCTGAATTTGGATGGGGTGCTGTTTGTGTTAGAGGGTTTATACCTCCAGCAGCATTTATGGAATTACAATCTCGTGGAATTTTAGCAATTGCTGCAGATATGCGAACTCTTGACCATCTCACCTATACACCTGCCCCAGATATTGTTCATGAAGCTGCAGGACATGCACCCATCATTGCAGATCCTAATTATGCCCATTATTTACATCATTATGGTGAAGTTTCCTCAAAAGCTATTTCATCTCGTGAAGATTATAATTTGTATCTTGCAATAAGAGAATTATCTGATGTGAAGGAAGATCCTACTTCAACTCCTGAAGAAATTAAAAAAGCAGAGTCAGATTTAAATGCTGCCATTGAAGATATTACATATATTAGTGAGGCCGCATATCTAGCACGAATGAATTGGTGGACCGTTGAGTATGGATTGATAGGAGATATTAAAAATCCCAAAATATATGGAGCGGGATTATTATCCTCTGTGAGTGAGAGTCAAAATTGTCTATCCGATGATGTAAAGAAAATTCCATTTTCATTAGATTGCATCAACCAAAGTTATGATATAACCGAACCCCAACCTCAACTATTTATTACTCCTGATTTTGCAAAGTTATCTGAGGTATTGGAAGAAATGGCAGATAAGATGGCATTTAGAATTGGTGGGAGTGTAGCATTAGAAAAAGCAATACAAGCAAAGACAGTATGTACAGCCGAATATGAATCCAAAGTACAAGTTTCTGGAAAAATTGTAAACATCATTAAGGATGATTTTGAGAATCCAATATATATGCAGTTTGAAGGCCCAACTCAAATATCCCGATTTGGAAACGAATTAGATGGGCATGGAGGCGATTACCATTGCCACGGATTTGGTTCTCCAATTGGTAAAATCCAAAATTTGCATAAACCTGTGTGTGATTTTAATGATGATGATATGGAAAATACGAATTTAACAGTGGGTAAAATATCAACATTATCTTTTGAGTCTGGGGTAGAGGTTAATGGTGAAATTTCAAACATAACGCAGGATAATGGTAGAATCCTCATCGTTAGTTTTAATAATTGTACGGTTACATTTGGGGAAAAGGTTTTGTTTCAACCAGAATGGGGCACCTTTGATATGACCTGTGGTGCAGAAATTATTTCAGTATATGGTGGACCTGCAGATTTTGACAAATATCAACAATTTCTGCCTGATGATAAACCTAAAAATGTTAAAATGGAATCAAAGTTAGTACTTTCAGATTCTGATAAGCAGTTGAATGATTTATATGCTCAAATTAGAAATTTTAGAGAATCAAACTCTATAAACGTTGATGAGTTAGATGAAGTATATGATGCTTTAGTTCAAAAGTTTCCTGATGATTGGCTACTACTTTTAGAACTATTAGAATTACATCCAAATGCATCTTGGTCAGATAAAATTATTGATAAACTCAATTCCCTTTCCCAATCTGAAAGCGATTTATCAAAGGTAATCCAGAGAGGACTATCTCTTTTAAATTAGCTTAATCCGACAAAAATTGTCGGATTATTATTCTTGTACTAACTATGCCCCAATTTGTAAATTTTCCACACGGATTACAAACCAATTTTATATGTTAAAACTAACACGTAAACTCGAATATTCTTTAATTGCTTTGAGTCACATGAATCAGAAGGAAGAAGGTGAACTAAGCACTGCAAAAGAAATTGCAATTCAATATTCAATTCCTCAGGAGGTGTTGGCAAAAACGCTGCAACTTTTAGCAAAGCTAAATTTCATAAATGCAGTTAAAGGCCCTCATGGAGGTTATGAGGTAAATGAATCCCTGAATAATGTAAATTTTATGGATTTTATCGAAAAAATTGAGGGCCCTCAAGGCTTAGTAGATTGTAATATTGAAGTAGATTGTGATCTAATGGAATTTTGTAATATTCGTAAACCCATTCGAATTATCAATGATAATCTGAAAAATATGTTTAGTAACATATCATTAAGTGAAATTACTCAGTAGGAGTCATTATGGCAGATTCAAATCAATCCCAAATATTAAATGAAGAGATTACCGTAACAGATACTGCAGCAAAGCGTATAAATGTTATTTTAGAAGGTGAAGGAAAGGTGGGCTATGGTCTGCGAGTTTCTGTTGTAGGTGGTGGATGCTCTGGGATGACATATAATATGAGTTTTGATGATACTCAAGGTGAGTTTGACAAAGTGTATGAGTCAAATGGAATAAAAGTTTACTGTGATTTAAAATCATGGTTGTATCTTAAAGGTACAGAAGTTGATTTTTCCGATGATATGTTGTCTGGTGGATTTAAAATTAATAATCCAAATGCTGAACGTACTTGTGGTTGTGGAACCAGCTTTTCAGTATAGCTTAAGTAATTTTATAAGCGAATTTCTACATTGAAAAATAACGAACAAAAAATTATAGATGATGCAATTAGTCAAGACTATAAATATGGTTTTGTAACTGATATTGAGCAAGAAAAACTACCTCCTGGGTTGAATGAAGATGTAATCCGTTTCATTTCAGAAAAGAAAGATGAACCCCGGTGGTTATTAGATTATCGCTTAAAGGCATTTAATTATTGGAAGACATTAGAAGAACCTACATGGGCAAAGGTTTTTTATCCATCTATAGATTATCAAGCTATAAGTTATTATGCTGCACCAAAACCAAAGAAAAAGCTCAATAGCCTAGATGAAGTAGATCCCGAAATTTTAGAAACTTACAATAAATTAGGTATTCCACTAGAAGAACAGAAAATGTTGGCCAATGTTGCCGTTGATGCAGTATTCGATAGTGTTTCAGTTGCCACCACATTTAGAGAAGATTTGGCTAAAGCAGGTGTTATATTTTGTTCATTTTCAGAAGCAGTAAAAGAATATCCTGATTTAGTGAAAAAGTATTTAGGATCAGTTGTTCCATATACGGATAATTATTTTGCAGCGTTAAATGCTGCCGTATTTAGTGATGGTTCATTTGTGTATATTCCAAAAGATACTCGTTGTCCCATGGAGCTCTCTACTTATTTTAGAATCAATGCATCCAATACGGGTCAGTTTGAAAGAACCTTAATTGTGGCTGAAGACAGTTCATACGTAAGTTATTTGGAGGGTTGTACTGCACCAATGCGAGATGAGAATCAACTTCATGCTGCCGTTGTAGAATTAGTTGCCAAAGATTATGCAGAAATTAAGTATTCCACGGTTCAGAATTGGTATCCTGGAGATAAAGAAGGGAAAGGTGGCATTTACAATTTTGTCACTAAACGGGGTGCATGTCGAGGGGAAAAGTCAAAAATATCATGGACACAAGTAGAAACGGGGTCAGCAGTAACGTGGAAATATCCCAGTTGCATATTACAAGGTGATAACTCGGTGGGTGAATTTTATTCAGTTGCAGTAACCAACAATAAGCAACAAGCTGACACGGGTACTAAAATGATTCACATGGGTGAAAATACCAAGAGTACAATAATTTCAAAGGGTATTTCTGCTGGAGAAGGTCAACAAACTTATCGTGGCGAAGTAAAAATCATGAAGAATGCAACAAATGCCCGAAACTTTTCACAATGTGATTCCATCCTTATTGGAGATAAATGCGGCGCACATACATTCCCTTATATTGATGTAAGAAATTCATCTGCACAAATGGAACACGAAGCTACCACATCAAATATTGGTGAAGATCAATTATTTTATTGTAACTCTAGAGGGCTATCAACTGAAGATGCAGTGGCAATGATAGTAAATGGATTTTGTAAAGAGGTGTTCAAAGAATTGCCCATGGAATTTGCTGTTGAAGCACAAAAATTAATGGAAGTTAGTTTAGAAGGGTCAGTAGGCTAAATGTTAGATATAAAAAACCTCCACGTCAGTGTTGAAGGAAAAAATATTTTAAATGGTGTAAACCTTTCGGTAAAACCAGGAGAACTACATGTAATCATGGGTCCCAATGGTGCAGGAAAGAGTACATTGGCCAATGTATTGGCAGGCCGCGAGAAGTTTGAAGTGGATCAAGGCCAAATGGTATTTAAAGGTGAGTCTATAAATGAAATGCTCCCTGAAAATCGTGCAGGTGAGGGGTTATTTTTATCCTTTCAATATCCCGTAGCTATTCCAGGCGTGAATAATATGTATTTTTTAAAAGTGGCTGTAAACTCTATCCGTAAATATCGTGGTGAAGACGAATTAGATGCAGTGAATTTTTTAAAAGAAATTAGAGAAAAATTAAAGGTGGTAGAATTAGATGACAGTTTCATCCACCGACCGGTTAATGAGGGGTTTTCAGGTGGTGAAAAAAAGAGGAATGAAATTCTTCAAATGATTTCTCTTGAGCCCACACTCTCAATTTTGGATGAAACAGATTCAGGTTTAGACATCGATGCACTAAAAATTGTAGCTGAAGGTGTAAATAATTATAGAAATTCAGACCGTTCTTTTATTTTAATTACCCATTATCAACGAATGTTAAATTATATGGATCCTGACTATATTCATGTATTGATTGATGGAAAAATCGTGAAATCTGGTCCTAAAGAATTGGCATTAGAATTGGAAGAAAAAGGCTATTCTTGGATTAAAGAATCGCAGGTTACAAATTGATGACCACTTCGTTTAGAGAAGATCTTAAAGCTTCAGCCAAAGAGAAGTTTCGGGAATTAGGATTTCCCCATCAAAAGCTAGAAGATTGGCGATTTACCAACTTAAATCAAATAAAAAGTACAAAGTACTTTAAATGTTCTTTCAAGGATTCGGTAAACCTTGAAGGCATACAAATTCCATTTTTTGAAAATACCCATCAAATTGTAATTGCAAATGGGTCATTGCAAAAAGATTTTCCATTTGAAGTTGAAAATGTAGAAATTGAAACACTTTTTTCTGTATTAAATACTACCCCTGAAAAAATAGAAAATCATTTTGCGAAAATTGCAAATTATGAGACTCATGCATTTTTAGCGAAAAATACACAAAAATTTGTAGATGGATTATATATTAAAATCCCTAAAAATGTGGTGGTGAAAAAGCCTATTCATATCATTAATATAACTAAAAGTAAGTTCACAAAACCTGTTACGTATCCTCGATTTTTTGTTCATGCAGAAACAGGAAGCCAAGTAGAAATTATTGAACATTTTGTATCTGAAAATAAAAATATTTTAACCAATACGTGTACGGAAATTTTAGCTGAAGAAAATAGCAATATTAATTATTATCGAGTTCAAGATGAAGGCGATACCAACAATCATTTTTCGTATATTGGTATTGAACAACACTCTCATTCAAATGTAACTTGCCAAACATTTTCATTATCAGGAAAATTTATTCGTAATGATGTAATGGTTAATCTTGATGGTATTGGCGCAGAGATTAATCTTCATGGAATTTTTACCGTTGAAAAATCAAATTTTGTAGATAATCACACAACGATAAATCATAATGTAGAACATTGCATAAGTAAGGAAATGTATAAGGGCGTACTTCGGAATAATGCCCATGGAGTTTTCAGTGGAATGATTAATGTTGAGCCTCATGCACATCACACCGATTCTTTTATGGAAAATAGAAATTTACTTTTATCAGAATCATCACAAATGAACTCGAATCCCCAACTTGTCATAAATTGTGACGAAGTTCGTTGTTCTCATGGTTCAACCACTGGACAAATCGATGAGGATGCACTATTTTATCTTCGATCTAGAGGGCTTTCAATTACAGATGCCCATTTGTTATTAATTTCTGGTTTTGTAAATGAAGTTATTGACAATGTGAAATTTGACGATTTAAAACAGTTTTTGAACAAAATAATTCAATCATGGATAATAAAGTCTTGAGCATAAAATCAATTGATGATACATTGAGAGAATATAATGACCTCTTTACATTCTTTGTAGATCCTATGGACAAATTTGCACAAATTATTGATATGGGAAAAAGTGCACAAGGACTTGAAGATGTTGACAAAAATGAATCTACCAAAATTTCTGGATGTACCTCACAAGCGTGGGTAAAATGTATAAAAAATGATGATGAGACATTTACTATTCAAACCGATTCAGATGCCTTTATTGTTAAGGGATTATTACATATTTTAGAATCTGTATGTACACAAAGAACCTTAGCAGAAATTGAATCTATTGACGCACCCCAAATTTTAGAAAACATCGGTTTAAACCGAAGCATTACCGGTCAACGAACCAATGGATTTATATCTGCAATTGGTAAAATAAAAACAGATATTAGAAAGCTTGACCATGCAAAGTGAAATTATAACCGTCTCTCGTGATTGTGATGCAACCCTCATCCCCGCTGGTGAAGAGATAAAACTCATCAAAGGAACCAGAGTAAGAATTACTCAAGCTCTGGGCGGTGATTACACCCTATTTGTAAATGGGAATCTGGTAAAAATATCTGGTGAAGATGCTGATGCTATTGGATTAGAACCCGTAATGCATGAAAAGGTAGAAGCAAAGGCTTCAGATTTAGATAAGCCTGTAGATGAAGCATTGGTATGGGATCAATTAAAAACTGTCTTTGATCCTGAAATTCCTGTAAATATTGTGGATTTGGGTTTGATTTATGATTTAAATATTGAGCATATGTCCACAGGTGGTAGTTTCATTCATATCAAAATGACACTTACTGCACCGGGGTGTGGTATGGGTCCAATGATTGCACAAGATGCCCAAAACAAAGTAAGAACTATACCTGGGGTTTTAGATGTAAATGTTGATCTTGTATGGGAACCACAGTGGGATAGAGATATGATGACAGAAGAAGCAAGGCTTCAATTAGGAATGCTCTAAACAGTGGATTTTAAAAAAGACTTTCCCCTTTTAAATACGACTGAACACGGTAACCCATTAATCTATTTGGATAGTGCGGCTACAACCCAGAAACCCCAACACGTCATTGATGCTATTTCAAATTATTATCAACTTTATAATGCCAATATCCATCGTGGCATATATCAAATTGCAGAAAAAGCTACATCTGAGTTTGAAGCGGTTAGAGATAGAGTTCAGTCGTTTATTAATGCAGAACATCGTGAGGAGATTATCTTTACTAAAGGCACTACAGAATCTATTAATTTGGTGGCCTATAGTTGGGGTAGAACATTTCTTAACGCGGGGGATGAAATCCTTATTACCGAAATGGAACATCATAGTAATAATGTGCCATGGCAATTGGTAGCAAAATCTACAGGTGCGAGTTTAAAATCTATTCCTGTGAATGAAAATGGTGAGTTAGAGAATCCCCTAGATTATATTACTGAAAAAACTAAATTGGTGGCCTTGATTCATCAATCAAATGTATTGGGTACTATAAATCCAATAAAAGAAATTTCAGATTATGCCCACAAAATGGGTGCAATTGTACTTGTAGATGGTGCCCAAAGTATTCCTCATATGCCTATAGATGTTCAAGATTTAGGATGTGATTTTTTTATATTTTCTGGACATAAAATGTTAGGACCAACAGGCGTAGGTGTGTTGTATGGGAAAAGGGAAATTTTAAATAAAATGGATCCATTCCTTGGTGGGGGGGAAATGATTAAAGATGTTACGATGGATTCAGTATCATTTAATGATTTACCATGGAAGTTTGAAGCAGGCACACCCAATATTGCTCAAGTAATAGGATTAGGTGCTGCAATTGACTATATTAATAGCATTGGTTTAGATATAATACATAAACAATGCCAATCATTAACAACTTATGCCATTGAAGAACTATCCAAAATTTCGGGGCTTACTATTTATGGGAATGCAAATGACCGAGGAGCAGTTGTAAGCTTTAATATTGAGGGTATTCATCCTCACGATTTGGCACAATTATTAGACCAACAGCATATTTGTATTCGAGTAGGACACCATTGTGCCCAACCTCTCCTTGCAAAATTTGGATTAACTTCCTCTGCCCGAGCCAGTTTTTATGTGTATAACACTGCTGATGATATTGATGCATTAGTCAAAGGCATTGAGAAATCAGTGTTGATGTTAAGATCATAATAATTTTTTTAAATCCGCCAACTCAGGGAATTAACTACTTGGTTTAATTTTTTTGAGATTCTTCATTCCACTCAAAATGATAACCCCCAATTCCTAATCCCTCATTCTATTTAACTAAATTAATAAATCAAATAGCTAAAAGCGAATGCCTTGTCACTAAACCTCAAAATTTAAATTTATCCATTACCCAAGCACACCAGCATCTTTCAGGCAGTCTTTCATTTTTTCAAAGGTATGCTGAATATCATCATCAAGCCCCACAGACAAACGAATGATTCCTTTACTGAGCCCCATTTCAGCTTGTTCTTCATCGCTAATTTCGGATGAAGTACTATTCCCGGGTAAACTGAATAAGGTTTTAAAATAACCTAAACTCACGGCTAAAAGTCCAATTTTAGCATCTTGCATTTTCTCCATGAGAGCTTCTGCAGTATCTTCATCGCCTACGTCAATGGCAAGAATCCCACTATATCCATATTGCTTATTCATCATGGAGGTCATGAGTTTATGTTGTGGATGCTGAGAAAGTCCTGGGTACATCACTCGTAATCCCAATTTTTCCAATTCATTTGCTAAAAATAAAGCATTATGGCTGTGTTGCTTCATCCGCAAATGGAGCGTATGGATATTCTTTAAAATGCTGGCAGATCGGAAGCTGTCTAATACGGGCCCTAATAACATACACATACCATCGTTCACATCAGATAAACTGGATATAAATTCTTTATCTGAACTTATGCACCCAGCCACACAGTCAGATGTACCATTAATAAACTTGGTCATTGAATGAATCACCACATGGGCACCCAAGTTTAACGGAGATATAATCATGGGACTAAATGTGTTATCCACGACGAGTTTAAGATTATTTTTGTTAGAAATATCCGCCAATGCAGGAATGTCCGAAATATCTAAAAGTGGATTACTGATAGACTCACAATAAATGAGTTTAGTTTGTGGTGTAATTGCAGCTTCAACTGCATCAATATTTATTACATCTACAAATTTTACCGTGATTCCAAAGCGGGGGAGGACATTTTTAAAGAAAGCATAAGTACCCCCGTAAATAGTTCGTGATGAGATAAGTTCATCGCCTTGCTGGCATATTTGAAGTATTGTACATGCAATCGCACTAATACCAGAACTGGTAATATGAGAGGCTTGGGCATTTTCCATGGCAGAAATGGCATCAGATAAATATTTATTACTGGGATTCCAATGACGGCTGTATAAAAAGCATCCCTCTATTTCGCTTTCAAATAGCTCTTTCATGGTTTCAGATTTTAAGAATGTAAAAGTTGATGAATCAGTTATGGATGGATTTACACCACCAAATTCACCAAATGACCATAACTCTTGAATTTTTGTTGCTGGATCGTAAGTCATAGACTCCAATATTTAAATTTTGGTTAAAAATTAGCAGGGAAATTTACGAAGTCAGCTATGGTATTTTGAAGTGGTCTTTAGCCTTTTTCGATACGCTTTTTATTCATTTGAGGAACACCAAATAAGTTTACTACCCAATCACCTAATCGTGGAGAAATTTGTCCCAACGCAAGTAGAGGTTTCATGGGTCCCGGATTTACAATTACTTCAGCCTTTTGTTTTTTTATGCACTCCACTACAGCATTGGCCACATCTTGCGGTAATGATGAACCCAGTAACTTTGGTGGATTTTGTCCAGAGTCATGGAACATCCCAGAGTCACGGATAAATCCAGGGCAAATGACTGAAAATTCTATTGATGAGTCTATATATTCTTGTCTCATGGCATCAGTCCACATAATTAATCCTGATTTTGATGCAGAATATACACCATTATATGCCACCCCCTTTTTACCTGCAAGAGAGGCAATATTGATAATATGTCCATAGTTATTTTCCATAAAGTGAGGAATAATAGCATGGGATAGATGAATGGGAGCATGAAGATTGGTATCTAAACAATTTTCAATATATTCTTGGCTATATTTATGAAATTTTTGATACTGCTCGATCCCAGCATTATTGATTAAAAAGTCAACGTTACCATATATTGATATGGCTTTTTTGATGAGCTGAGGAATGGCTTCAATTTTGGTCATATCACCCATCAATGGCGTGGCCTGTCCTCCCGCTTGCTCAATGGAATTGCATGTATCAGAAAGTGCATCCATATTTCGTGCAATAGCAATAACTTTAATTCCAGATGCTGCCATAGTTTCAGAAATAAACTTTCCAATACCCCTAGATGCACCAGTTACTATTGCAACCTTTCTCTGTAAGCTCATGATTTCCCCTTAAAAGTATTACGGAATTTAAATCTCAATGATGATGGGATTGAAGAATATATTAGTCTAAAGCTCATATTCGTGTTAAATTGAGGCGTTCAAAAGAAATTAAAATCGTAAGACAATTATTACCTGGAGGAGGTTATGAATAAAAATTCTGTCAAGCGTATTAATGTGGTGGAAGCCAAATCCCTCATAAAAACTAAAGATGTTACCGTGGTTGATATTCGTGATCGGCAATCATTTGAGTTAGACCATATGCAAAATGCATATCATGTAACGGGGGAAAACGCGAAAGACTTTATCAACAAAACAAAAAAAGATAAACCCTTGTTGGTTTACTGTTATCATGGAAATAATAGTCAAGTTGCTGCTCAATTTTTTGCGGAAAATGGATTTGATGATGTGTACAGTGTAGATGGAGGGTTTGATATGTGGAGACTTAATAGGTAGTTGCAAGTACCAAAATTAACCAATGAACAAATTCAAACTATTGAATTTGTTTTCAATCAAATTAAGGAACACCCACAGTATCACCAATCAATTTTAGATGCTGTAAATTCAGAGTTAGATGTATCTTTAAATTACCATAATCACCCTGGTGAACCAGGGTATTGTGTGTCTATACTTAGTGAAAAAATTGATTTACTAACTTTAACGGAAGATAGAAAATCTTTAATAGAATTAGCCCATATAAAAAATATTGGGACAAAAGAAGATGATTGTGTTCCACTCATGTCCTACTTTGGAAAATCACTCAAAGAAAAATATAAATTGAAACAACTCCCAGACGTCTATCTTAACGGTCAACTTTATTTAAAAGACGAATAGGCTAAAGTCATCAGTAACACCCTAGCCAATTACCTTTATGGTGAAGGAAATTTTGAATTATTTGGTGACTCCCACGTATGGGCAATGATATTATTTGCCGTATTGGTTGTGGGGCTTCCCTGGTATTCTCGAAAGTATCTGAATGATAAGCATCAACGATTTATTGGCGGTGTTTTGGGGTTTTTTGTAGGCATAAATTATTTGGTATGGGTGGTATTAGAGGTAATTGCAGGTACATTCGATATAAAATTACATCTACCTTTTCAACTTTGTCGAGTTGCCAATATGTTGCTTCCATTTGTAATGTTTTATAAAAATCAGCGTGTATTTGATGTGGTCTATTTTTGGGGTCTTTCAGGGGTGTTTCAAGGTCTCATAACGCCAGACATTACTCATGATTTCCCTCATTTTCACTTTTTTAGATTTTGGATTGGCCATAATGGAATGGTCATTGCTATTATATATGCAACTGTGGTGTACAAAATGCGCCCCACATTAAATAGTTTAAAAACAGCTTTTATTGCACTCAACTTATTTCTTATTCTATCTGCAGTCGTAAATTTAATTTTGGATGCTAACTATTTTTGGATTTGTGGGAAGCCCCCAATGGCTTCATTACTTGATTTTATGGGACCATGGCCTTGGTATATTTTTGCAGGTGAAATGGTTGCATTAATTCATTTTATATTGGCGTATATACCATTTTATTTAAAAGATAAGAGGAGACTGGAATTTGGATAGAGCTGCCATTTTATACCCCATGTTTATCATGATAATCATGACATTGGTGGTAGTTTACCACCAGTTTTTTATTACAAAAAAGTTGGTGAGATCAAAAGTTATCCGCCTTTCATATTTTAAGCTATTTAAGGCAGAATATGATATCCCCAATGAATTAGAAGCAGTGAGAATGCAGTATCGGAACATGTTTGAGGTTCCCTTATTATTCTATGTTTTAAGCCTATTCCTATACTTTTCAAATAATGTTTTGGCCATAGATTTAATTTTAGCATGGTGTTTTGTTGGTGGACGGTTTGCACATTTTCTTATAAGAATATTCCATTATGATGATGTATTGATACGTTTTAATTGCTTTGCATTTAGCGTTATTGCAATAACTGTTCATTGGTTGCTAGTCATCGTCAGATTTTGGTAAGACCGTTTTTAAATTCTCCGTAAATTTTTTTAAATTACTCCCCTTAATTATAAAGGAAAAATTGAAGTATGGGTAAGTATTTCAATATGAATGAATTGGCAATTGGAACTCAGCTTAAAGTGAAAAAAACAGGTGAAGTGGGTACGTTAAAAGAAATTTTTAATTATCCCACATCATTCAAAGTTGAGTTTGAAAATGGTAATTTTGAAATTTTTAAAACACGAGATATCGAAATATTAGAAAGTACTGAGTCTTAATGTATAGAACGTGGATATTCTTAGGTGCAGTCTATGCAGCCATTGGAGTTGGTTTAGGTGCCTTTGCTGCCCATGCACTAAAAGATATGCTTTCTGAATATCATCAAGAGGTATTCGATACTGCAAATCGCTACCAATTTATTCATTCATTGGGTCTAATTGCTGTGGGAATTATTCAATATCAGTTGGGATATAATCTTAATGTATCAGGATGGTCATTCTTTTGGGGGATGGCACTTTTCTGTGGGAGTTTGTACGTTATTGCATTAACTGATATTCGATGGATGGGTGCAATAACTCCCATCGGTGGAATACTTTTTATTGTGGGTTGGATATGGTTGGCATTTCAAGTTTATCGCGGTAATTAATGCCCTCTGAAAAATTTATTCCTTTCCCACCCCTACCTCAATATACTAATGAAGAACAGTTAGAAAAATCATTTCAATTTTATAAGCTACTTAACTCTCGACGCACAATTAGAGAGTTCTCATCCAAACCCATCCCCGAAGATGTCATAGATAGTTGCATCAAAACAGCCAATACTGCACCCAGTGGTGCAAACTTACAACCATGGCATTTTTGTGTAGTTTCAGATAGTCAGAAAAAACGAGAAATTCGCATTGCAGCAGAAAAAGAAGAGCACGAGTTTTATAATAATCGAGCTCCGCAAGAGTGGCTAGATGCACTAGAGCCATTGGGTACAGATGAACATAAATCTTTTCTAGAAACAGCACCTATTCTTATTGCAATTTTTTCTCAAAAGTATGGCGTACTTCCAGATGGACGAAAATGTAAACACTATTATGCACAAGAATCTGCAGGGATTGCAACTGGTATGTTGATTTCAGCATTACATAATGCAGGACTTGCTTCTCTTACTCATACACCAAGCCCTATGAAATTTTTAAATTCAATATTAAATAGACCTAAAAATGAAAATCCATTTTTGTTATTAGTGGTTGGATATCCTGGAGAGGGAGCAATGGTACCCAACATTAAACGTAAAACATTAGATGAGATAAAGTCTAATGTATAATTCATTATTTAAATTTTTTATCATCCTAATAATTTCAACCATATTTGCAGAGGATTTGAAACAAGCACAGGTGATGGAACACTTATCTACACGTACCATTGAGTATATTGATAAGATTAAAGAAAATGGTGATTCAAAATCATATCATTATGAAAAGCAGACAAATGCATTTGTTGAACGAGGAATGGCAAGGGTAATTTTAGGAAAATATAATGCAGCCATGGATGATTTAAATCTTGCCATTATTAGAAACCCTCAAAATTTCCATGCTTATTTTGAACGGGGGAAATTATTTATAATTTTAGAAAAATTTGATGAAGCACTCACCGATTTAATTACTGCAGTTGAAAATGGAGTAGGCTTCCCAGAAATTTTTGTATATCGGTCCACTGCATACATTCAGTTATATAAGTATAATTTAGCATTTAATGATATTCTGCAGTTTGAGTCAAAAAACTTGGAATCACAGCACTCCTTAAATTCTCAAGTTTTGTTAAATAAAGGAACAATTCATTATGAATTATTTGAGTACAATGAATCACTAAAATACTTAAATAATGCCATTCTATTAGATAATAGCTTTCATCATGCATATTTATTGCGTGGCAATATTCATCGTATTCAAGGAAGATTGTATCTAGCCATGGATGATTTGAATAAGTATATTCAAATGGAGAATGGCGATGCCAATGCCTATCTATATAGAGGGTTAACCTATTCAAAATTGAATGAGTATAACCATACTATTGAAGACCTTACACAGTTTCTTCGTTTGACTTCTGGATATCATAAAGAAAAGGCTGAGGCACTGTTGCAGAGAGCAATTGCTCAATTTTATCAGCAGGACTATAATGCTGCAATCAATGATCTAAATGAAGTCATAAAACGGGAATCGAATCATTGGTTAGCATACAGGATGTTGGCATTTATCCATGATAAAAAAGGGAATTATCTACAAGCATTGACTAATTATAATATTGCCATCAACTATGGTGATCGAGATACTGAAACCTTTTTAAAACGTGCAATTATAGAAAACAAACTGTCTCATTATGACAATGCAGAGAGTGATTTATCCTATTTTATACTTAATGCAGACGAATTGCATCATGAATATCCACGAGCATTTTATGAACGCGGTCTAGCTCGCTTCTTCAGTAAAAATGTTCATGAGGCTTGTATGGATTGGAACATTGCTGCAGAGCGTGGGTATGAAAATGCTATGACATTAGTCCATAAAAATTGCAATTAATGGCAATAGAATCTTTTGTTTTATAGACGGGGTAAATAAGGTTATATTTTATCGCTAAAAAAGATATAGATGTAATTTAAAGGATAAATTATGTATAAAAAGAAAAAGCTAACGAAGAAAAAACATCGTAAAAACCAATTAAGGTTAAAAGCCAAAATAAAAGATTCTTTAGGAAAGAAGAAGGCTGTTAAAGCGGCACCGAAGAAAACGGTGAAAAAGGTAGAAGCCCCCAAAAAGAAAGCGCCTGCTAAAAAGGCAACTACAAAAAAAACAGCGACTAAAAAGCCTGCTGCAAAAAAGGAAGCTACTAAAAAAGCTCCAGCAAAAAAAACAGCCAAAAAGACAACAGAAAAGAAATAGTTTTCTCATAAAGCGGAATGGAATCTCTATTCCGCTTTTTTAATCAGAGAAATTTTATGAAGCAGAAATTTTTTATTGATACTCACAAAGGTGCAACTGCACCTTTTGTGTTATTATTAATGTATCTTCTAAATATATGGGATAACACGACGGCATGGGTTTATTTTGGTTTACATGGTTCCTATGGGCTTATGTGGGTGTTAAAAAGTAAAATTTTTCCAGACAAATCTTGGGATGAACCTTGTTCAATTTGGTATGGTTTTTTTATTTGGTTTGGACTCAGCTTATATTGGCTGTCTCCTTGGATAATTCTCTCTGGTTATTTTAATAATGGGGTACCCCAAGAAGCCTCACCATGGTATATTGGATTATGTATATTTATGTTTGCTTGTGGTGTCTTTTGCCATTTTGCAGCGGATATGCAAAAACATACCCATTTAAAACTAAACTCTGGAAATCTTATCACTGATGGAATGATGAAGCGTTGTAGAAATACCAATTATTTTGGAGAACTACTTATTTATTTAGGTTTTGGCTTATTGGCACAACATTGGATTCCATTGGTGGCATTGACACTCATCATTATAATTATTTGGATACCGAATATAATTCGGAAAGAAAAATCATTATCACGTTATGCTGAATTTGAGGAGTATAAGAAGAATTCCTCTCTTATTTTCCCATTTTTCTAAAACTTATAACCTGCATTAAATAAAAATTTAGATTCAAAATCATGTGGGGAATTATAGGTTTTGGGTCGCAAACTCCATACAAATTCTAATGGTCCAACAGGGGAGGTGAGGGTTACTCCAACTCCATAACTCCATAGGTTTTTAATAATTGAATTATCATTTTCATTAAATTGATTCATTAAAATATTTGACACCATAAGCTTACAAAAGATATCTTTTTTATGGCGATATCGATATTTTAAACTCATGATTGAGGTATTCAATCCATGGAGTTGATTCTCATTATATCCAACCAATAAATTGGGTCCACCATAAATTGTTTTTTGATGAATTGGTGTATATTCACTGGCATTTTGATAGAATGAAGAAAAAGAAAGGGTGTGTCTGTTCCATGTAAAATATTTGTCAAATTGAAGGGAGTACCAACTATATTCATCAATTTGATTTTTCATTCCTTTTCCCCAATTATTATTTTCATAGAGTAAGGTTATATTTGAGCCTTCAAGGGGTAATAGTATATCATCAATGGTGTCGAGGTGGATAGAAATTCTTGCATATCTATTTTTTTCCCATCCGTGAGAAAGTTGATGGGTATCATTACCAAATTTGCGTTCTAATTTAAAATCATCATGACGTAATTCCCATTCCATCGTCCAAAAGTTCTTTAATAAAAAGCCTAAACCTATACCAAATCCATTTGACTCTGTAGCATAGGGGAATTCGTTATCATCTGCAATTGATGGGTAAAACAAATCATAATGATGATAATAATTTCTAATGAAAGGATATAGAGGAAAATCCATCGTACGGCTGGGATAATAAAATTGTACAATGTTTTTTCTAATTCCTGCGAATTGGGCATGTTCTTCGAATACAAGCCCAGGAAACCATGTACTATTAATTCTTAAATTTATAGCACCTATAAAGCCGAAGCGATTGTCCCATCGTAATCCTGTATTAAATTCTCGCATTGGCTTTTCAGAAATCAATACATTTAGATTGATTGTTTCATCGTCGTTTAGTGAAATTTCATAGAAAATTATATTAAAATAACCCAAGCTATAAATTTCATTTATACGTGCTTCCAATTCTTTTGAGTTAAACACATCACCGGGCTCATATCCAATTAAACGATATAAGAATTTAAACGATAGCTGGTCATTTCCTCGAATGTCAATAGAAGAAAGAATTGGATTTTTTATGGTTGTGGGAAGTGAATGATGATTTGTAAATGAGCCTACCTTTTCTTTAATTGCTTTAAGTTCTTCTGCATATTGAACACCTGCCTCATATCCACGTGCTACCATGGGTAAAAACTTACTATTTAAAAAGTCTGTAGAATAAAATCCCTTTAAATTTGGTCGAATGACTACGTCAGATAAATCTTCATTTTCGTACTCTAATTCATATTCATGAACGCTTATAGATTGCTCTAGTACATTAATGATGTTTTTAATTTGATGTGGTTTTTTATTCTGGGAAGCTACATTTACAGAAATAATAATATCAGCTCCCATTTCTTTTACCACATCTACAGGCAAATTATTTATCACACCGCCATCAATGAGTAAAGAATCACCCCATTCAACAGGTGCAAAAATGGTAGGGATAGACAAACTTGATCGAACAGCTCGGGTTAGGGATCCACTATCTAATACCACTTGATTTCCTGTTATTAAATCCATGGCAACACATTTAAATGGGATGGGAAATTTAGTAAAATCATTGATTTGTTCATATTCATGATACCATTGACTCAATTCCATCAATGTGGTTTGCCCTTGAATGAACCCTGTAGGGGCTACAGGTTTTGTGCCATCTAATCCAAACTTCAGTTGATATTTACCAGATTCTTTTTTTCTGAAATATGGCAATTTATTTCGTGGGGGCAAGTCTGAGAGTACACTTTCCCAATCGGTTTGAGACCCCATTTTTTCTAATTCATGCCCCGTTTTACCGATGGCATATAATGAACCTGTTATGGCTCCAAAACTAGCTGATGCAATATAATCTACAGGAATTTGTAAAGAATCTAATACTTTTAACACGCCTACATGTGCAAATCCACGTGCACCCCCACCAGATAGTACTAATCCAACTTTTGGTCGATTTTCATTGGCCAAAATTATTGTTGAAGAAAATATACAAATTAAGAGGAGGATTCCTCTCAAATTAATAAAAAATTTCATACCTAAAATAACGGGGGATAAGACTTAAATATCAAGTGAATTATAAAAAAATCCCGCCTCAGATTTTCATCTAAGGCGGGAATCTCCTTCAAGTTTGAGTACGGTTGAGTACTCTTATTTTAGTAACATGATTTTTTGGCTTGATGTAAATTTTTGAGAATTGGATGTAATCATGTATATACCTGATGCCAAATCATTTGCATCCCAAGAAAATTGGTGTTTTCCAGCATTCAAGTGTGCATCATGTATTACATCCACTTTTTGACCTAACATATTGTACACAGAAATATTCACATGTCCATCTTCTGGAAGCGCTAAAGAAAACTGTGTTGATGGGTTAAATGGATTTGGATATGCCTGAGATAGTTTGAACTCAGTAATGGTATTCAACTGGATTTCCCCATTTGAGTTTGCAACTAATACATCCATAATTTCAAAATCCGAGTCAATAGTAAACAACGCATCAGATTGAGGTGAAACAATGATGATATGAGAAGAATTGCCATCTGTTTTCAAATTCGCAAAAATTGCATCATCAGTTAATTGAATTTGAGCGTCATCATCATGTTTGATTTTCAATTCAACACCACCAATAAATCCATTCGATTTTAGGTTTAATCCGTGCGGGTTTTTTAATAGCTGTGCTTCACTGGCATCATCAGCACGAACATCTAAAATAATATTCACAATGAGGATGATATCCAATACATTTAATGCACCATCATTATTTAAGTCACCCAATTGGTAATTTGGTTCTTGAAGATTAAGGATCATATTCACCAACACAATGATATCAAGAACGTTGATGGTATCATCCATATTCACATCACCCATTTGGAATGGAGTACCTTCAGTGGTTTCACAAACTTCACTAGATTGATAAGATTGGTAAGTTTCATATAATGCCGTAACGGTGTAGCAATACGTTGAGCCACCCAATACATTTTCATCTACATGAGCAGTTGAAGTTGTAAAGGTTAAGAATTCACCATCTTTAAATACATTATAACCAGTAACTTCTTCACGAGAAGATTGTAAACTTACCAATACTGGTGGTTTTTGTGCACGGAGCTCACGTTGTTCATAAGTGAGTTCATTGTCATGTGATGACAGTAAACCTTCACAGTCGCCTCCGTCATTATCATAGCATGTTAAATCACAACCATAGGCTTGGTCTTCACAATCACCAACACCGTCTCCAATCCAAGATTCAGAACAGCAGTCGCCGTCTCCAGAACAATCTTCAACGAACCCTGCGTCACATTCTCCATCTCCTCCACAATCTTCTGGGCAAGAATTTTGATCTTCCCCTGAATAATAGTCACAATAACCATCACCACAGAATCCTTCATTTCCGCCATCATCATTTCCACCGCCATCTGTACATTCAAAATATTCACTTTCACATAATGTATCCCAAGCTGTATCACAACAATATGGATCTATTTCAATAACATATCCATAACATTCATCATTATATGGTGCCTCAGCAACACAATCATATTGATTTGGTGCATTCCATTCTACAAGAATACCATCTTCAATTTCTGTTGCGGTAACATCCGTAGGTACTGTAGCTTCACCATTAAATGGCATTCCAATAGTTGTAGAAAATGTAAACTCATGATTTGAAACACAATCGGTTTCACAATTAGTCGTTTGACTATTCCCAAAATCTAATGTGAAAGAAACAACGGTACCATTGGGAGTATCAGCATCAGATTCAAGGATGAATACGGCATTGTCAGAAGTTCCTGCAAGCATTGCATACCAAATAAATGGATTTCCCTCACCAAGACTTACATATTCACTGGTTGTAGATAATTCTGCACCAGGGTACATTGAGAAGTCTGCAGACCCATTATTGGCACAATTTACAGATAAAGTTACAGATTCACCTGCGTCCCAAGTTCCGTCTCCATCGGCATCTTCAAATACGGGGTTAGATGCAACAAAAAATGGTGCATTTACAGGAATAGAAAAATTGCCCATCCAGGTATTTTCACCATCCGAATAAACAATATCAAACTCTACTAAATGTCCGTTAGGTGCGACCGTAAGTAAATCTACACTAAAAGAATCTGTGCTTTCTGTACTACCATTTGCTGAAATACTACCAAAAGAAACATTTGCATCAGTAACAGTGGCATACATATCATCAGTTGATACGGTTGCAGTTACACCAGATGCATTATCCACACCTACGTTATTAGCCCACAGTGAAATTTGTGTAGTTTGCCCGTATAAGAACAGCCCATCTTCAAAACCTGTTTCACTTTCTAATTCGTATTCATTGTGTATTATATAAGCACCATCAGGAGCAATAACATTAACGATTTCTTGAACGGTAAATGCATTGTAGCCAGTAACGACTAAATCATATTCACCAGGTTCCAATTCTACTTGTGATAAATCGATGGATGCTATTCCGTTATTTCCATAGGCGTAAGCAAGCAATTCACCATTTTGTGAGAATGCTGCAGTTACCTCAGAGCCTGTATAGCTTACATTTAATTGTGAAGCACCAATGACTAAAGAGCTTGGATATGATGCATTTAATGATGAAGGTGCATCAGATCTAAAATGAATAGAAGGATCACCAAAAAGGGTCCAATAATTAGTTTCATTAATTCCATTACCACCTTGCATATCATTCATGTACATGCAACCATTGGTAACAATACCACCAATGGTATGGCTAACACCTTCAGCTGCATTTTCAGTAAGGAGTTGATTCATTCCATATTGTCCATGCATAGGGGGTTCCCAAGATTGACTAATAGTAGAACCAACATGGGCAATACCACCAATGGCTTCACCATTGCTGGTAGCACGTAACCAAGATTCAGCAAATGAATTAGTTTGTGTATTAAACTCACCTACATTACATCCAACGGTAATTACAAATGGAAGCATTCCCGCATTATCTAAGTTTTCTACATGAGAAACTTCAATGGGTGAACCATTTGCCCAACCCAATTGCCAACCATGACCTGTATAATTAATAATACTTACACCATCATTAATGGCATCAATGCCACCCTGCAATGAGGCATTGGGATCATATATTCCTGTTGTTGAAGTATAGGTATAATCAAGCAACATAGGGTCAATGATGGTTTCTAAAAATACATCATCTGTCAATCCGCCCCAACCTGGACCTTGATTTGAGCCTGCACTAAAAGTTGTGTGGTACCATTCTGCACCAGCCTGTGCATTTTGTTCATAGTCTAAAGAACGTTCAATTTGAGTATTTAATTCAGCAGGTGAGTTAGCAGAAAATCGGCCAACAAATAATTCTGAATATGCATCATTTCCCTCTACAAATCCATAGCTAGGGTCAGAGGCACTTCCACTTACTGAAGGAGAAGGTACCTGATTAATATCTCCTACAAGGAGTAAAAAGGTAAGTCCATTATCATAATAATAATTGTCTACAAATGCTTCAATAGAACTGGAGTTACCACCAATATCTGATACATTCACAATTTCAGTGGGGATACCTTTTTTATTTTTCCATTGAACAAAGGGCTCCATTTCATCCATAAAATCACCATAAGAAACAATGAGCATATTCCCTTGTTCTTCCACAAATTCATATCGAGTATTATTGGTATTAAAATTTTCAAAGTGGTTATTATAAATATGTTTAAAATCATGGTCTATGATATTACTGTTTTGGCTGATTACATTTTCAATCCCTGAACCATCAGCATATACTGTAACCGTGATTTCAGTGTAGACTTTTAAATTTTTTGTAACGGGGTTATATTGAAATGGATACACATTCACTGCTGTTCCTCTAAAATTTCTAAGGATATAAGGTGAGTTGGTATCAGCAAGTTTACCTGGAAAGAACTGGTTTTGAGAATATGATTCATTCCAAGAATAAGAAACATCCTGAGGATTTATTAATCGAGAAAGATTTCCTTTTGATGGAGCAATATCAATGTTTTCAATGGTTATATATTGAGAAGATTCTATCCGTGTTGCCATATGTGCATCATTTGGGATTTTTATTGATGCAGATAATTTTTGAACATCTGGTGAACCACTTTCTAATAGAGATGCACCCAAGGGTGTACTTACTCTATATGCTTCACCTACCTCTGTATTCACTTGTGAAAGTGAATAGCCATTGAGTATAAATTTTATGGTAGTTGCATTATCGCTATTGCTCACAACCTCTTTTGAATACGCAGTAGGATTTTCAGTAATAATTGAATGCCATTCCGTGGGAAATGCCATTGTAATCAAAATTAAGGTTACTAATAATCTTTTCATAATTTCCTCGTTTTTAAATGTTTGGAAGTACCATCAATTGGCAAACTTCACCGCCTCAATTTAAAGAACGAAAAATATGTGATGTAATCCTAAATTGTAAAAAATTGTAAGTGAAATAATTGTAATGTGTTACAATTATAGAATGATATTTATGATAAGAATAATGTCTTGTATATTAATGATACCGTCCTCATTAACATCACCTAAATAGGCATGGGCAAAGGTGGGGGGAAGATGTCCTAAAATTATATTAACCGTAGTAACAATGTCTAGAATATCAATAATTCCATCTTGATTTAAATCCCCATGGTTTTGAGGAAATTCTGATTGTAGCCAATCATTATACATGGTATGTAAGCTATCAATTGGCTCTAACCATTCTCCTGTTGCGTTATAATGGGATACAACGGTATTTACATTTAAATCTATGTAATAATTATTGCTCGAATCATTTGGTTTTGCCACACGGATAAACGCAGAAAGAGTAGAAATCCCTTCATCTAAGCAACGTGTATCTGCTCCAGGTATATTTGCTCCTTGAAGTGCTGCCATGAGCCGTGTTGATAAATGACCATCTGTTTCTAGAAAATTTGACTCCATGGCTTCCAGTACATGGTAACCCAAAAGAATATTACCCTGTATGGCATAAGTTGGTCCATTTATATGCCCTTTCCAGTCGGTACAATTTTCACCAGTAAATGATGCACTTCGCCCATTATCCTCTAAATCAACCACGCCATACTGACGAATTCCTGGATTATTTGCCACATCATTTGATTCTAATAAATCTACAATTTCTTCAGGGGAGTAACCTTGCTCCATATAGGATGACGCATTATTTTGATTTGTTGGATGATAATATGACTGTGTATGAATTGATCCCAATCCTACATGAATATCACTGATAATGATAGACCCTGCAATGCATGAACCTCCAGCACTACCCACTTCTCCCGTTTCTGGATCAACAGCAACAATTGAAAATGTGGCAAAACAGATTGATGAAAACAGATTAAGAATTAATAATTCATGTAATTTATTCATATTTAAAGTTAAAAAAAGTCTATGTAACAATATGTGATAAATTTCAAGGGAACCAATGGATTAGCTGTAAATTAGATTCTTGTATTTTTACAAATTCCTGAGGATATATAATGTTAAATAGAATTTTTGCACTCTTGTGCAGTATTGCAATGGTTTTTGCACATAGCGATCATGGCGATGATGATAGTGGTCATGGTCATCAAAAAAGAACCTCTCCCAAAATATGTGAAATTAAAGGAACAGTGGTAGATTCTGCTACCGTATTCCCTATCGAATATGCATCAATATCATTGTTAAATGAAAAAGGTGACATATTAACGGGTACAATTTCTGATGCTGATGGTGATTTTTCCATAAGGGAATTAGCATCGGGTACATATTCTCTAAAGATTGAATTTATGGGCTTTGAGTCAATGAAAATTGACGATATTAATTTATCATTTAAAGAAAATAGAAGTTTCAATATTGGGAAGTTAAAATTAAAATCTACAGTATTATTAGCCGATGCCGTAGAAGTTATTGATGATGCCCCAATAATGGAAAATCAAATTGATAAAAAAGTATTCAATGTGAGTCAAATGAATACACCTGCTGGTGGTACTGGAGAAGAGGTACTTAGTAGTATCCCTGCAGTATCTGTAGATATGGATGGTGTAGTGAGTTTGAGAGGAAATAGCAATGTGCGAATTCTGGTAAACGGAAAACCCTCTGCACTTATTTCAAGGGGAGAAACCACATCTGTAGAAAACTTACCTGCCGATATGATAGACAAAGTGGAAGTCATTACCTCCCCTTCTGCAAAATATGATCCCGAGGGAATGGCCGGAATCATAAATATTGTTTTGAAAAAGGGAAAATTTGAAGGATTTAATGGCGATTTATCGGGTACCGTAGGAGAGAGAAATAAATATAATGCCTCTGCAAATGTGAATTACTTTACAGGGAAGCTCAATGTGTTTTCAAGCTTTTCATATAAAGATAGAACACGCTCTAGAAATGGTGGTAGAGATTATGCTCGAAAAAATATTGGTGCTGAAAAGGCAGACTCACTATCACAACATTCTGATACTGAAATACATTTTATTGCCGATGCAATTTCATTTGGGGGCGATTTTATTATCAATGATTTGAATTCACTTTCATTTAGTTATAATCGTGCAAATCATATTGATACCAGCACCTCAACATTTACCATAAAGGAATTTGACGTTGAAAATGGTGGGCTAACTTCTTCTGAATCATATTCTAATGTTAATCTTGAAGATGGAGTAAATAGTGATTTTAGTTTAACCTACTTTAAAGATTTTGAAGAAAAAGGCCATGAACTTACCGTTGATGTGATGTATGCGGATCATTTTGATGAACGTGAAATGTATAGGCAGACCAATGGTGTTGCTACAGATGCAACTAAAAAGAAAGAAGACGAAGTAGAGAATGTGTTTGCCATCGACTATGTTAAACCATTATCTGACAATTCACAATTAGAAGCTGGTGCAAAAGTAACTTCTCAAAAATATAATCAACATTGGAAGGCAGATTTTTATCCCTATCTTCTTGATTACGATGAGAGTACTTATGCCATTTATACTACATATGGAAAAGAGCTTTCAGATAGATTTGGGATACAAGGAGGGTTGCGTTACGAAAGTGTAAACATATCTATGGATTTAAATAAAACCAGTGATGATGAATCTGTATATCCAGATCCTGAAGATAACATATTATATTTCTTCAGAGATGAGGCATTGAATAATGGACCCTATTCTCCTCCAAATTATTCCAAGTTTTTCCCTAGTCTACACCTTATGTACACCCATAACGAAGAGCATAGCTATAAATTAGGCTATAGTTATCGTACCGAGCGACCATGGATGCGTGGCTTGAATCCTGTACCTAAAGATGATTTAGATGAAAATTTTATTCGAATTGGAAATCCCAATTTGCAACCAGAATATACCCATGCTGTAGAATTAGATTACACCCTCCAAAAAGGACGGAATTCATTAACCACATCAGTATTTTATAATTACTCTACAGATTTAATTCATTGGTGGGACAGTGACTACATTTATTTTGATGGAACCACATGGACATATGAGGAGCCAGAATCCTTTGAAATTAAAAAAGATGTGATGCAAGCAGACAATTATGGTACTTCTCAACGAGTAGGCTTTGATGTTACCGCAACTTATTTCCCCCTACCATTTTGGTTCTCAATGGTGAGTACAAGCGCGTGGTACACCATGTTAGGTGGGGAAAATACCGAATCTGACCTTCAAGGAAATGCCGTTGGACTATATACATTTTTCATGAATAGAGTGTTTTTACCCTTTGGTCAAGTTGAACTTACTGGAAACATGTTTGGCCCCATGAGAACGACTGATGGATTTATTAAGCCTATATTAGGGATGAATATGGCGGTGCAATCATCATATAAAAATGTAGATATTACATTTAAGATTAAAAACCTTCTGGATAATGCAGGATTTGAAATTGATAAAGATGAAGAATTTGATGATTATACAGAATATCTTCATGCCTATCATTATCGTGAGCCCAGAACGCTTATGCTTTCTTTAAAGTATAGCTTTGGTAAGGTTGAGGAGAGTAAGCGGAAACAACGCAAGAATAAAAATATGAAACGGGGTGGCGGCGGTCAAGATGCCATCAGTTATTAATAAAAAAAGCCCGTTTAAACGGGCTTTTTTTATGATCTAATTCTTAAAAAGCTTCGTATTTCTGCATGGATACATAAATCTCCATGGGTATCCATACCTTCTACAATATGCCATTCATCATATTGTTTATCTTTAATGAGGTTGTCGAACATATCATTGATGTGATTATCATTTAACCTAAACTTGAATGTAATATCTGTGCGAGCAGCTTTTATATATTTAACTTTGGTTTCTTTCGTGTAAAAATTTGTTTTATATCCTTTTTGTAATGCATTTTGTTTTAACATAATGGGGTAAAATGGATCGGCTGCACTAAATATTGATCCTCCCCAAATAGCTTTATCTGGATTCCTATTCCAGAATGTATGCTTTAACTTTACATCAATTTCTGTAAAATCTTCGGATACATGAACAATCCGAATTCGATTAAATAAAAAAGGTAACCACAAATTTAACATTCGTTTTAACTCAGCAGGTTTTAAATCTGAGGAATGATATCGTCGTAAATAATATTTTGCTGGATTTAGTGTCATAACCAGTATAAAATTTACATCAATAAAATTGAATGAGTTAACATTTTGATAATTTATTACTCATAGATGAAAATGGAGCTGAAATGAAATTTAAATTTTTATTTGTGTTCTTACATGTACACACTTTATTTGCTATTTGCGAAACTTACCAACACCCAAACCCTTGTAATAATGACCCCCAATGCTATTGGGATGATTGTGGAGTATGTGATGATATTGAAGAAGGAGTATGCCCCGTAAATGATTTTATTGATACATCACAATGGGAGGGCGCTGGCGGGCAATTTCCTACACCATATTTAGAGGTGTATTGCGACGATGAAACAATTCATGTATTGAGTAATGGTATCCCCAATTTTGATTTTATTCAGATGACACCAAATCCACTGCAGGAGCAAGATTGGCATTGGGAAATCCCTCGATATCCACTGGAAGCTATAAACCATACGTCAATTCCATTATTAGGAACCGTGGCAATTGCCATCAATGGACTTCCTATTTTTGGCCCGAATGAGGCAGCATTCCCTGATCCATGGGGGGATCCCGTTTATAATGATATTGTAGATTTTTGCCTTGGTCATACGGCACAGGAAGGGGTGTATCATTTTCATGCCATGTTGATGGAATGTCTATTACTCAACGCCAGTCCCTTTGATCCATCTCCTGTGTTAGCATATTCTTTAGATGGCTACCCCATTTATGGTCCCATGGGTTGTAGTGATACCCAATGTTCAGAACTTATTGAGTATGAAAGTAGTTATGTCCAAGTTGGTAATCCTGAAACTTATGCATGGGATGCCTTTGAATATGTTGAACATGAAGGTGAGCAATATTTAGATGAATGTAATGGCCATTATGGCCCCAATGGAGATTATCATTATCATGCTACATCTACATTTCCCTATGTATTGGGATGTTATCATGGTACCCCCAATGTGAGTGCTGAAGCACCAGAGGATTCTACATTATTGGGAGATATGAATCATGATGATGAACTCAATATCTTAGATATAGTATTAATGGTAAATACTATATTAGCAAATTCCATCGATCCAGATGGGGATATGAACAATGACTGCGAAATGAATGTTTTAGATATAGTATTAGCGGTAAATGTGATATTGGGAGTTTTATAGTCTAATCATTATTTGAATTTATGACCGATACCAAATGGTAAGAAATTAAAAGTAATCCCCAATTCAAACCCTTCAGACTCACCCAATGAAAGATAAAGCCCTGGAGAAAATTCACCTATATGTATGACCCCAGGAAAAATATTGCATTGAATATTATAGTATCTGGGACCTGTAACCATGATACTGGTGAGGAGAGAACCATTATGAGAGTAAAAAAATGACAATGCCCCATCCATATCTGGAGTAAAGAAGATAGTATCTTCTAAATAATCAGTTTCTCTAATTTCACTTCGGATGCGGTTTACCACACGTCCTGCACCCAATGAATACATATATCCATTATCTAATGCATAGCTAAAACCTGCCATGCCATGAATCCCCCAATATATAAATGGAGAGATTGATTTCCCTCCTAACGGATGAATATGCATAATATAATTTTGTCCCGTATTTTCCAAAGTGGAGGAATTGAAATCAACCATGGGTTGCAAAGACCAATCATATATGGGTAGAGTTTGGGTAAATATTGAATTAACCTTTTCAAAACTAAAGAGGATAAACCCCAGTGGATTAAAAATGAGTAAATCAGAAATGGAATCCACATTGATATATTTTCTGCCTGAAGGGTGTTCGATGACTTCATTCATAACTTGATAGGTGGTAGTGGTGGCAAATGACCATAGTTTGGGATAAGTATAGTTATGATAATCATACCATTCCGCCATTTTTACATAAAGCATTCCATTACCCAATACATGATTTGCGATGTTTGGAAGAAAATGTCCTTTAGATGGGTCAAAGCTCAGATTAAAGATTTCTAATTCGATAAACTTTTCCACACCGAATTTTTCTATATTCTCAATAGGATGGGTAATATTGAACCAAATGTTTTCTAAACTACCCTTATATGGAACATCAAGTAAGTTTTTTGAAGAATAAGTTCCATTTCGCAATATGTCAAAACTTCCATTCAACACTGTATTAACAGGATGAAAAAAAAGTTCCGAACCTCGTTGATTATCTGGTTGAAAATAGTAATATTCACTTGAGAATAAGAATTGAACTATAAGAATGAATAAGACTTTTTTCATTTAAAAATTAGAACTACGATAAAATATTTTATCTTGCTTTAATATCCATAAATAACTCGTGCTTTGGTCGTAATGTAATTCCGGGATCAAACTCGATAGGAATACCTGGATCCAAATCTAATGTAAATCTATTTGAAAGCATTGATAAAATAATTTGAGCTTCCATCATGGCAAATGCATTGCCAATGCACATCCGCGGTCCTCCTCCAAAAGGCATGTAAACCCATTTATTAACATTACTCAGATTTTCGGGGAGGAATCGCTCTGGAATAAATCCCTCAGGGTTTTCCCAAAATGCTGGATGATGATGCATTTGATAAATTGAAACGCCTACAGTCGCTCCTTTTGGAATTGGATATCCATCAATTTCGTCATCATTAATAGCTTCACGGCCAATGCCCCAAACCGCTGGAATTATTCTCATTGATTCTTGTAGTACCATTTTTGTATATGATAGCGCATTAATCGTATCAAATGATAATGAGGATTTTTTTAATACTTCATCAACTTCTTCGTTTAATTTATTACGTATATGGGGATGTTTTGATAGCAATGTCCATGTCCATACTAAGGTATGTGCAGTAGTTTCATGTCCTGCCATAAAGAGAGTTAATATTTCATCAAATAATTGATTGTCGGTCATTCCAGTTTTTGATTGTTCATCTGTGAGTTCGATTAGTGTAGTGAGCAAGTCATTAGGTCGTTCCTTCATTGCTCTTCGTTCTTGAATTAATCCCATAATAATTTCATTTAACTCAGTATAGGCTTGCTTAAACTCACGATTATCCTTGGTAGGTATCCAGTGAGGTAGTTTTATAAGAGATTCAAGTCGATGTTTTGCCCAGTCTAATACTATATTTGTAGATTGAGTTGCATTTTGGGCAAATACATCAGTATCATGACTGAATAAACATTGAGCAACAATTTCCATGGTGAGGGTTTTCATGTCTTCATCAATATTTATTTGTCGCTGTGCTTTTGCAGAATTTTCCCATTGAACAATCATTTTATCTGTAGCATTTGTCATCAAGGTGATAAACTTTTCAATTTGTGAGTGGTGAAATGTAGGTTGAATCATTTTACGTTGTTTTCTCCAAAATTCACCTTCACTTGTAACCAACCCTTGACCTAAAATGATTCTTAATTCATCATAAAAAATATTCTTCTTATAATTTTTATAATTTTCTTGAAGGACATGTCGGATATATTTTGGATTTGATAAATAAATAACAGGAAAACGTCCTACATAAAACGAATAAATATCACCCATTTCCTTCATGAATCTCATTTGCATAGTAAAGCGATCACGTTGAAATTCACGCAAATGACCAGTAATAGGGTGTCCTCTATCTAATGGAATATGCTTAAATTTTTTTGTTGTCATAAAAATGTAGTAATTAATCAAAAAGAGGGGATGTTAACATCCCCTCTTTTTGATTTAGATTAAGATTCTTTTGAATCTGGACCACAGCTGGATGCCTCACCATTACAGCATTTTTTTGCCCAACAGCGAATAACAAATCCCAATGCAATAAGGGGAAGTCCCAATTGAGGACAACATCCACAGCATGAAGTACATGCCGTTCCTGTACATGCACCAAAGAGTGCAAGGCTCAATAAAAAGGATCCATATACAAAGCAAACCAAATCACTGAGCCCCAATAAATAACAACATAATTTTGAATTTTTCATAAATTCTCCCATTAGTTTTGATGAATAGACCAAAATTTAAAACAGAAAGGTATTTGCAAAAAATATCTAAAAGTAATGAAAACCATTAATAACACCTTATATAATGGTAAAATTCCACATTATATTATAAATTAGACTATTCAGTTATCTTGAAAAAGGAGGAGTTTATGCGTTTATCAACGTTTAAAATATGGTTTACAATTTTAATCCCAATGTTTTTATTTGCCAATACTGAGAAGTCAATTTCGGTATTTAATAAGTCTGTTTCTCACCAAAATATAATTCATTTAAAGTCTATAGATTCTGATGAAATAGCGATCACAAAGATAAATAATAATTTGTTCAATAAAATTGAACCATCACGGTTTATAAATGAAAAGCAGAAACTGAAAACTAAAATTTTAAAACGTGAGCAATCATATTTGATTAACAACAATACTAGAGAAGAATGTGAAGAAGGGCAAGTGGAAGATTGTTCTGGTGATGGAGATTGTTGCCCAGAAGAATGGATAGGTGATGATTTCACTGATTGTGATGATCAACAGTGGGGATGTGATTTATCTTGCTATGATAATGATGGTGGTGACTGTGATGATTCAAATGATGATGGTGGACATGATGGCGATTGTGCCGATGGCTATGTAGAAGATTGTTCTGGTGATGGCGATTGTTGCGATGAAACATGGATTGGTGATGATTTTGCCGATTGTGATGACCAAGAATGGGGATGTGACTTATCTTGTCATGAGAATGATGGTGGGCTTTGCGATGAAGATTATCCTTCAGATTACGATGCTGTAATTTTTGTAGGGAATTCAGGTGAAAATCAAAATGGGTTAATTGTAGTGCCCATATATTATACCTCAACAGTACCAATGGCCGGAATACAATTCACCTTGGCTGATGACCCCAATGCAGTTTCTGCAGTAGAATTTGAATCCACTCATGAAGATTGTTTTAGTGCTAACTTTAATGATATCGAAGGTGTGATTATGGGCATACTATTCAGTATTGAAGGCTGTGAATATCCCAGCTCAAATGAACCCGTTCATGTTGCTAATATTTATTATGAACTGGAAGCAGATGCATTTTTTACATTGGACATAGGCCTACATTTCCTCGATGCAATTGCATCTGATACAAATGGAAATGCCCTTCATGTAGCTACCGAAGGTGGAGTAATATCCACGTCATTATCCGGAGATGTAAATCTTGATGGTGAAGTAAATGTTGCGGATATAGTTTCATTGGTTAATTTTATTTTATATTTTGATGAACCTACCGAGCTTCAATTTTACTTGTCAGATATGAATAGTGATGGTGAATTAAACATTGTAGATGTAGTTCTAATTGTAAACTTAATTTTAGACTAATACTATAATTTCTAAATAAATGTACAAAGCCTTACAAAGTGTAAGGCTTTGTTTTATCAAATGAATTATACAATTTTTGGTACAGAACATTTAACTTCCATGATGACCATTGCTACAAGCGTGGTAATTATTTTATTTGTTGGAAGTAGGTTGAATTCTTGGCAAGTGCAATTTTTTGCCACTTTAATGGTGATGTTAACTATATCCGTAGAGTTATTTGATGATGTATATCGCTTTATGGATGGGCATTGGCTATTGGTGAAAGATTTACCACTGCACCTCTGCGGATTCTCTACGTTTCTCAGTGCCTATGCATTATACACGCGGAGCCAAATGGCATTTGAATTTAGTTTCTTTTGGGGAATGGGAGGAGCATTACAAGCCATTATTACTCCAGAGTTTGCCCGTTTTTATTCGCCCTACTATTTTTATATCAGTCAAATTTCCCATGCCATCATCATTATAAACGTATTATGGATGCTTTGTATTTTTAAACTAAAAATTGGGAGGTATGCATTACATCGTACCATTTTATTATCGTTGATATTAATGGCAATAATTAGTGTTATTAATTTTATATTGGGATCGAACTACTTTTTTGTGTGTGAAAAACCAGATGTTCCCAATCCATTAATCATTGGAGAATGGCCTGTGTATGTATTTTTCTTAATCATATTTGGGTCAGTAATAATGTGGTTGTTAGATGTGGCAGTTAAGCAAGTTCAAAAATTCATTGGTCCACAGAATTAATCATTTTATCCCTATTTGAAATCCCTGTAATTTTACCCACTCGTTGAGTACAGTTTGTAGCCTATTCATATCTATTTATTAACTATTAATTATAAACTGCTTTAACTGTTTTTTGCACCCGTGGCTCAACTGGATAGAGCACTGGATTTCGGCTCCAGCGGTTACAGGTTCGAATCCTGTCGGGTGTACTCATAAATTCCCCTCGGTAACGAGGGGTTTTTTAATATATCTCTCCATAGCCTATAGCTGTTTTAATGAATTGTTGTCACACTGAATATTAATAAAGTGTCTCAATGAATTAAGACATTAGTTTAAATGGACTTCCCATAAAAAAGTTTACAATGAGTTAAGCAACTGTTAAATTACAAAAG
>CAYFMU010000012.1:0-67689 GCA_964344315.1 uncultured bacterium | reverse complement strand
GATTGTAATGGTGACTGTTTTGGTTCAGCCTTTATAGATGATTGTGGTGTATGTGGTGGTGGAAATGCTGACCTAGACTGCAATGGTGATTGTTTCGGTTCTGCAGTAATTGATGAATGTGGTGAATGTACAGGTGGTAATACGGGTGCAGATCCATGCGCAACCACTGAAACCGTTGAAATCAGCCTACATAGTGGTGCAAATCTTGTGAGTCTATATGCACTCCCTGATGACCGCTCTATTGGAAATATGATGACATCATTAGATGGAATTGTTACGGGTATTATAGGTGAAGGTGTAGCTGCAAGTCCAAACCCATTTTTGGGTTGGGTAGGTAGTCTATCAGAATGGGAAGAAACCTCTGGTTATTGGGTAAAAGTAAATGCTGCGTCAACTCTTAGTGTGGTAGATGCAAGCCCATTAGATCCAACTATTGAATATGATTTACATGCAGGTGCCAACTTAGCGTCATTCCCATGGTCAGGTTCAGTAGGTATTGCTGAAGGAATACCTGATAATGTTGAGCATCTATTTACGGGTATTATAGGTGAAGGTGTAGCTGCAAGTCCAAACCCATTTTTGGGTTGGGTAGGTAGTTTGACTCAATTTGAAGGTAAAAAAGGTTACTGGATTAAATTGAGTGATGCGGCCACATTTAGTTATAATATCCCTGATGCGTTGGTGAGAACAGCACCCGTAATTCAAGAGCCAATAAAACGTGCTCCTGAAGGATATGGCTATGAGCAATCTTCACTACAGGCGTTCTATTTTGTTGAGAATATTATACTTGATGGTGAACCCATTGAAGATGGTGATTGGGTAATGGCTTATAATGGCAATGTACTTGTGGGTGCTCGTCAATGGAATGGTGCATTTACAGACATCCCAGCCATGGGTTATGATAACCAATTTGAAACAGCTGGATATATGGAAGCTGGAAATGTACCTACACTTAAAGTGGTTCGTGAAAATACAGGTGAAGAATATGTGCTTTCTGGACATATTCCACAATGGTCAAATAATGAGATTTATACATTAGGCACATTGGAGAATATGGTATTTCCATCTGAAGTAGTGTTAAAGGATGCATATCCAAATCCATTTAACCCAAGTACCAATATTAATTTTGGGGTGGCAGAAGATGTAAACTTGACAATTTCTGTGTATGATCTTGGTGGTCGTGAAGTTGCACGTTTAGCCAATGGTGAATTTGCTAAAGGATTCCATACGATAACATGGAATGGTGCCAGTGAACCCAGTGGTGTGTATTTTGTAACCATTAATACGCCATCAGAGAGTTTTACTCAAAAATTAATGTTGATTAAATAATTAATTTTTAAGCATTACAAAAAAAGCCCAGACAAATCTGGGCTTTTTTTTGTGCGTAAATTAACCTAAGTAAAATTTATATATTAGGATACATGTGTCGATTATAAATATGCCATTTAATGAATGGCAGTCAGATGATAGTAGTTCACAAGTTGCTTGTGAGCTAGTGGATGGATATATCTGGATTGTTAAATTCAAAAAAAATGTAAAAAATGTTCATCTCACATCTATCTGTCAATATATTAAAAAATGCATTAATACTACCAAAATAAATTCATCACAAAAATGTATTATTTTTGATTTTTCAGAAAATAAATTATTTGAATCTGAGGCTAGAAGAGAGTTCTCTTTATGGCTTAGTTTAAATTTTGAAGGATATATTAATGTAGTATTTTCTGGAATAAATTATGAACGTCCGGGTACAGTAAACCTTTGTGATGCATTGCTTGCATCCGTTCTAAATCCAATTATTTCAAAAAATGAAGTAGAAGCAGTTCAATTAATTAAAAATAAACACCCATGGGATTTTCAAAATGGTAAAGGTAGAACTATACAGTTTCATAATTTATTAGGAAAATATTATTGGGGAAGAGATAACGAAATTGAAATTCCAGAAATTCCTAAAGATGATCCATTTAATGAGGTTTTTAGTGCTACAAAACTATTTTTAAATAATCATAATCTTGGACAAATTGATCCACCACAGAGTAATATTACAATTGTAGAAAAAAATAAATGGGAATCATTATTTTCACAATCAAATGATGCAATTGTTGTTTTTAGATGGGATAGAATCGTTGATTTAAATACAGCTATGGAATCTATGTTTGGATATTCAAGGGATGAGTTGTTAGGACTTTCGATTTTTGATTTACTTAAAGGGAAGCAGCCAAGTGGTGAAGATTCTAGTGTAAAAGCACGTGAAATATATTTTTCTATAATTTCTACAAAAGAACCTCAGCATTATTATTGGAAACATATAAGAAAAAATGGTGAATCATTTGATACCCATATTACACTTGATATGGTATGGGTTGCAGCTGATCGATTTGGATTAGCCATTATTCGTGATATTTCGGAATTAATGATTGCACAAGAAAAGTTAAGAGAACAAGAAGAAGCCAAAAATATTGCTGAATTAGAACATAAAAAAAGAGAATTAACTTCTAAAGCAATGCAGATGGTTGAGGAGAGAGAGTATATTCATAAACTTAGGGAAAAGTTAAATGAAATTTGTATGAATAATAATAACATGATTACCCAAAGTCTACAGAAAGTAATTCAAAATATTGACACCCACTTAGAAAAGAAAAATGCGTGGATTGAGTTTGAAAGCTGGTTTGCTGAAGTACATCCTGATTTTATTAATAAATTAATAAAAGAGTACCCCAAAATAACACCAGGTGAACTAAAGTTATGTGCATTATTAAAACTCAATTTACGATCAAAAGAAATTGCTACCATTATGCAATTAACACTAAGTACTATTGAAGAATACAGAAGACGTTTACGAAAGAAACTCAATGTTCCGTCAAGTGCTAATTTAGTTAATTTTATATCAAAAATTTAACTGACTGAAATAATAAATTTTTCCCCTATTTATTGTAAATGTGATTAGGGTCACATAAAATCAATATCCCATTTTTGTTGGGGTGTTTGTGTTATTTAACTTTACCTAAATTTCCACCGTTAAACGGAATAAAATTATTAAGGAATTAAAATGACTTCAATCAGACCTTCTCATTTAAACAAATTTGTAAAAATTATACTTTCAGTAATCTATACTTCAGTTATCTTCACCTACGCATCAGTTATAGATATTGATGGAAATATTTATGAAACCGTAGAAATTGGAAATCAAACTTGGATGGCTGAAAATTTAAAAGTTACCCATTATAATAATGGTGATGAAATTCCCAATATTACCAATAATGACCTGTGGAGAACCCTCACATATGGAGCTTATGCTTATTATTTAAATGATGAATTCAATGCTATATTTGATGGTGCATTATATAATTGGCATGTAGTAAATGATGAAAGAAATGTGTGCCCAGAAGGATGGCATGTTCCCAATGATGATGAGTTTATTGAGCTAGAATTAGCATTAGGAATGAGTGAAGATGATGCGAATAACTATGGTTGGAGAGGTGAAAATCAAGGTAGTCAATTAGCAGGTATAGATTCTTCATGGACTGGAGGAGTTCTAAAGAATGATATTGATTTTGGATCTAGTGGATTCAACGCCTCTGCAACAGGTTATAGGAGTTATAATGATGGAGGAAACTTTTACTATGATGGACAAAGTACGTTCTTTTGGACAACAGTTGATGCAAATATTTATGACGGTTTAAAGAGAGGGTTAACATATAACCAAACAGGAATTGAAAGAGGAACCACAAACAAGAAAAATGGTCAATCTATTAGATGTGTATACGATGATGATGTGTCAGGTGTAGAGCCAATTGAAACAAACTATGAATTAGGTGATGAATTAGGTGGAGGTTATTTATTCCATATAAATGATGACGGTACGGGTTTAGTTGCAGCATATAACGACTTATCTCCATACACAGAGTGGGGATGCTATGGCACTTTGATTTCAGGTGGCGATGGAGTTGCAATCGGAACCGGTTACCAAAATACACTGGATATTGCCGAAGGGTGTTCAGATGCCACAAGTGCAGCAAGTGCAACCTTATCTTTTGTATCTGATAGTTTAGGTGAATTTAATGATTGGTATTTACCATCAAAAGATGAATTATTTGCAATGTACTCAGTGATTGGGCAAGGTGCTAACAATATAGGAGGTTTCTCAGATGATTGGTATTGGACTTCTACTGAACATAGCTACAACGAAGCATATATTGTTGGTTTTGGTTATTATGGTTATTCAGATGGTACTGGATATAAATATCAAGAATTAAATGTAAGACCTATTAGAACGGTAATATTTGATACAGATGAACAAGAATGTAGTCCAGGGGATGTTTCAAATGATGGACAAGTGGATGTAATTGATATTGTAATGATAGTGGACTATATTTTAGATGGATTCGATGGTTCGATAGATGAAAGTGATCTCGATGTTGAATGTGGTGATGTAACAGGAGATGGGGAAGTAAATATTAGTGATATCGTGAACATAATACACAATATATTAAATCCTAATGTGATGCGTGCGGATAATGCAACAGAAGTAAATCTATTTATTGAAAATAATCAATTAAGGATGGCTTCAAATGGATATGTAGGTGGAGTATATATTGAAATTTCACATAACCCAATTGCAGAGATTTTTCTGGATGAAAAGTCATATATTGCTGAAATGAGAACTCATGAAAATAAGACTGCAATATTAATCATTGAACCTCAAAGTGAATTATTATTTGAAATTAATAATTCAACCTTCACTCTTGATGTAGTAGAAGCTGTAAACTCGTATGATAAAGTTTCTACAAATATAATTTCTGAGTTCGAAGTATTAAGTGCATACCCCAATCCATTTAATCCTGCAACTAAAATTGAATATAACGTGAGTGAAAGCTCTCTGATTAATATTTCAATTTATGATATCAATGGGCGATTAGTTGATGATTTAATGAATGAATTTAAAAATATTGGGAGATATTCAATAGTTTGGGATGCACAAAATTTTTCTAGTGGAATATATTTTGTTAAATTAACAAAAGGAAACTCACAAAAAATATTATCTCAAAAACTTATGTTGGTAAAATAAATCCAATACTCTTTCAAGAAAAAAAGCCCAGATTTATCTGGGCTTTTTTGTTTTATAGCCAATATTTTTGTAGTAATTTTTTATCAATGAAGATGCCAAATAACTCATATTCCAATTTTATATGCAGCTAAATACGCAACAGCTAAAAGCAAAAACACATCCACAGGGACCATTACTCATTTTAGCAGGTGCAGGAACGGGTAAGACCACCACAATTGTAGAGCGAATGGTTTTTTTAATTGAAAAACAACATGTTCAGCCCGCATCGATTTTAGCACTCACATTTTCTGTAAAAGCAGCAGAACATCTCAAGGAAAAATTAGTCAATGAAATCGGTCCAATAGGGGCTGAGATTCATGCATCTACATTCCATTCATTTGCTCAATCTATTATTGAAGAGTTTAAATCGGAATTGGATTTACTTTATAATCCAAAACTCATGAATGATTCTGAAATTAACTTTTTGCTTCGAGAAAAATTTAATGAATTGGACTATATCCATAGTGAGTTGTATAGGCGTAATCCAATACAAGCGATTAAATTACTAAAATCATTATTTGACCAATTTCGAGAGGAATTATTTACTGCAAAAAAACGTAAAGCATTATTTGATGAATGTAATAAAACTATTGAAAATGAAAATTTAGATTCTAAAGCATTAGAACACCAATTCCAATTGATGGATGCCATCAATATTTTCCCATTATATCAGCAGTGGAAAAAGGAAGAAAATCGCATTGATTATGGTGATATGATTTCAAACTTATGGAAATTACTTTCAGAATCAAAAAATGTACAAAATGAATTGCAGAGGCGTTTTACTCATATAATTGTAGATGAATTTCAAGATAATAATCATGCATTGAGTGAAGCAATTAAGGTAATGGCAGAACCCGAAAATAATATTACGGTTGTGGGGGATGATGATCAATGTATTTACTCGTTCCGTGGGGCTAATATTCAAAATGTAAGTGGTTTCAAAGCTACCTATGAAGCTCATCCCAATTATGCTGAAATCCCATTGATGGAGAACTATCGATCAACCATACCTATATTGGAGTTGGCAAATGAGGTCATATCTTTAAACCCCCATCGAGTAGAAAAAGGAGTACTTCATTCAACTAAATCATCGCCAATAATTCCCAAATTATATGAAGGAACAAAAGAACAACAACTCCTACAAATTAAAACTGAAATAGATAAACATATTTCAAATGGTGTACAACATCATCAAATTGCAATTTTATCACGTACCCATTCAATATGTAATACGGTATCAAATTATTTAACATCAAATGGAATTAAAAATCAATATTATGCAGAACGATTATTTGATAATAAACTTGTAAAAGATATTCTGTGTACCTTTCAAATTTTGGGCAAAACAGGACATTGGAAACAGGCTGTTTATAGATTAATAAAAAATAAGTATAGTGATGATAGATCTTCAAAAATTATTCCCATTTTATCTGCAAGGAACTGCACTTCACTTTCAGAATTGATTAAAGGGATAGGGAATGAGAAAGATATTTGTGAATGGTTGGGAAAAATTGAAAACATTGATTCAACAATTGACGATAAAAACTTAATTCAAATAACAGAGACACTCATTAAATGGGTAGGAATATATCAGAGACATATTCAATGCAATACCAGTGAGGATGTAATTAATATCCAAATTTTGAATCAGTTTATGGAATTTATCCAAAAATATATTCATGCTTATCCTGCATCAGATTTACAACAATTTGTGCGTTATTTACATGTTTCTTGGGAAGTAAACGATATATTTATTGATCCCGTTTGGGTAAAAAAGATTGATGGTGTACAAATTATGACGGTGCATCAATCAAAAGGAAAAGAATTTCCACATGTGATAATTCCATTTATGGCAACCAATAGTTTTCCTCCTAATTTTAAAAACACAGAATATATACAATATTTACCAGTACATTGGCGTCACTGGGATGTGGATAATCGGAGTACAAAAGAATTACATTACGAAGAAGAACGGCGAATATTTTATGTGGGGATTACTCGAGCAGAAGAATCGCTCACCTTACTGGGTCCAGAAAAACGGCAATCTCAGTTTACCAAAGACCTTGCCTCTCCATTTATAGAAAGGGAAAAAATAATGAATGAAGCTACCCCCACAGAAAAAATTGATGGATTGTTAGCCACATATCAACAGAAGTTGATGGATAGTATGACATTTGAAAAATGGGATGACACTAATCAATTACTCCATGCTATAAAATGTATTACGGATATAAAAAATAATAAAGCTCCTCAATGGGAATGCAATATCTATGAACAAAATATATTGGCAGAGTTATCCCCACATGGGAATGATATAGAGGTTTCATCACCATTAACATTATCTGCAACATCTATAAACTCCTATATTAAATGTCCACTCCAATATCGCTTTAAGGAAGTAGATAAAATTCCAGTATTATCTAAAAAACCGTATTTTCAATTGGGGAAAGTTGTCCATGATGTACTAGAACATTTTCATCGAAATAAGCTTTCAACAAAAGATGAGTTATTATCTTTATTAGATAAGTTTTGGTCCAATGAAGGATTTGAGTATAAGCAGGAAGAATCTCAATATAAGGCTGATGCACTGGCAATGCTGGAAAACTATTTCGATTATTTTTGTCTCCATCCGCATCATCCACAGTTTATTGAGGAATCATTTAGTTTTGATTTAAACAATTGTACACTCAAAGGGCGTTGTGATAGAATTGATATAAATGAAGATGGTGGGGTAGAGATTTATGACTATAAAACCTCTAAATCAAGCAAATTGCCTACAGAGAGAGAATTAAAGAAAGATATGCAATTAGCCATATATGCACTATTTTCTCTACATTATGGGGTAAAAAATGAATCCGGTGAGCCAAAGAAACAAATCCCCGAGAAAGTAGCCCTTCTTTTACTTCGGCAAGAAGAGATTGAATCTTCAATCCGTTTTGAGTTAGATGAACTGGTGGAAAAGAAAGAAGAAATAGAGGCCATTGCCGATAATATCTATGAAAAAAAATTCGATGCAAAATCAGGATTTCACTGCAATTATTGTGAGTATAAAGACTTAATTTGTCCAGAATTTAACGAACAGTAACATTTGGGGTGATTTTAGAAACATCCTGATACAAAAATCATTTACGCCCATCATCGAGAAATATCTATATTTTATCGGGTTATTTTTTAACATTTGGAGATTTTATGCGGAATCGCATGTTTACACTAATTTTATTTATATCAAGTATTTTTGCAGCACCAGTAAGTCAAACTGATGCAGAACTTGTGGCACGTAACTTATTTATTGAACGTAGCAATTTCACAAATTTTACATATTCTGAAATTGAAACCATTAATGATGGTGATACTGAACTATATCATATTTTCCATTTACTGCCATCAGGGTTTATCATTGTGGCAGGTGATGATAGAGCGGTACCTATTTTAGGATATAGTTTTGAAAATGAATTTTCCACAACAGGGCAACCTACAAATATCCAATATTTCATGGGAAAATTCAAAACATCTATCAAGGATTTTGTCGAAAATGATATGCCTCAAACCCGTGAAATCCAAGATAAGTGGACAAAATATAAATCATCAACTATTGAACGTAGTAGAACTCGTTCAGTTGCACCTCTATTATTATCTAGATTTGATCAAGGAACGACTTGGAATACCATGTGTCCTACAGATGGTGCAGGTCCTGATGGTCATGCATTGGTGGGATGTGTGGCTGTATCTATGGGGCAAATTATGCATTATTGGAAATACCCCGAATACGGTTCAGGCTCAAACTCCTACTACCATTGGGATTATGGTAGCTTGTCCGCGAATTTTAATACATTCTATGATTATGATAATATGCCTAATCACGTGGGTACAGAAGCCACCCAAAAATTATTATATCATGCAGGGGTAGCTGTTGAAATGGGCTATGGTGCCGACGGTTCTGGTGCATGGGTTGTGGGTGGAAATCCCTCCGCATACTATGCTTTAAAAAATAATTTCTTATTCCGTAATGACATGGATTATGTTTACCCTTATCAATACAGTACATCTGATTATAGAGAAATTCTTCAAGAAGAGTTGGATAATAATCGTCCGATGATTTATAGAGGATACAGTAATGATGGTGGCCATGCTTGGAATGTAGATGGATATCAAGGTGAAGAATTCCACTGTAATTGGGGATGGGGTGGATATAATAATGGATATTTCCCTCTCAGTACATTGGGTGGATTTGATTCTGATCAAGCAGCTGTTATTCAAATTCAACCCCAAAGTTTAAATGGTCCAAATGTAGTAATGAATGGCTATTCTGTATTTGAAACAGTGGGTGATGGTGATGCAGTGGTAAATCCGGGTGAAACGGTTGATTTAGTATTTGAAATCGAAAATATGCAACCATGGTTAGATGCCACAGGTATAGATTTAATTTTAGAATCACAATCAGAAGATTTGACTGTACTAAATGAATTTATTCATGTAAACTATTTGGCGTCTGGAAACCAAACTGAACTTACAAACAATCCTTTTAGCATCCAGATCAGTAATGATGCAACATTAGGACTGCATCAGCTCACTATTTCTGTAGTTGCCGAAAGTGCAGGGAATGATACATTTGCTGAAACGTACACCGTTGATGTTGAAGTTACTTTACATCAAGCTGGATTTCCGTATTTTATTGATCAAACTGTAGAATCATCTCCATTGGCTTTGGATATAAATGATGATGGTGTGAAAGAATTATTCTTTGGTGATTATGGTGGTTTTGTTCATGGTATTGATATTAATGGTAATCCGCTTACAGGCTTTCCTGTTGAGCTGGAAGGAACCAGTAGTAAGCAAATTTGGGGTTCTTTAGCTGCAGATGATATTGATGGTGATGGTGATGTGGAGATAGTAGTGAGTTGCAAGAACAAGCATGTGTATGCTTTAGATGTATATGGTAATATTGAAATGGATTTTGATGCAGGTCAATATCTCATGGGTACACCTGCTTTGGGTGACGTAGATGGTGATGGTCTCAATGAAGTTATTGTGGCTGGCTATACTGCATCTGGTGATGTATTTGCGGTAAATCATGATGGTAGTTTAGTGGATGGATTCCCTGCACAAATTAATGAAAAAGTACTTCGTGGTGCTGCTGTGGCTGATGTAAATGGAAATGATAAAGCAGATATTGTGGTAGCAACAGAATCTGATGATGTACTCATGGTCATTTATGACAATGGTGAATATGAAATTATTTTTGATGGTTCAGAAAAGTTTAAATCTTCACCAAGTATTGCCAACGTAAATGGTGAATTTACTGTTTTTGCAGGTTCTGATGATGACCATCTTTATGGCGTTACATTGGATGGCCATGTGGTAGTAGATATTGCCACTGGCGATAAAATTCGCACATCCGTAGCATTTTTAACCAATTCAAATGGATTAACTATAATTTCAGCATCACAAGATGGCCTATTGTATGCTTTTGATAGTAATGGAAATTCTCGGGACGGTTGGCCTATAAATACTGGAATAAGTTTGATTACTGATCCCATCATCTCAGATATTGATGGTGATGGCAATGATGATATAATTGTGGGTGACAATAATGGCCAAGTGTTTGCATATCATTATAATGGTGAAATGGTTAGTGGATTCCCTATTCAATCGGGGTATGGGTTTTCTGGCTCCATGTTAGCCGACGATATTGATAATGATGGAGATATTGATATTGCCATGGGTACAAATACTGCTATTTCAATATTTGATGTAAAACAATCTACAACGCCATCTACAGATTGGTGTATGCATCGAGGTAATACAAAACGTACAGGTTACTACTCACCTGAATCATCTGTAATTTTGGGTGACTTAAATAACGATCAGATTTTCAATGTATTGGATATTGTTCAACTTGTAAATGCCATATTAGATAATCAATCTTCAACTGAAGTACCAGCAGGTGATATGAATCAAGACGGAATTCTGAATGTTCTTGATATTGTGAATTTGGTCAACTTAATTTTAGACGAATAATGATACATAAGGAGTAAACATGAAACCAGTTTCAACGTGGTTAAACGAATATGGTGAGAGTCACCAACATCCATTAAATGTAAAAATTCACACCATATGCGTACCCCTTATAATGTTGAGTCTGGTTGCAATGTTATCTACTATTCCTTTTTATTTACCCTTTTTAGAAAGCTATAACCTTAACCATTGGGGATTTGCATTGGTTGCATTTGCAACGGTGTATTATTTTATACTTTCTATCCCCTTTTTTGCAGGAATGATTCCCATTGCGTTTCTATTGATAGTTGGCACCAAATGGCTGTCCACATTACCGTATCCATTATGGCAATCATCACTTACAATATTTGTATTGGCATGGATTGGTCAATTTTATGGCCATAAAGTAGAGGGCAAAAAGCCATCATTTTTTAAGGATGTTCAGTTTTTGCTCATTGGTCCTTTATGGCTATTGAGTAAATTGTATCGCCGTTTTAATATTTCATATGCTTAATATGATGAAAAATATCCTCTCCATTATCATCATAGTGTTCACATTTCATCAATGTGGTCAATCACCCAATGTACATCCAGATATTTATACTCCCTCTCAATATGATGTAACCATTTATCGAGATACATGGGGTGTACCTCATATTTTTGGAACCACAGACAAAGATGCTGCCTATGGACTTGCCTATGCCCATGCAGAAGATGATTTTGAAAATATTCAAGGGGCATTGTTAGCAGCCAGAGGGAAGCTGGCCAGCATTTATGGAAAAAGCCAAGCCCCCAATGATTATATGGTCCAGTTGCTAGAAATTTGGCCAAAAATTGATCAATACTATGACAGCCAAATTTCCCCAGAGACTAAAGCATTGTGTAAGGGTTATACAGATGGAATAAATCAGTATATGTTGGAACATCCTCAAGAGGTGTTGCCAGGTGTATATCCTGTTCGTGAGAAGGATATTATTGCAGGATTTGTGCATAAAACTCCCTTGTTCTTTGGCGTGCATAATCAATTAGAAAATATGATGGAACGACCTCCACATGATTTCCCAAAAAAGTATGATTTACGTGATGTGGCAAAATCTGTAAAAGAATCTGAATATACTAAAGGTTCTAATGTATTTGCCGTAGCTCCCCAACGTTCTGCTGATGAAAAGGTACGTTTGGCTATTAATTCACATCAACCATGGGACGGACAATTTGCATGGTATGAAGCCCATGTAAATAGCCAAGAGGGATGGAATATGATTGGCGGATTATTCCCAGGGTCGCCCATTGTTTTGGTAGGGCATAATGACCATTTGGGTTGGGGGCATACGGTTAATGCTCCCGATTTAATGGATGTGTACGAATTAGAATTACATCCTGATGACCCGTATTTATATAAATTTGATGATGAATGGAAACGCTTTAAGGTAAAAGATGTACCCATTGAAGTTAGATTGTTTGGACTGTTTAATTGGACATTTTATAAAGAAGCATTATGGTCTATTCATGGACCTGTATTAAAAGGCAAACATGCAACCTATGCCATTCGGATAGCCAATTATGATAATATTCAAATGGTTGAACAATGGTATAAGATGAACAAAGCCAACAATTTTGATGAATGGAAATCGGCATTAGAAATGATTTCGGTACCCATGTTTAACTCTGGTTATGCAGATAAGGATGGGAATATCTTCTTTGTATATAGTGCAAAACTTCCTGTCCGTGATGAAAATTATGATTGGTCTGGCGTGGTACCGGGAAATACATCCAACACATTATGGACAGAATATTTATCCTTTGATGAATTACCCCAAGTATTCAATCCAACATCTGGATTTATTCAAAATTGTAATAACACACCGTTTATTACCACAACGGGAAATGATAACCCAGATATCACTAAATACTCTAAAACCTTGGGGATTGAGAGTAGAATGTCTAATAGAGCATTGCGGTCAATGGAGTTATTTAGTGGTGATGACCAGATTTCAGGTGAAGAATTTGAAGCGTATAAATATGATTTAAGATATGCCGATGATTCTTATATGTCATTGTTTGTTGATCGGATTATAAAGCAGTCCAAAGCCTTTACCGATGAAAAATTATTAAAAGGTGTGGAAATATTAAAATCTTGGGATATGAATACTAATTTAGAAAATTTACATGCCACATTACCCATTATTTCATTTGGGTGGTTTATGGAGACCCATCCTGATGATGTAAGCGATGAAACATTGATGGAAAGTTTTCAAGATGCAGTTTCGTACTTGTATAATCATTATGGTCGCGTAGATGTAATGTGGGGTAATGTAAATCGACTCATTCGAGGGGATGTTAATTTAGGGTTAGCGGGAGGTCCTGATATTTCCCATGCCGTCTATGGACTCCCCAATGAAAATGGTCAAATTAAGGGGTGGGCTGGAGATGCCTTTCTTATGTTAGTAGAGTGGGGGAAAGATGGCCATGTTACATCAGAATCTATCCATCAATATGGATCAAATACACAGCATGAAGAATCTACCCATTATGCCGATCAAGCCTCATTATTTGTGGAGCGAAAACTCAAACCCGTATGGCGAGAATTAAAGAGTATAAAAGAAAATTTAAGTCGGGCATATAAACCTGGAACCCAATAGAATTTTAATTATATTATGTAGAACTAAAAACCCTGGTTTACCCAGGGTTTTTTATTGAATAAAATCTTTTCATTACGGAATAACCAATAGAGAAATAATGATTCTCAATATAATATTTTTATAGTGTATATCTTGTTACAGGGTACTATGTTAAAAAAACAAGGTACCCTGTAAGATTAACATAGTACTGTGTTTAAATATCACAGTACTAAGATAAAAGAATGTAGAACCCGAATTTTAAAAATAGGAACCATGTTTTAATAACCAGGTACCTGGTTATTAAATCACAGTACCCATACTTTTAATCACAGTACCCATACTTTTAATCACAGTACCCATACTTTTAATCAGGGTACCTATTTTTTAAAACACAGTACCCTGAAACAAAAAATGGATACGCATTTTATTAATATTTACTTGGGTAATTATTGTATTTATTCTAGATATAAAATTTATTGTAAAAATGAATTATAATGCTTAGATTAAAAAAGACAGTCACCTATTTTGATTGTTTAGAAAGGTTTAAGTGAAGTTTCGTATAATCTACATCGTTGTATTGTTTAGCATTGATTTTTTGCAATCTGCAGAAATTTTTGTACCTCAAGACTTTGATTCAATCCAAGAAGCAATTGATTTTTCAGAATCAGGAGATGTAGTTTTTGTTTCTCCTGGGGTTTACTTTGAATCAATTGAAATTGATGAAAAATATATTAATTTAATAAGTACACATGGCCCTCACTATACCACAATAAATGGTGAAGGTACAGATTCAAAGTTAATAAATGTTATTAATTGTCCTGATTTTTATACACAAGTAGGGGGTTTTACGCTATTAAATGATTTCACTGGAGATGAACATGCAATTACCCACATTCCCTATACATCAATTATTGCGGGTTCAATTATAGATGTTAATTATTCCAAAGTAAAATTAACAAATTTGATTTTTACTGAGGGTGTAAATCATAGTTTGGTTGAAAACAATTTAATATTCATTAATGGCTCAGATGTAGTATTGGACAGGGTATTATATCAAAACTCAAATGACGGATTTTTAGTAGCTTATGCGAGTCAGGTTAAAATTGAAAATACAATTATAAAAAACATTGAATTAGGTTTCAATGAATATATTTTAAGTATTTCAAATTCTGACATAAATATAGATAGAAGTATCGTAAAAAATACAGTTTCCACAGCATTTTCTCAAATAGTAGTAGGAAATTCAAATAATGAAAATATGACCGTTAATTTCAATGACTTAATATTGGTTGAAAATAGCAGTGTATATTCCCTAATATCATTGCAGGGGATGCTGAGTGCGGATATTATTAATTCCACAATTTTCAATAATATATGTACAGGGTTTGAAATATTCCATACAGGTTTAATAGAAGTTAATAGTGGTGAATTAGTTATGGATAATTCAATTGTACTTAATGACATTCAAGATGAATTTAATTTTTATGATTTCAGAATTGAAAATTCTAATCAAATCAGTTTTTATTATAGTTTAATTGATTCAAATAGCGTTAATGGGCATAATAATAACTGTACAGATTGTATTGAAAATAATGAAATGATAATGTTTGTAGACCCTAATTTAAACCAGAATTACATGTTATCTGAAAACAGTCCATGTATCGATGCAGGCAATCCAATTTATACTGATGATGATGGATCCGTTTCCGATGTTGGTGCATTTTATTACTCTGTTATCGGAAATGGCAACTATGATGGTATTGTAAATGTTTCAGACATTATCATTTTGGTAAATTTAATTTTGAGCAATAAAATCCCAAATTATATTGAGCTATATGTCTATTCATCAATTGATGATAGTTTATTAGATATATTAGATATAATACATTTAGTAAATATAGTTTTAGGGAGAACAGAAATATGACGATGAGATTAACATCTTAGATTTTGTCCAAATTATGTACAAATTAACATAATTAAAAAAACCCTGGTCTATCCAGGGTTTTTTATTTTTCTTGGCGGAGAGTATGAGATTTGAACTCATGCATCGGTATGACCCGATGACGGATTAGCAATCCGATACACCCTCCTCGACAAAATAGTAAGTAGCCTTAAAATGGACGTTTATTAAGCTAAAAACACCTTGTTTTCGAGGTTTTTAATCATGTCTCTTTTTGCATCAATTATTTGCCCTGCATAGTGATTTTCGGTCACTTTTATTGATGAGTGGGAAAGCATTTCGCTTACATCGTACATTGAATAACCAAGATTTAATAAGTATGATCCAAAACTTCTCCTAAGTCCGTGCAATGTTACATTAACACATGCCTTTTTGAATATTTCGTTTTTAAACACCCGTGAAATAAATGTGGGTGAAAAGGGAAATGGGTATATGACATCGGTTTTGTCTACATGGTTTGCTTTTGGCATAGGGTTTGCTTTTAGCTCCATAAGAATTTCAGCCATCTTTGGGCTCAATGGTATAATAGATTTCTTTTTACGTTTTCTCTCAGGCAATGTGATAAGCATTTTTTCAAAGTCTATATTTTCCCATTTAAGTTTTGGTTTGAGTAACTCAGTTCGCCTGGCACCTGTAAGCATATATAGCATAAGTAAGGGATACCATCTTTGTGGACATACTTTGAAGATTCTGTCCCATTCATCAGGCTGAATAATTCTCGCTTCTTTTTTTTCGGTAATAAATTTGGGAATTTTCTCAAATGGATTTGTGTCAATAAGTCCTATTTTGACAGCCGTAGAAAACAACGCTTTCATGTGTGTAATATCAGTATTCAGAGTATTCTTAGATGTCCCTCCTTTGGCACGAGGAAGAAGATACTTATTCTCGATAAAGTAATAATCTATTTCATTTAAATAAATTTCATCATCTGTTATGTAGTTTGTAAATGACTTTACAGCAACACGATACCTTTTTTCAGTAAGGGGGGAGATGTTTTGACCTACCCGTCCTGTATCTTGAATTTTCCATTTAAGGACAAGGTCTAATAGCTCATTGAGTGTTGTTGGTCTTCTGTGGTCTGGCACATAATTATGTTTCTTTTTAGTGCCAATATTTTTAAGGATTTCAATTTCTTCCTCAATGCGGGCTTTTTCACTTTCAGCCATCTTTAGGCTACATCGCAAGTATCTTCCTTGCTGTCCTGTAAGTCGAGGATCATACCATCGAAGTCGATAATGGATGTTACCATCTTTATCTTTATGTTTAGTGAGGGATGCCATAGGCCCAAATTTAATTATCAGGAAACATATTGTTTGTATGATAAATATGATATTTTTTGGAAATTTTTGCAAAAAATGATAAATTATTGCATCCGAAAGGAGAACACATGCGAGTAACTTACATCAAATTATCGTTCAATTTAGGGGGTACAAAGTAATGTCAGCCCCATATCCTGCAGTAGCTGTATCAAATTATTTTATTGGTAAATCTCTTGAAGATGAAATTGTGCTGTCTCCGATGAAACTCCAAAAGTTACTATATTTTTCTCATGGCGTGTTTTTGGGGATAACGGGTGAAAAGTTAATAGATGATAATTTTGAAGCTTGGAGATATGGTCCTGTTGTTCCACATATCTATCGAATATTCAAAGACTATAGGATGAATCCTATAAAGAGTAAATATTCTAGCTATGAAATTGATCCTGGTGATGAGGATGTTAGAACTTTCCTGAATTTTATGTGGGATGGGCTGAAGGATGTAGATGCTCTAGAGTTGTCCGATATTACGCACTTAAAAGATAGCCCCTGGGATCTTGCATGGAAAAATGGGGACGTCATAATAAAAAACAGTCTAATTAAATCCTATTATAGTGACTCCGCGGAAAAAATCGTCAACTAGACTATCTAAATTAAAAGGGTTAAATAAAACTACCCCACGTAGTCTAATTGAGAGGGATAGTCAGCCTGTCAAAAAAAATTTACGCAATAAAGAAACTGAGTCTTATAATGATGGCGACCTAGAGAAAGCCAAAACCAAGCGAATTAACTGTTACAGATTTCATTAAAGAATTGCCAGTATTTCTTTCAAGTTGGGGTGTTGTGGTTGTCGTTCTTTCACTGTTGGACGGGTTTGAGGTATATGGCTTTGAGCTACAAAAGGGATCAATGAAATATTACCTAGCAGTACTTGCGGTTGGCCCAATTCTTAAAATTTTGATGGATAAAGAAGAGAAAAACTAAAATTACCTCGTGCCACTTCGTTGGCATGGGACGGCGAGGTATATAGAAAGCCCCCTTGTAATGAGGGGGCTTTACTATTTATTAACCTATTTATTCTCTGAGTTTAAAGCATCTTTTTTAAAGAGTTTATTCTCAAAAACTTCAAAAAAAATACTTAAACCCATTACAATAGGGTAAATCAATAAATCGCTTTCAAAAACATTTACATCTCTTCCAATGAGTTTGAATGATAAATCTATATGATGCATCAATCCAATCCCAAGTAAATATGTAAATGTTATTTTTTTAAGAGTCTTCATTATATATCCCTTTTATTTTCTCATAGAATAGTGGCTTTTTGCGAAATAAAATGCACTACCTCGAAAGGCCCACACAAGTCCACTTTCTAAGGCTCCACTATGGTCCCAATCATCCCCATTCTCATGATCTTCCCAATATGATGACCCTGCACCATATCCTGCACCTAATGCATCGCATAAAACCCAGTTTGCTATCATAACCTCATTGTCACCAGAACCTAAATCACTCAAGTCTATTGAGTTCCAATAGTCACGGCTCGAGAAATATGTAGCAATTGCACTACACACAGATACAGATTTTGGATGATGTTCAGAATATTGATTAACAGTTATTTCACATAACTGCTCAATAGCATAATCGGGATCTCTATTAATCACTTTAGTATAAACCTCATTAAGCTCATTTTCAACTACTTGAGCAACATAACTAAGAGTTTTATTTTTTGATGTAGATGCTGAATTTTCTAGTTCTTCTCCAAAAATATCATTAAAAATAGTTTCAAACTCATCATCTGATCTATTTAAATCTCCATCAAAGAAATGTTCCCTGAATGTAGATGGGCTAATATTCTCTCTATATGTTTGTACGTATTCAGAGAGAATCCTATTATGCTCTTCCCCTACAAAACTATATGGGTTTACAAACTGCCCTTCTGGGTTTGATTCAACTGTATTGTCAGAATTACATCCGACAACCACAAACAAACATACCAAGACTAAGCTACTTATTGTTATTATTGACTTTTTCATCTTTAACTCCTATTTGGTTATTATTAAAAAGAGTACACACTCTTTTTTTATATATATGCAAAAAGCCCTGGAAATATGACAAATTAATTTCACTTTTTATAAAATAAATTGATTTGTCGAGGAGAAATAATTTTATATTTTTTGTCTTAATGTGAAAATTTGACGAATTAGGGGTAACGATTTATCATTGTGGGCTACTTATTATAAAGCCCCAGAGAACATAAGCCTATGGCTTATTGGCCTGAATTTTGTAATTGATCCAATATTTTTGTTGGATTTAATAGGGGTAATTTATATTTCTTGTATTCAGGATTTGAGAGTGATTCAAATAAAATACCTCTTGTGGTTGAAATAGTTATTGCAATTAATGTACGTATAAAATCATTTGGAATATCATAAACTCCCTTTTTGGATTCTTTAGCTGAAATTTCAGGATTTTGTATTTCAAACTCATGAATAGTTTTTATTCCAAATATATCAATATCTTTTATATCAAAATCAACCTGAAAGGGTATTGAAATTATATGAGTTTTATTATTATAATGGAGATCGATTGAGTATCTAAGCTTTAAGTTTTTTACATCAATTTTTCCCGTAGTACCTGATGAATCAATTGGGTTTTCATAAAAGAATACCTTATCTATTTCAAACAGCCTAAAATTTACTTCCACATTTTTATTCTTAGCCATGGTTAATTACTAACAAAATGTCTTGAGTTGGAATCAACGTAAGAATAGATAGAGTTGGATTCAACTTTTATTTCATCGATGCTGTTGATACTCAAAATTTTGTGAGATTCAAAATCAAGGTTAGAGTCTTCTTTATAGTCTAATTCAGACACCTTTACGTTTTTGCTTTTTAGTAAACTTTCTCTAAACTTTATCTCTCTATTGACAGCATTGTCAAGGTTTTCAAATTTAATTACGGGTGCTTTGCCTACCGCCAAAGACAACTCAACCAGTTTTTCTATTCTATGGTTAAAGTTACCATTTAGTATTTGTGAAACATAGCCCTTGGTATAGTTTAGATCATCAGCAAACTCTGATTGTGTCTTATCATTGTCTTTAAGATAATCAGAAATAACATTAAATAAATCAATTTGGAGATTGGAAAGCCAATACTCTTTTGTTTTCATTACTCTTTTTAGTGCTTTAATCATCTTTATTCTCACTTTCTATAAATGAAATATAATCATTTTTAATTTTTCGTAGTCTCTTTATAGTTCGTTTCTGCTTTTTAGTGTCTTTTAACTCAATATAAACAAATATTGTTTCCTCGTTATAGTGAAATAAATAAAATCTATAGTCACTTAAAATAAATTCATATTCTATTGCACCATCACCCTTATTTCTTCCTTCTATTTTTTTAATTTTTGGAGTCGAATCTCCATCACAGTATCGGCCTAAATGGGTGAAAAAGTTTCTGTAGCTTGAAATAAATTTTTTATTATTTTCCAATTTTTCATAATCATCATCAAATAAGCATTTCCCGTTTCTTATAATCTTATAAGCAGAAAACGATTTACCTACAAACAGTATTTCTTTCTCAAAGTAAGCCATACAGTTTAGTTATTACTAAACATCTATTAAAAGGAGTTTTTCAAAATTCTTGATTTTCCATTTCCCTATATTATATTCCATCCCAACCCCTAAAATCACCTCTCACTTCCCCTCTCTATTATTATCTTCATGGGTTTCTTTGTTGGGAACGATTAAATCAACATTACACCCTGAAAGTATCAATAGTGATAAGATTAGTGGTATTGCTTTCATATAAGAAATCCTTTTGGTTTGTTTATTGTAGAAAAATTTCTAATACTCATCCCCAGAAACATATATACACCTGCATCCAAAATATTCATTAGTACAGTTTTTTACTGGGATTGGCATTGATTTTAATGCATTTTCTAAACTTATAGTTTTCCCATCTAATTTTTTGCAGGAAGTACAAGAGTCATGGCCAGCTGAAATTTGAACCTTCTCAACCACACTCGATTTTTTCATTGCTTGAAGCCTGTATTTGCTTGAATCTACATTTGATTTATATGCATGGTCGAATTTACCTTCATCAAAAAGTCTCTTTTTCTCAATGTTTTTTAACATTTCAAGATTCTTCAGGTCATTTGAGTTTGCGATTGCTAGTTGAAGAATACGCCAATCAACATCAGATAATTTAGGGGGTCTCCCAAACGAAACCTCCAATTCCTTGAATTGAGCAAGCCAATCATCAACTGTTGTTTCAAAATAACTATTTACTGATTTTATCATACCCAGTGAGTCTGAAATTTGAGACTGAACTTTTTCTATCTGTTTGTGTATTTTTTCAGTTGCAAAAACTTTCTTATTGTATTTCCTGAAATATGTGAGATAGATAATATTATCACAATCATTGTGTCGGGTAGTGAGTTAATTGTTAACCCAAGACCAATAATTACCGTTGACTTAAATGAGGTAAACATTCCTTTAAACCTATATCTCAATATAGTGATTTCAGTTGGCGGTGATGGTATAAATGATTATATGGTTACAGCTCCAGTAGTTACGGCGATAGGCCAATGAGAAACTTAACCACATTCGATGGAATCATTGATCATGTCATGGGGTATGAAGGTGGCTATGTAGACAATAGCTCGGACAGGGGTGGTGCGACTAAGCATGGAATTACTATTGGTACACTCAGGATGCTAGAATACGATTTAGATACTGATGGCGATGTAGATAAAAAAGATGTTCAGCTTCTGAGTGACGGGTTGGCAAAAAAAATCATGAAAGAAGAATATTGGGACAAAGGTAGGGTAGAAAGCGTTCCAAAACATCTTCGATTCATATATTTCGATATGTGTATAAATCATGGTATCAGTGGTGCTGTAAAGGTTCTGCAAAAATCCTCCAACAGTAAAAACAAAACCCAAATTAAAGTAGATGGTGGGTTGGGACCAATTACACGGAAAGCAATTAAGAATGTAGAGTTGGATAGAATATGTGCATACAGAATCATGAAATATGCATCCATTGTGTTTAACGACAAGAAACAAAATCAATTTTATTATGGATGGTTTAAGCGAACTATCGATTTAATGGAGAGAGCATGACCCTGAAAAAAGAATGGAGTGTATCTAATATAATAACCATCAGTGTATTGGTAGGTGGACTAATTCTTCAAGCAGGGTGGTATCAGCGTGATATTGCAGACCTCTCAGAGGAAACGATGGACAATGAGGTAAGCATCGTTGAAAATAGAGAGCGAATCAAAACATTAGAATTACAGGCAAACACCATAGAGCATGAAATTAAGGCTCTACGGACTTCTCACGAAAAAACTTATGATTTAATCAAAGCGATTGCAAATGATATGAATATAAAGGTTAGACCGTGAATGAACTCAAGGAATTAATCAATGAGAAGATTTGGTATATATGGGGCTTAATAGTCATCACCTTATTCAGGGATGCAATCTCAGGGGGAATAAGTGGGCTCATGATGTTTATTGGAAACGAGCTTAATGTTGATGATGAAGTATTCATATCGGGACGACCTGCCAGAGTAACCCGTAAGGGTATATTCTCAACAATATTTTTCATGCGAGATTCCAGATGTAAAATGAGAGCGCCAAACGTGAAACTCAAAGATTTAACGATAGAAAAGAAAATGCCAGAGGGCGACAAAATTCATATAAAGGAGAGTAAATGAAGTTGATTAGTAATTTAACAGGATTATTTGTAGGAGAAAGCTCACGAAAAAGAGAAATGGGGCTAGGCTTTGCGTTAGCGTTATCGGTTGCGTACGTAATGGGGTATATCGACTATGAGGTATATAAGCAACTATTGGGATTCTGTGGATTGTGGATGGGCATGGCTTTTTCTGCCAAACTTAACAAGCTCGGAAATGCAATGAAAGATTTAAAAACTTAACCCCGACTTGTTGACATCCGTACCCCTAAAGCCCTCGTTTTACTTCTATTTAGCGGGGGCTTTTCGTAGCCTTAAAAAAGACTTATTTTAAGGCTAAAGCCTTAATTTAGCCTTAAAAAACTGAGCAGATATGAACGGATATGAACAGGATAATAAAATTTTATACAGGCTTTTTAAAATAAAAACCCCTCGGTAAAAGGGGTTTTCTTGGCGGAGAGTATGAGATTTGAACTCATGCATCGGTATGACCCGATGACGGATTAGCAATCCGCTGCATTACCACTCTGCCAACTCTCCAATGCGGAGGGGACAGGATTCGAACCTGCAACCCCAGTGGGGCGACGGTTTTCAAGACCGCTTGACAGCCGTTGTCCACCCCTCCGAAAACGTCTTAAACTTTAAAACTAATCATATTGATAGTTTTTAGAGCGGGAAAATTTAGGTCTATTTTGTAGCCCTACAAAATAAAAAATAAAGGGGAGTAAAGAATACTCCCCTTTATACGTATATTCATAAAAAATGAATTATAGTGTATCTACTTTTTCAGTAAGATATGATGATACACCTGCAGGAGATTCAGCCATGGCATCTTCTCCATTTTGCCAACCAGCAGGGCATACTTCACCATGTTGCTGATTATGGGTTAAGGCATCAATCATTCTGAGCATTTCATCAATATTTCGACCCAAAGGTAAATCATTAATAACTGAATGACGAACAATACCCTCTTCATCAATAAGGAATGATCCTCTCAATGCAATACTTCCACCCACAGATGTATTTGATTCTGATTCATCGTCAAATACAGTAACGTTTTTTGCACCAATTAAAACTTCATAGGTGCGTGCAATTGATTTATCAATATCTGCAATAATAGGATATTGTACATTGCCAATTCCACCTTTTTCAACGGGAGTATTTTTCCACGCATAATGTGACCACTTTGAATCAATAGAACAGCCAATGACTACTGTGTTTCGGCTATCGAATTCAGATAATCTTTTATCAAAGGCAATTAATTCTGTAGGGCATACAAAGGTAAAATCTAATGGGTAAAAGAATAATACTACTTTTTTGCCTTTATAGTCAGATAGACAAATTTCTTTAAAACTATTATCTGGCATAATTGCAATTTGTTTAAAATTAGGTGCAGGTTTAGTAACTAACATATTTTCTCCAAAAATTTTGATTATGAAATGAACTGAATTGGTAAAAATTCAGCGAGAAAATTTACACATTTAAATAAATAGGATACAATAGGTCGTATTTAAAATTGATTACGAATTGAGATAAGTAAATTTTTAATAGTATCGTAATTTTGACCACAGGTAGAGTTGGGGTCGGGGTTTGTATATGTTAAATTTATTCGTGTGATGTAGCGTCCATCTCTATCTAAAATAACAAAATCACGAAGGGTAATATCCCACATATCCCAAACATCACCGGTTTCATCATTGGCAAAACATAGGCCATCATTTTCATTTTGGCAATTAATTCCATCATCATAGTCTTGTGCCCATGGGATATGACGGGTTGAATCACAATTTGAGCACAGTTCTGGATTATCACAAATCATACAACTATAGGAGTCATCTATGTATTGAAATCCATTTATACCCATCATTTTTATATCAGTGATACCTTCAGCAATTAGCTCATTATGTAAGTCATTAAGAACACCGAACCGGTGCTTACACATGGTTCAGCCAGCTTTCCCGAAATAGTAACAGGAGATATCTCCTGTGAACGTATCGGGCCCTATATATTCACCATAATGTTCCGAATTGGGATTTATATCTTCAGCTAAAAATTTGGGCATATATTGAATGCCACCTGCCAAGATATAATTAACGGTTTGAACTACATCTAACACATTTATAGTTTCATCTTCATTAAAATCTGCTTGAACTTGTTGTTCATCGTTTAATTGTAAATTGCCCAATATAAAATTGACCATTTGTACAACATCAAGAACATTTACAACTGCATCTAAATTTACATCTCCCAATTCAGCAGGTTCATCAATTTCACCTGGATAAAAAATTTGTTCTGCCCAGATACGTGCTGCTCCCGCATAACCTTGAACTGGTGTTGTCCAATGGCTACCACCATCTTGTGATGAGGTTGTATAGTAAAATTGTGAGGGGGAGTAGCCCCATAATACTTGTGTATCTGGTTCATTTACGGAAACCGATAACCAATAATTCTGTTGAGCATACATGGTATGGCATTCACCCACAGTGACCACAAGATAGTCGTCTAAAATTAAATCGGTGGGATCAAGTTCTATATTCCATGAATATACAAGGTCACCTGGGGCATTATTTGAATCTTCATGAATTTTTACGGTAACACTCCCAGAATCAGATTCAACCAATTTTAGATATACTGCAAAAGCTTCTAGAACATAATCGCTAGACACATAGAATCGATCAGCCATGGTGGTACCAATTTGGCTGGAAGAAGATAAGAGGTAGCCCTCCTGAGTATCAGGAGGGCCCGCATTAAATATTAGGCTTCTATCTTGGGGAAAAGATAGAGAAAGTAAAGTAAACAGCAATAAATATAGTTTTTTCATAACGGAAATTAGCACATAAAACTATATTTTGCAAGTGACGGTGTTCACTTATTCTACGTCTATTTTATATGGCAATATGAGGATGGAATTTTCATCCATTAAGCCTTCTATGGATTTTAGATATTCCCATTCATCTTTTAAGGATGTTGGTAGGAAATCTCCAAAGTTAACAGAATTGCTCATTTCAAACTGAGCTTTAAGTTCCTTTAAAGAGTCCTCATGTTGTGGATATTCTACTATCTCAACATCATCTGATAAATTGGCGGCATTTTTAGCCACTTCAATGGCGTCATGTAAACCACCCACTTTATCGACTAGGGCTAAATCCAGTTGTGTTGAGCGTTCACCTGTAAAAACACGCCCTAAAGCAACAGGGTCTAAATCTGTACCTTCGGCGATATTTTCACGACCTTCAATAACACGATCTTTAAAGCGAACATAGGTATCATTGATTGAAGCTTGAATTCGACTTCTTTCTTCTTCAGTCACCAATCTTGAACTTGTTCCAAAGTCAGCATTATCAGCAAACTTCATTCCTTCTTGATTAATACCTATTCGTTTTAACAATTGAGAAAAGTTTAATCGAAGTCCAATAACTCCAATTGATCCTGTTATTGTTGCTTCATCGGCAAGAATAGAGTCTGCTTCACAGGCGATGTAATATCCACCTGATGCAGCCACATCAGACATTGATGCAATAAATGGCTTTACATTTGAGGTATCTTCAGTAGTGGTTTTATATATTTCTCTCCACATATGGTCAGATGCTAGGGCAGAACCACCTCCACTATCAATTCGTAATACAACGGCTTTCACATCTTTGTTTTCTCGTGCAGATTTCACTGCTTTCATAATAGTTTTATCACCCATAACCGTTGAACCTGCGGGTCCAGGATTACTCTCACCCGACATAATACCGCCTACGGCATAAATCACCGCAATTTTATCTTTTTTCTTTGGAGCCCATTCATGAGTATATTCGTCGGATCTGTCTATTTTACTCCATTTGGTAATCGTATTTTTTTCATCATTAAGTTTTTTAACATAGTTTTCAAATTGATCGGGGTACATTGTACCGGTAACAAGTCCAGCATTAATAGCATCTTGAGTAATTATGTATGGACCACTATTTACAACTTCAAGGGTTTTATCTGTATCCCATTGACGACCTTGAGAAATTCCATTTACATATACATCAAATAAATCACTAAATAGCTCTGTGTAATTTTCTCGCATTTCATCAGACATTTCACGGTTTAAGAATGAATCTCCTGCAGTTTTATATGATTTACCATCATAGTTTACCCTGAAAACTTCAGGTACTATCGATAATGTATCCAATAATCCACGGAAAAAAGTTACATTTAGGGCTAAGCCTCGCACATCAACACTGGTCATCTCTGGCATGTAAATTTCATCGGCCATAGAAATAAGGAAGTAATTCATATTTGAAATTCCGTATTCAGAATATACAATAAGTTTCTTTCCAGAGTCTTTGAATGATTGAAGTGCCTTTCTCATGGCATTTCGCTTTGCAAAACCAGCGCTAATACTTCCTAAGTCAATAATTAGTCCGTGAACGGTATTATCAGCGGTAAGCTCATTAATTTCATCAATCCATTCTTTAAGTTGTGTCCCTGTTTCTTGAAGCCTTGAGAATGGTGAGATGTTTAAATTGAATCCAAATGATTTCTTGGGTTTTTCTTCAATAAACTTCCCTTCAAGTTTCATTCGGACATAGTGTTGATAATCTTTCTTTTTAAAGTGGAATACCGTTTCTGATTGTTGAGAGTAATTGGTGAATCCAAATCCATAAAGATCATTTGAAGATGATGCATATGCACCTCCATGGCCAAAGTTAAATCCGATATTTACATTCACATCTGAAAGTTTATTATCATCAAAAGTTGATGATGCTGAAATATTTACACCATTAAGAGGTTCAATTGAAATAAAAGGATGAAGTGTTTGTTTCATATTGTCATCATCAAAATCATAAAATATAGCATCTGTACCCACTGTAAGCCTATGCTTTAAAAATGGTCTAAATGCTATTCCTGCACGATACCAATTAATTTTATCTAAATCTTCAGATAATGATAAATTATCCCCAAATGAGAAAAAGTTAAATGGTCTATAAATTGAGCCAATATTAATAGAATTTTCAGTCCATCTTTTTTCAATTTTTTCTTCTCCTTCAACTTCATAATATGTATTTTTATTCCATGATGCACCAGCATAGAAGTTTCTAAATAGTGATGTGCCAAATCCTATTGAACCTGAGTAGGGGCTAAATATTGGGTCATCTTTTTGGTAGTATAAAGAATATCCAAAGTTTCCACTTCGACTTGCAGTGTAAGCAGAAGTTATTTCTCCACCTATTATGGGAATAAAAGATGCAGATTGATTTCCTCGATTAATACCTAACCCCCCTGGGTTTAATATAGTTGCATCTACATTGTCGGCAGTTGCCACTGAAATCCCACCATATTGGTGTGATGTAGAAGCAGCTAATTGGGATATAATCCCAAAGGTTATTAATATTATAAATTTAAATTTTTTCATCATTTTCCTTTCGTTTAAAAATTTAGTTCAAACTTTATACCAAATACAGAATTTTAAAATAAGTGTATAAAAAACAATGAATTACATAAAGTTTAGCGCTGAACTAGATTATATCAAAAATATATATAGAGACATTTTTTATATTAAAAATTCCATGTATATCATCTCAATACCCCTGTAATTTAAGTCAACCGAATTATTAAAAGAAGGATATATAATGTCAAGATTTTGCGTGTTAGGCGGTGGGCGACAAGGGACTGCAATTGCCTATGATTTATTACGGTGGGGGAACCCTGATGAAGTCATTATTGCAGATATTGATTTTCAACAAGCAAAAGAATCTGTTGAAAAAAATAAATTACTTCTTCATTCAAATTTAATTGTAGCAAAAGAAGTCAATGTAAATAATGAAATTGAAATGTTATCACTTCTTAAAGATGTAGATATCTTAATCAGTGCAGTTCCATACCATTTAAATACAAAGGTGACAGATTATGCAATTAAATCATCTACATCAATGGTTGATTTAGGTGGTCATACGGGAATTGTAAAAGCTCAATTATCACGAACAAATGAAGCAAAAAGTAAAAATATTACCATTGTTCCTGACTGTGGTATGGGGCCAGGAATGAATGTAACCATGGCATTGTTGGCTATGGAACAATTAGATCAGGCTGAACATGTATATATTTGGGATGGGGGATTACCAATTAAGCCTGTAGAACCGTGGAATTATGCGTCTTTTTTTAATATTAATGGACTTACTAATGAATATGATGGTGATGCCTTTTTTATACGTAATGGTAAAGTTACAGAAGTTCCCTGCTTTGAGGATGTTGAAACACTAGAGTTTCAACATAATATTGGTGAATTGGAAGCTGCCGTAACTTCTGGGGGATTATCTACCATGCCCTGGACCTATGAAGGAAAACTAAAAACCCTAGAAAACAAAACCCTTCGGTATTTTGGCCATTGGAACCAAATGATTGCATATCGTCAATTGGGGTTGTTTGATTTAAAACCAAAGCGTTTTAATGGTAGTGAAATTATTCCCAGAGAGTTCTACCATCATTTGCTTGAACCAAAGTTAAATGCAAATCCCAATGAAGATTTGTGTATCATGAGAACAAAAGCGGTTGGCTTTAAGGATGGAAAAGCAATGTCCGCAATTGTAGAATCAATTGAATATTTTGATGAAGAAACAGGTTTTCATGCCATGGAAAAATGGACAGGATGGCATGCATCAATGATGGCCATTAGAATTGCCAATAATGAACTCGATGCAGGTGCAATTCCCATTGAAAAAGCAATGAGTGGAGAATATTTTAAGAAAGAAGCTGAAAAACGCAATTATAAAATTGATATAAAATTACAGGAATCTAAATCATGAAAATTGTAAAAATTATACAATGGGACATGGGACATCGAGTTTTGAACCATCGATCAGTATGCAAAGGTTTGCACGGACATCGGTATAAGGCAGAAATAATAGTAGAAGGTGATATAGTAGAAGAATCTGGTGCTTCAGAAGAGGGTATGGTAATTGACTTTGCAGATATTAAGAATATTGCCAATTCATTTATTCAAGAAAAATTAGACCATGCATTTATGGTATGGGAGCAGGATAAAGAATTGTTAGATTTTTTTGAAAATTCAGAGGGTCATAAACCTGTAATTGTTCCGTTTACTTCAACTGCAGAAAATGTTGCAGCATACATTTTTAATGAATTGGATGGGAAGTTTAAAGATAAGTATTCAACTGGATTAAAATTACATTCAGTAAAATTGTGGGAAACGCCCACCAGCTGTGCAATTTATAGTTGTGAGGATTAAATTACTTTTTCTTCCCTCGCGTAACCCGTTCAATAATTCCCCACAGAGCATTGGGAACTCGTTCTAATTTATTAAATTCACCTGCATTATGGATCCATTCGCCACCGTCAATGGTGACCACTTCTCCATTAAAATACCCCGCATAATCTGAAAGCAAATAGGCTACAAGATTAGCTAATTCTTGATGATTACCATATCGTTTTAATGGGAGTGATTTTTCAAAGTTTATAAATGTAGAGATCGGTTTAGGAAAAAGTCTATCCCAAGCTCCTTTTGTTGGAAAGGGACCTGGTGCAATAGCATTTGTTCGGATATTGTATTTTGCCCATTCTGCTGCCAATGACCTTGTTAATGCCAATACGCCACCTTTCGCAGCTGCAGATGGTGCAACATATGCAGAACCTGTCCATGCATATGTAGTTACGATATTTAATATTGATGCAGTCTGTTTTTCTTTAATCCAATGCTTACCTAAAATGAGGGAGTAGTTATATGTCCCTTTTAACACAATATCAACAACTACATCAAATCCCTTTGGTGATAATCGTTCCGTTGGAGAAATAAAGTTTCCTGCGGCATTGTTTAAAAGAGAATCAATTTTACCAAATTTATCTAATGATGTTTTAATAACCATTTCCACATCATCTACATTTCTTACATCAGATGAAATTGGGAGAATTTCGCCAGGACCTAAATTAGAAAATTCTTGTGCAGTTTCATCCAATACTTCTTGTCGGCGGCTGGTAATAATTAAATTTGCACCCAATTCAACACAGTATTTACCAATGGATTTACCGAGCCCTGTTCCGCCTCCCGTAATTAATATTGTCTTTCCCTCAAGGGCTCCATCTTTGAGCATTCCTTCAAATTTCATTTCATTCTCCATGTGGTTAATCTTGTTTGAGTATAGAATTGTTGGATAAATTTCTGCCCTATTTTACAACGTTTAAAAATTAATTTACGCAAATAATTGGAGCAAAAATGGTTTCTATAAAATCAATTCAAGTGCAAGATCAAAAAGATTCAAATGTAAGTACCCAACTGTTGGTGTTTGGCCAAAAAGATGGAGATAGTTTTTCTGGATGGGGTGATAATGTAAGTGCAGAATTAAATAAAGCAGTATCAACAGCATCGTTTTCCGGAAAATCAGGAAAAACAGTTCACATATTTGGAGATGACAATATTCAGAGATTATCTGTTTACGGTCTTGGTAAAGATGACAAATTAAATTCAGATGGTATTCGTGCGGTAGCATCACAAATCTCAAGCTTTGCAAATTCTCATGATTTAAAAGAATTATCCGTTGATGGGGCATCATTTGGGTTAGATTGTGAAGTATATGCCCAAGCATTTGCTGAGGGATTGGTATTGGGTGCCTATGAGTTTTTAGGCTACAAATCTAAAAAGAAAAATCCAAATACATTAGAAAATGTAGTTATTTATGGTGATGTAGATGCCAATGCAGTTTCAAAAGGCGAAATTATTGGAAATGGAGTTGCTTATGCACGTGATTTAGGAAATCATCCTGCAAATACGCTTACCCCAACTAAAATTGCTGAAGATGCTGTTGAAATTGCTAATTCTGCAGGAATGAAATCTACAATTATTGATGTGAGTGAATTTCAAGAATTAGGTTTTGGATCATTCTATGGAGTGGCTCAAGGTGCCTCAACACCTGCAAAATTAATCATTATTGAGTATAATGGTGGAAAAGAAGGGGATAATCCATTTGCATTAGTGGGCAAAGGACTAACCTTTGATACAGGGGGTATTTCAATAAAACCATCTGCGCGTATGGAAGAAATGAAATACGATATGTGTGGCAGTGCAGTTGTAATGGGTGTATTAAAGGCAGTTGCAGCACTCAAGCCCAACATCAATATTGTATTTGCAATTGGTTCTACTGAAAATATGCCCGATGGTGATGCTCAGAGACCTGGAGATATAGTAACTGCATACAATGGCAAAACTATTGAAGTTATTAATACCGATGCTGAGGGTCGATTAGTGTTGGCAGATGTATTATCTTATGTAAATGATAAATTTTCTCCAGTTGCTATGTTAGATTTTGCTACGCTTACTGGTGCAGTATTGGTTGCATTGGGTGACAAAGCTACTGGCCTTATGGGAAATAATGATGATTTAATGGATGAGGTAAAGGCATCTAGTGTTGATACTGGTGAACGAGTTTGGGAATTACCACTTTGGGATGAATATACTGAAGATATTAAGTCTCAATTTGCAGATATAAAAAATGTTGGTAATGGCCGTTTAGCAGGAACAATTACTGCAGGTTCCTTTTTAAAGGAATTTGTTGGAGATACCCCATGGGTACACTTTGATATAGCAGGTACTGCTTGGGGGCCGAAGAAACCTGCATATCAACCTAAAATTGGATCAACTGGAGTGGCAGTAAGATTGGTATACAATTTACTGGAAAAACGCGCAAATTAAAGTTGGTGTGAATTAGAGGGTGGTCATAAATTTCCGCCCTCGATGGCGGCGTAGCTCAGTTGGTTAGAGCATCGGAATCATAATCCGAGTGTCCGGGGTTCGAGTCCCTGCGCCGCCACAAATAAGAATAGGCTTATTAGCAACTCTTAAAAAATGGAGACCACAATATGAGAATTAAAACGTATTTAATCTGTCTATTCGTAATTATATCTCATCTACATTCAATTGAAGTTCCTACCTCTGCTGCCAAATTAAGTAAAATTCAAGAGTTAATAAATTCCAAAGAGAGTAACAGCAAAACCTATCATAGTTCTCCTGAAAGTGATACTTTATATTCTGGAGTATATTTAAATCAACTTGATGTTGATACTGTATCTCAATATTTTGGCTACAGTTTTTTTACAAAACGCCAAGAAATAAATATTTGGGATAACCTACCACCTTCAGCAGACTATATCCTTGGTCCTGGGGATGAATTGATTATAAATATTTGGGGAGATACTCAACTAAATTCAAAGCATCTCATTGATAAATATGGAAAAATATTCATTGATAAAATTGGATTAGTATCAATTAATGGCCTTTCAATTGAAAATGCTTATGAGGTACTGAAAAAACGATTAGGAAGGATCTATTCAACACTTTTAGGTGATAGTCCATCAAGTTTATTGGATGTATCATTAGGAGACTTAAAGTCATTAAATGTTACATTTGTTGGTGAATTATATCAACCTGGATTACACAAAATTCACCCATTTTCAACAATAACTACTGCACTCTTCCAAGTTGGGGGAATTAAAGAGGCGGGGACGTTAAGAAATATTCAAATTTATAGAGGAAAAGAATTGTTTAAATCGGTGGATTTATATCAATTGTTTTCAGGTCAAAATTTTGCAGATGATGTACAACTTAAAGATGGTGATAAAATTTATATTTCCCCAAGATATTCTACAATTGAGTTGAGAGGTTCTTTCAATAATGAAGGTTTATTTGAATCTCGGGAGAATGAAACAGTATATTCATTAATAAATCGAGCTGGAGGCCTCCATTCGGATGCATCTGGAAAAGTAGGTGTAAATCGAAGGAGTTTGGAAGACAAATCGGTCTATGTAGATACAAGTAATTGGGATGTTGAATTAATAAAAAATGGGGATTTACTTATTTCAATTCCAGAACCGAGTACCTCACAAAATGTAGCAATTTATGGTCAAGTTCAATTTCCTGGAGAATATCCATATACGGCTGAATTAAATGTATTAGATTTGTTAGAAATGGCAGGGGGAATTGAAGATCCAGCGTATAGAGAATCTATGTATTTGAAAAAAGCACAAATAGTTCGCCGCTCTCATCAAAATGAGTATCCAGAATTAAAAATTATTAATTTAGAAAATGTATTAGAAAATGACCCTAATCATAATTTTACTTTAGAAAATTTGGATGTACTTATCATTAACTTAAATCCAAATTACGAACCAGCAAAGCGTGTAACCATAACGGGAGAAGTTCAAATCCCCGGTGTTTACACTATTGCTAAAAGAGGTGAATCATTGCAAGATATTTTGAATAGAGCAGAAGGTTTTACTTCAAAAGCATTTGAAGATGGTATTCAAATGTATAGAGATTCTAGTCAGGTAGTACTTCAAGATTATAATATTGTTGTGATGGATGGAGATAGCTTGCATGTTCCAGAACATCCAGGGGTAGTGTATGTAAAAGGTGAGGTATATAATCCAGGAGTGATTCAATATAGAAAAGGAAAGGGGCTAGGTCACTATATTGAAAGTGCTGGTGGATATAACTATCTTGCAGATAGTGGTAGAATTGTAGTTTTCTATGCAAACGGTGATGTTAAAATTAAAAAGTGGTATTCAAACCCCAAAATTAAAGAGGGTGCAACTATAATTGTATATCCAAAAGAAATTAGAGAACCAATCAATTGGACGGAGTTTGCTAAAAATATTTCGTCTATTATTGCATCATTTGCTACCGTAATTGTATTATTAAATAATTAATTATGAGATGTCTTGTCATCGGTGGGGCTGGGTATATTGGTGCCCATATTGTACATGATTTACTAGAGAAACATCATGATATAATTGTTTTTGATGATTTATCATCAGGAATTAAAGAAAATTTGCCTTCCAATATTGAATTTATTCAGGGGAATGTTCTAGATGAAGATTCTCTTGACTCAATTTTTAGTAAACAAATTGATGTTGTTTTTCACTTTGCTGCAAAGAAGGCCACAGGTGAGTCTATGCTGAATGTAAAATCATTTTCTCAAAATAATTTGAGTGGTACCATAAATATTTTAAATTCAATGGTTGAACATGGGGTACAACACATTATATTTTCATCCACAGCTGCAGTGTATGGAAATCCTCAATATTTACCTATTGATGAAAAACATCCTACAAATCCCGAAAATTATTATGGATTTACAAAATTAAAAATTGAAGAAATGCTTCAATGGTATTCAAAGATTCATGGGATAAAATATGCTTCTCTACGATATTTTAATGCTGTAGGATACGATATAAATGGGCGAATATCATTACCAGAAAGAGATCCACAAAATTTATTTCCTATAATTATGGAATGCCTTGCTAAAATAAGGGACGATATGCAGGTATTTGGTGATGATTATAATACTACTGATGGAACCTGTATTAGAGATTATATCCATGTAAATGATTTGTCTCAAGCTCATTTAAGCGCTATGAATTATTTATTGAAGCATGAAAAAAATATCTGTTTAAATCTAGGATCTGAAAATGGATTTTCAGTTTTAGAATCTATTAAGGAAGCAGAATCTTCATCAAAAAGAAAAGTTAACTACAAAATTACACATAGGAGGTTGGGAGACCCTGAATCATTAATTGCAGATTCAGCAGAAGCGTATAAAGTATTAAGCTGGACTCCTAAATACTCTCAATTAAATACAATTATGGATTCAATGTGGAATATTTATTCACGAATAGGGCAAGATGCAGTTCATTGATTTAAAATCTCAGTATAGTATTATTAAGGAAGATATTCTAAAGTCCATTGAAGGGGTATTGGAACATGGTCAATACATCATGGGTCCTGAAGTAATTGAACTTGAAAATAAGCTATCTAAATATGTTGGTGTTAACTATTGCATATCTTGTTCATCTGGAACGGATGCATTATTAATGGCATTAATGGCATATGATATTGGCCCTGGAGATGCAATATTTACTACTCCATTTACATTTGTTGCTACAGCAGAAGTAATCAGTCTATTGGGTGCAACTCCAGTCTTTGTAGATATTGATGAAAGAACTTATAATATTTCGCCAAATAAGTTAAGAATAGAAATCCAAAAGACTATTAATGAGAATCGCTTGAATCCCAAGGCTATTATCCCCGTTGACTTATTTGGTTTACCTGCTGATTACAATAAATTAAGAATTATTGCCTCTGAATTTAATTTATCTTTAATAGAGGACGGTGCACAAAGTTTTGGTGCATCAATAAATGATAAAAAAGCATGCTCTTTTGGCGATATTTCAACAACTTCATTTTTCCCCGCAAAACCACTGGGGGGGTATGGTGATGGTGGCGCTATATTTACGGATAACCTCGAAATTAAAGAAAAACTTGAATCTATTCGTGTTCATGGAAAAGGAGATGATAAATACAATAATGTTCGTTTAGGGGTAAATGGTAGATTAGATTCAATTCAAGCAGCAATCCTTTTAGAAAAGTTAAAGATTTTTGATGATGAGCTTTATAAAAGACAGAATGTGGCACAAAAATATTCTCAATTATTAAATGATAATTATACTACTCCTCATATACCAGAATGCTATAGTTCTGCATGGGCACAATATTCAATACTTGCAAATGATGAATGCCAACGTGAAGAGTGTATGAAAAAAATGAGTGAAAGTGGCATTCCTGTAGCAATATACTATCCAATTCCGTTACATTTACAAAAGGCATATAAATATTTAAATTATAACAGGGGTGATTTAAAAATTTGTGAAGAAATTAGTGATAGGATTTTTAGTCTCCCAATACATCCATATTTAGAGGATAGCCAAATCGAAAAAATTGCTAAGGTTTTAATATGAATGACAATCTACAAATTATAAAAGATGATGAAATTGATTTAAGGGTATTATTTACGGTTTTATATAATGCTAGATTTTCAATTTTTAAGATTACAACTATATTCGTTTTAGTAGCTATTATATATTCTTTACTTGCAACTCCATTATATAAATCTACCATTACAATGTATCCTAATAATGAAAATAATTCTGGAGAGTTAAGTCAATTACAAGGTATGGCCTCAGCATTTGGGTTTAATATAGGTGGTAGTGAATCATCATTTCACATACCTGATATCATTAATTCACGCTTATTGAAGTCAAAATTGATATACAATAAGTGGGAGAATAATAAATTTGATTCTTCCATAGATTTAATTCACTATTGGGGAATTAATGGCGATAATAGACTTACCTTAAATCCAATAACCATTATAAAAAGAATTTTTACCCATGAAAATAAAAAGCAATCATTATCTTGGGAAGAAGCTGCATTAGAAAAAATTTCTGATAGAATATCCGTGAAAGAAGATAAAAATGGGTTAATTGTTGTTAATGTGTTAATGGAAGAAGCTGCATTGGCAGCACAATTGTCAAACTATATTTATGATTTGGTAATAAATATTTCCAAAGAAAATTATGCCCAATCGGCTAAATTGAATACTGAGTTTATAGGAGAAAGACAAGGTGAAGTTAGTATCTCTTTAAAGGAAGCTGAGAATAATTTAAAAATTTTTAGAACCCAAAATCGGCAAGTTTCAGATTCACCTCAATTACAGTTAGAGTTAGAACGACTACTTAGAGAGGTTGAAATACAAACACAGGTTTTTATTACCTTACAGCAACAATTTGAATTAGCAAAGATTAAAGAAGTGAAGGAAATGCCATCTGTCGTGGTACTTGATAAGGGTTTTCCTTCAAGTGAGAAGGATAAACCTAGGAGGAAATTAATAGTTATTTTTTCAATGGGATTTGGTTTATTCATCAGTCTATTTTATATTTTAGGTAAACGCCTAGATTTTAATCATAATTAGAATATATAAATGATAAAAAAAGTTCTTATAGTATTTGGTACAAGACCTGAAGCTATTAAAATGGCTCCAGTAGTTAATGCCTTTAAAATGAGCAATAACTTTGAAACAAAGGTTTGTGTTACTGCTCAGCATAGAGAGATGTTAGATCAGGTATTAGAGTTCTTTGAGATTACTCCTGAATATGATTTAGATTTGATGAAGCCTAATCAAACTTTAAATAATTTGACAGGAGAGATAATAATTGGTTTAAAGCCTGTTTTAGATGAGTTTGATCCCGATTTTGTATTAGTACATGGGGACACAACAACTTCAATGGCAACTTCTATTGCTGGATTTTATTCTGGTGCAAAAGTATGTCATGTTGAGGCAGGGCTTAGAACACATAATAAATTTGCTCCATTCCCAGAAGAGATGAATCGACAACTAACTGGAAGAATTGCAGATTTACATTTTGCTCCTACCAAGCAATCCAAACAAAATCTAATTGATGAAAATATTGATGGAGACAGTATTTTAGTAACTGGAAATACCGTTATTGATGCCCTTTTGGATGGTGTGGAAAAAGTAAATTCTATTGATAATGAGCAAATTTTTATGCTCAAGAAAATAGTTAAACCTGATAAGGATTTAATTTTAGTTACAGGACATAGAAGAGAAAACCATGGAGATGGATTCCTGGATATTTGTAAAGCTTTGAAAGCAATTGCAGAACAGAATGATGTGCAGATTATTTATCCAGTGCATTTGAATCCCAATGTACAAAAGCCAGTAAATGAGATTTTATCAGATGTGAAAAATATTGATTTGATTGCTCCACTTCCTTATGAGGCATTTTTATGGTTAATGGAAAGATCAAAATTAATAATTACAGATAGTGGTGGCGTGCAAGAAGAAGCTCCATCATTAGGAAAACCTGTGTTGGTTATGAGAGAAACTACTGAACGTCCAGAAGCAGTTGAAGCAGGAACAGTAATTTTGGTAGGCACTAATGTAGAAAAAATAGTTAGTGAAGCAAATGCATTACTTCAAGATACAGAAAAATATGAAAGGATGAGCAAATTACATAATCCTTATGGAGATGGGAAAGCAAGTAAAAGGATTGTAGAGTTTCTATTAAAAAATGACAGACATTAAAGTAGTTATGATGGGCTTGGGTTATATTGGATTGCCAACAGCAGCCCTAATTGCCAGCAGAGAAATTAATGTTCAAGGAATTGATGTAAATCAATCAGTTGTGGATACTATTAATGAAGGGAAAATTCATATTGTAGAACCGGCCTTAGATGGTTTGGTAAAACATGTCGTGGAAAGAGGATTGTTAAGGGCAAGTACATCTCCAGAAACAGCAGATGTATATATAATTGCCGTTCCTACTCCTTTCAAAGAAGATCATGAGCCAGATTTGAGTTATGTAGAATCTGCAACAAGAATGATTTTACCCAATTTGAAAGAGGGGAATTTGTTCATTATAGAGTCAACAAGCCCTGTGGGCACCACCGATAATATGGCAGAAATTATTTTTAAAGAAAGACCAACTCTCAAAGGAAAAATTAATATTGCTTATTGTCCAGAAAGAGTATTACCAGGAAAAGTAATATATGAATTAGAGCATAACGATAGAGTAATAGGAGGGATTGATGAAGCATCAACAAAAGTAGCACAAGATTTTTATCGTCATTTTGTAAATGGAGCTTTGCACGGAACCAATGCAAAAATAGCTGAAATGTGTAAATTGGTGGAAAACTCGTCAAGAGATGTGCAAATTGCTTTTGCAAACGAATTAAGTATGATTTGCGATAGAGCGGGAATCAATGTTTGGGAATTAATTAATCTAGCAAATAAACATCCCAGAGTAAATATTTTGCAACCGGGAACTGGAGTTGGCGGGCATTGTATTGCAGTTGATCCGTGGTTTATCGTTAAGGAGTTTGAAGAAGAAGCAGTAATAATTCGAAATGCAAGAGAGATTAATAATTATAAAACGGATTGGGTAATAGAGAAAATTAAATCTACTGCATTGCAATTTGAACTAGATAATAATAGAGAGCCAATCATAGCTTTGTTGGGACTAGCTTTTAAGCCAGATATTGATGATTTGAGAGAGTCTCCTGCTTTACAAGTTGCAGAAACCTTGCTTGCTGACAACAAATATGATATATTGTTGGTAGAACCCAATTTAGAGCAAAGCGATAAATATGATTTATTTGATTATGAAAAGTTAAATGGAGATGCAGATATTGTGGCATATTTGGTAGCACATAAAGAGTTTAGAGGATGTCAATTTGAGGCACTAGAGTTAGATTTTTGTGGAGTTAAAAAATAAATTCTTGAAGGAACTATATTTTAAATTTATGGAGAATGAAATTTTAATTAAAGGATCGTCTGCCTTTATTTTGAAAATTATTGGTTCTTTACTTGGCTATATTTTTTTACTTCTTGTCACAAGAACAGCTGGTGCTGAGACATGGGGTGTGTTTGCGCTTTGTTTGGCACTGTTGAATATAACATCAATTTTTAGCCGAATGGGTATTGACACTGCAGTATTAAAGTATGTAGCTCAGTTTAAAGGAGAAATGTCTGAGATAAAAAATGTTTATTTTCAAGGGACCTCTCTAGTTCTAGTATTATCTATAGTTTTTTCAATATTATTATATTTCTTTTCTGACTTAGTTGCTGAAATTGTTTTCCAGAAACCTCAACTATCTTCTTCTTTTAAGAATATTTCTTATGCACTTGTTCCTTTTACAATTATACATATTAATGTTCAAACTCTTAGAGGGCTAAAAAAGATTAAGGAATTTGCTTTTTTTCAACATGTTTCAATATTTCTTGGGGCAATAGTTTTTTTCTTATTACTTACAGAATTTTATAATAATGATAAATTGTTTTCTCCCATAGTTGCTTTCACACTTTCAATTTTTATAGTAATGATTATAAGTTCAGTTTTAGTGCTAAAGCAATTTAATCGAATTAAATCAATAAGAACTCTCTCTAAGAAAGAGATTATTAAGACTTCTTTCCCAATGATGATGTCTTCTTCTATATTATTGTTTATGGCATGGTCAGACACCATAATGATAGGTATATTTAAAACAGAAACTGATGTAGGTGTATATAATGTGGCATTGAAATTAGCTATGGTTACAGGAATTGTATTGGGTGCAGTTAATAGTATAGTTGCACCTAAATTATCTGAAACTTTTAATAATGATAAGATGGATGAGTTTAGAAAATTAATAAAACAATCTACAAGAATTATTTTTTATAGCACTTTACCAATATTAATTGTTTTACTTCTCTTTCCAGAATTGCTATTAGTGTTTTTTGGACAAGAGTTTATTATAGCAAAAACAACATTGCTTATATTATTAATTGGTCAAGTTGTTAATGCTATGTCTGGTTCAGTTGGCTTTATTTTACAAATGACTGGAAAGGAAAAAGTATACCAATATATCTTACTCATTGCATTAATATTAAATTTAGGATTAAATATATATTTAATCCCAAAATTCGGAATTGAAGGTGCTGCAATAGCAAGTGCTTTTAGTTTATTATTATGGAACTTTTCCTCTGTTTATTATATATATCGTAATTATCAAGTACTGACCTTTTTTAATTTTAATAAATGAAAAAAAAGATTGATTTTTTTATTGCAGGTGTTCATAAAAGTGGTACAACTACTTTATATGACTTACTTTCACAAGATAGTAGAATTTATTTACCAAAAATAAAAGAAAATCCTTCCTTTACAAATCCCAATATAGAAATGGGTTTTCTAGAAATGTTATACTCCGAGTATGAATTTGAAGAATTAATTGGTGGAGCTTATGCAAATGCAATTTTCTTCGAAGATTCAGCAAAAAAACTATATGAAAATAATAATCAAATTAAAATAATAATAATATTGAGGAACCCAGTTGATAGAGCATATTCAGCTTATAATTATTCATATAGACTAGGCATTGAAAAAAACAATTCATTTGAAATTGCTATAAATGCAGAATTGAAAAATAATTATTCAAATTATATTGATATTGCTAATCGTACTTATTTAAAGCATGGACTCTATTATAATCAAATAGTGAAATACATGGAAGTTTTTCCGGCTGAACATATTCATATTATTTTGTTTGATGATTTATTAAAAAATGCAGAAAATGTATTAAAAGGTATCTATAACTTTATTGGATTAAAGTACAAAAAAAATATATCATTTGTTAAGAGTAATTCATCATCTATTGTAAAATTAAGTTGGTTGCATAAATTATTATTTCAAGAGAATATGCTCAAAACTGTTTATCAAAGATTTATGCCTAAAAAACTCCATTATGTTATTAATTATAAATTAGTAAAAAAATTAGAGAGTATTAATAAGACTAATAAAAAATATAAACCTATCAATTTGAAGATTAAAAAGTATTTGCAGGGATATTTTTTTGATCACAATAAGAAATTAGAAAAATTAATAAAAAGAGATCTTAGTGCTTGGAATAAATGATAGAGATATTTAGTCCATTTGCAAGTTGGAATTTTGTTCTACTTTTTTCATTGTTTAATACAATTATAATTTTTCTTTATATAAAGATTAATCATTATAATATTTTATCTGTTTCTAATTTTTTTTTATTGGCATTTTGGTTATGTTTTTATGTTGGTTTTTTATTAGCATTTTTTTCTAACTACTTTTTTAAAGAATTTTCATTATCATTAAAGGAAGTTGTTGCAACAGAAATTTTAATAAGCATATGCTTATATGTATATTTATTAATTTTCATCGTTTGTGATATAATAGTACCAAATTTTAGATTTAGATTATTTTTGATTCCAAATAAAAAAATATTTATTAGAATTTTATCATTTCTTTTATTCTCAGTTGCTAGCATTTCAATAATCATATATTTGTGGAAAAATAATGGCTTTGTTTTACTTAAAAGTACTGGATACTTAGATCGATATGAGAAAAACATTGGTTTGGGACTAATAACATTGATGATTACGATGTATATTCCTGCAAACCTGCTAATTTATTTAATAAAGCCTGTAAAAAGTAGATTTTACATATCATTAATTATAGCAATTATTTTTGGATTATTGAGTTTTTTTGCAATTGGCGGATATAGACAATTATTACTAATGGGAATTATATCATTATTTTTTTATAACATTTACCATTCAGGAATTAGTTATACAAAGGTTTTTACTTATTCGGTTTTGGGTGTAGTGATATTATTTTACTTGGCAGTTATTAGGTATGATATTGATTTAAACCAGAATTTAGTAGGATTGTTTATTGTATTTACTCAAGATAGTTTGTCACCCTTTAATTCATTTACAAAAATAATTGAATATATTGATTCAACTTCAGATTTTCAAAATATCAAACTATTTTTAGGTCACTTCCAAATAGTAGTTCCAAGAATGTTTTGGGAAAATAAACCTGAGTTGATTCTGAATAGCGGAAATTTTTTTACTCAGAATGTATTAAACTATAAGAGTGCATTAACAATATCACCCACATTAGCTGGTGAATTTTATCTAATGAGAGGTGTTTTGTCATTATTTTTTGGATTCATATTAATTGCAGTTATGAATGTAATTTTAGAAAGAGTTGTAGTTATATACAAAGAAAATAATATGAATGGTATTTTGCAAAATACATTCTTTTTCGCTTCCATTTTTAACTCATTTTGGCTTGTTAGAGAAGGCTTAGAAGTATACATTTATAGAATGTCTCGAATGTATATATTATTCTGGTTTTTTATATTTATAACTTATTTAATATATTATCAATTAAAAGGGCGGTCGTTAAAACTATGAAAATTTTTTTAATTTCAAATATGTACCCCTCTTCCAAATATCCAGTTTATGGTATTTTTGTCAAAAATTTTGTTGAAAATCTGAGTAATAAACATAATGTCACCTTTGTTTTGTCTGTAATTAAAGGAAAAAGGAAATCAATATTAAGTAAATTGACAACTTATATTTTTCACTACTTAGAGATCATATATAAAGGAATATTCTCAAGTTATAACATAATATATTTACATTATATAAGCCATAGTACATTGCCTGTTTTAATTTTAAAGTTATTTTCAAATAAAAAATTGGTAATAAATGCTCATGGTAGTGATGTGATAGCCAATAGTTTGGTATTGAAAGTTAGTTCTTTTTATATTAAAAAGCTTGTAAAGTATTCAGACTGCATAGTCGTTCCGTCAAATTATTATCAAAGTGTAATTATGAAAAAATATAATATTAATGAGAATAAATTTTATATATCACCGTCTGGAGGAATTAACAATGTATTATTCCAGCCTTTTAAAAAAAAGAAAATTAAGAAAAAATTTACTATTGGTTATGTTTCTAGAATCGATAAAGGTAAGGGTTGGGATATATTCTTAGATGCTATTATTAAAATTAGTTCTATACTAAGCTTTAGAGCAATAATAGTAGGTGATGGTGATGAAAGAATTAAAATGTTAAACAAGATTAAAGAGAATAATATAGGTCATTTAATTGAAGATCTTGGCTTAATTCCTCAGAGGGATCTTCCCAATATTTATAACAAATTCGATATATTTGTTTTCCCTACGTTAAGAAAAGCTGAAAGCTTAGGACTAGTTGGCTTAGAGTCAATGTCATGTGGCGTGCCAGTAATTGGTTCAAATATAGGTGGCCCATCAGAATATATTGATGAAGGAAAAAATGGATATAAATTTGAAACTGGTAATGCAAGTGAATTAGCTTCTAAAATAATATTTTATAGTAAGCTACCATCAAGTGAAATTAATTTAATGAAAAAAAATTGTATTAATACAGCTAAGAGATATGATAACAATTTAGTAACACAAAACTTGTATAAGAAGATTGATTCACTTATATGCAAAAAATAAGTCTTTTTAATATCCCCATTGATGCAATAACAATGCAAGAAACATTGCAAAAGGTTGAAGATACAATTGATTCAAATCAACAAATTCATCACACTGTTGTAAATGCTGGTAAAATAGTTTTAATGCAAACAGATAAGGAACTAGATAAAAGTGTTATTGAGGCTGATATAATTAATGCAGATGGACAAGCGGTTGTATGGGCTGCTAATTTTTTAGGTCAGAAACTGCCAGAAAGAATTCCAGGAATAGACTTAATGGAGGAACTAGTTAGAAGATCTTTTGATAAAGGTTATAAATGCTTCTTTTTTGGAGCAACTGAAGAAGTAGTTACTCTACTAGTAGATATTTATACTAGTCAATATTCTGAGGATGTAATTGCTGGATATAGAAATGGATATTTTGATAAAGATGAAGAAGAGCAAATAGCAAATCAAATTGCAAAAAGTGGTGCAAATATTCTATTCGTTGCGATGAATTCTCCCAAAAAGGAGATATTCCTAAATACATATAAAAAACAATTGCAAAGTGTTAATTTTATCATGGGAGTAGGCGGAAGTTTTGATGTTATTGCAGGTAAAACAAAACGAGCTCCTCTTTGGATGCAGAACGTTGGATTAGAATGGTTTTTTAGGTTTATACAAGAACCACGAAGAATGTGGAAACGCTATCTATTTGGCAATTTTAAGTTTATATATCTTGTTTTTAAAGAAAAATATTTAAGATGATGAAACTACTAGTTGCAGGTGGTGCTGGATTTATTGGTGGCAATTTCATAATAAGGCAGATTGCTAATACACATAATAAAATACTCAATTTTGATAAATTGACCTATGCGGGAAACCTAAATACTTTAGAAAGTATTGAAGATAATGAACGATATACATTTGTTCAGGGTGATATTGCCGATGAAAGTAAAGTTTGGGAAACAATTTCTACCTTCAAACCAGATGCGATAATTAACTTTGCAGCTGAATCTCATGTGGACCGCTCAATTGATGGACCGATGGAATTTCTTAATACAAATTTTATGGGAACTGCAGTTTTATTAGAGGCATGTAGAAAATACCTGAATGAATGCCCTGATAAATTTGAAATATTTAAATTTTTGCATGTTTCCACAGATGAGGTATTTGGTAGTTTGGGAAATGAAGGATATTTTACAGAAGATACACCTTATGACCCCAGTAGCCCATATTCAGCATCAAAAGCGTCATCTGACCATTTAGTCAGAGCGTGGAATAGAACATATAAAATTCCTGCTTTAATTACAAATTGTTCTAATAATTATGGGCCATTTCAGTTTCCAGAAAAACTAATCCCATTGATGATTTTGAACTGTTTGTCTGAAAAGCCATTACCGGTGTATGGTGATGGAACAAATGTAAGAGATTGGCTATTTGTAACTGATCATTGTGATGCAATTTATACCGTTTTGACAGATGGAATTATTGGAGAAACTTATAATATTGGTGGTAATAATGAAATCCAAAATATAGAGATTGTAAATACAATATGTTCTTTAATGGATGAATTGTGCCCAAGAGAAAATGGAGATTCTTATTCTAATTTAATCACATTTGTTAATGATCGACCTGGCCATGATTTTAGATACGCAATCGATGCTAGTAAGATTAAAAATCAATTGGGTTGGGAACCAAAAGAGAATTTTACAAGTGGAATAGAGAAAACAATAAAATGGTATTTAGAAAATGGGAGTTGGTGGAAAGCTATCCAAAATAATTCATATCAGCAGGAGAGATTGGGAGTTTTAAAAAAATGAAAGGAATAATTCTTGCAGGTGGTGCAGGCACCAGATTACATCCATTAACGATGGTTGCCAGTAAACAGCTTATGCCAGTATATGATAAGCCAATGATATATTACCCTCTCTCTACGTTAATGCTTATGGGGATTAAGGAAGTGTTAATTATTTCAACCCCTGAAGATACACCAAAATTTGAAAAACTTTTGGGTACGGGTGAAAATATTGGAATGAAATTCAGCTATAAAGTTCAAGATGCACCGAAAGGAATAGCAGAAGCATTCATCTTGGGTGAATCATTTATTAAGGGTGATGATGTAACCCTAATATTGGGTGATAATTTATTTTATGGACATGGTTATTTAGATTTTTTAAAAGGAAAGTTAAACAATTTTGAAGGGGCGTTGGTATTTGGTTATCCTGTAAAAGATCCAGAACGATATGGCGTTGTAGAGTTTGATGAAACTGGAAAAGTTCTAAGTATCGAAGAAAAGCCCCAAAATCCAAAAACTAATTATGCAGTTCCAGGATTATATGTTTATGATAATAAAGTAGTTAGCATTGCTAAAAACTTAAAGCCATCAGATAGAGGTGAATTGGAAATTACGGATGTAAATAAAGTTTACCTGGATGATGAAAATTTGCATGTTCAAATATTAAGTCGAGGTGTCGCATGGTTAGACACTGGAACACATAAAAGTCTATTAGAAGCAGGTATGTTTATTGAAACCATAGAGTCTCGACAAGGATTAAAGGTAGGCTGCATTGAAGAAATTGCTTTAGATAAAGGTTTTATCAATAAACAGCAACTTGAAGAAGTAATAAATTCATATCCCCAAAATGAATATACTGGGTATTTAAGAAATCTTATATAATGAAGTTAATAAAAACAAAAATCAATGATATTTTTATCATTGAAAGTATCCCATTTAAAGATGAGAGGGGATATTTTATGGAAGTATTTCATCAGCAGAAATTTAATGAATTGGGGATTAATGTGGTTTATATACAAGATAACTTTGCAACTTCACAAAAAGGTACGATTCGAGGCTTACATTATCAATTTAAATACCCTCAGGGGAAACTTGTAAGATGTGTAAAAGGTGAAATTTTAGATGTTGCTGTTGATATAAGGAAAAATTCCCCTACATTTGGGCAACATGTTGCTGAAGTATTAAGTGAGAAAAATTTTAGACAATTATATATTCCACCTGGCTTTGCACATGGTTATGCAGTACTTTCAGATTTAGCAGAAGTAAGTTATAAATGTACAGATTTTTATCATCCTGAAGATGAATATGGTATCCGCTGGAATGATTCAGAATTAAAAATAAATTGGAATATTGAAAATCCAAAATTATCTAATAAAGATAAGACTCAACCCTTTCTGAATGAAGTTAAGGAATTATTTTAGTGAAAATTACAATATTTGGTACAGGATATGTTGGTTTAGTTACAGGTGCATGTTTTGCCGAAATGGGAAATCAAGTAAACTGTGTCGATATAGATGAAAGCAAAATTAAAAAATTGAATAATGGTATAATTCCAATCTATGAACCTGGATTGACCGAATTAGTCGTAGAAAATCAAAAAGATAATCGATTATCTTTCTCATCAACAATTGAAGATGGTCTTGAGTTTTCACAATTTTATATAATAGCAGTTGGGACTCCACAAAAGGAAAATGGGTCAGCAAATCTTGAGTATGTTGAGTCAATCGCAAAAAGTATAGGAGAATATATATCTGAAGAGTCAATGGTTGTAAATAAATCAACAGTCCCAGTAGGAACTGCACAATTAGTTGATTCAATAATAAAATCTGAGCTTGAAAAGAGAGGGGTTCTTTGCAATTTTCATGTTGTGAGTAATCCTGAGTTTTTGAAAGAAGGTGATGCGGTAAGAGATTTTATGTACCCAGATCGAATTATTATCGGCGCAGAGAGTGAGTATGCAATCAGCCAACTTGCACAGTTATATTCATCATTTTCAATGAAAAATGATAGACTGATGTTTATGGGTGTAAAAGAAGCTGAATTAACTAAATATGCTGCTAATGCAATGTTGGCTACTAAAATTTCATTCATTAATGAAATCGCTACACTTTGCGACAGTATGGAGATAGATGTTGATGAAGTAAGAAAGGGTATTGGTTCCGATAGCAGAATTGGTTATTCTTTTATTTTCCCAGGTTGTGGATATGGTGGGTCTTGCTTTCCTAAAGATGTAAAGGCATTAGTAGATACTTTTGAAAGTGAGGGTATAGTTCCACATGTATTAAAGAGTGTGGAAAAACGTAATCAAATACAAAAAACACAAATAATAAATCAAATTAAAAAGAAATTTGGAAATAATTTAATTGGATTGAAATTTGGGATATGGGGTCTTTCATTTAAGCCCGACACCGATGACATGCGTGAGGCACCTTCAATAGAAATAATTAATGAGTTGATTAGTTCAGGTGCAACTATTATCGCACATGACCCCGTTGCAATTAATGAAGCACATGACTTTTTTCCTGAAGAATGGTACCATTCTTCAAAACTAAAATTCGATGATAGTGAGCTAAATGCTATTGACGGCGCAGATGCCTTAATATTGGTAACTGAATGGAAAATGTATAGAAATCCAAATTTTGAGAATCTTAAAAAACTGCTAAAACAGCCAGTAATTTTTGATGGAAGAAATCAGTACGATCCGAAATTTCTTTCGAGTATTGGATTTTACTATAAAGGAATTGGCAGATAGTGAAAAAAATTTTAGTTTCTGGTGGTGCTGGATTTTTAGGTTCACATTTATGCGAAAGATTACTAAATAGTAATAATTATGTTATATGTGTGGATAATCTTTTTACTGGAGATAAAAAAAATATATTTCACTTGTTAAAAAATCCATATTTTGAATTTATAAGACATGATATTACGTTTCCGTTATATGTTGAGGTTGATCAAATTTACAATTTAGCATGTCCGGCTTCACCAGTACATTATCAAAACGATCCCGTTCAAACAATTAAAACCAATGTGCATGGTGCTATAAATATGTTGGGATTAGCAAAAAGAACAAATGCAAAAATTTTACAGGCTTCTACAAGTGAAGTATACGGAGATCCTTCTCAACATCCCCAAAAAGAAGCATACTGGGGAAATGTAAATCCTATTGGGTTACGTTCATGTTATGATGAGGGTAAAAGATGTACGGAAACACTTTTCTTTGATTATCACCGCCAACATGGTTTGAAAATAAAAGTTGCCCGAATATTTAATACATTTGGTCCTAAAATGCATCCCAATGATGGGAGGGTAGTTTCTAATTTTATTGTTCAGGCATTAAATAATAATCCAATCACAATATATGGAGATGGATCTCAAACACGCTCATTTTGTTATGTGGATGATTTGATTGATGGTATTATAAAATTAATGGATTCAGATAATGAAATTACAGGCCCTATAAATTTAGGAAATCCCACTGAGATTACAATTTTAGAGCTTGCAGAAAAAATTATTAAGTTAACTAATTCAGATTCAAAGCTTGAAAACAAGGAGCTTCCAACAGATGATCCAATAAAGAGAAAGCCTGATATTTCTCTTGCTGAATCTACATTAGGATGGAGCCCAATTACACATTTAGATGATGGGTTAATAAAAACGGTAAAGTATTTTCAAAGTATATGAATATAATTCAGCAAAAAATAAAAATTTTTAAGTTTACGGATAGACTAACAGATTTCTTTCTGCTATTTATATCTGCTCGAATTGCAATAATTTTTGAGAGAATCTACCATAATCTTTCATGGGGAGGATTGAGCGAGGAATCCTTTAATTTTTGGGCAATGCCAATTATATTTGTAATTTGGATTCTTTTGATTAACTTTTTTGAAAAGAATACTCTTTATAGGCACACCTCTTATAATAAAATATTTATTAATTGCATCGTAATAACATTTATTGGGGTAACTTCAACTATTTCTGTTGATTTTTTGCTGAAATCAGAATTATTTAAGCGAAGTACAATTGTAATTATGGGGGCAATTGCTTTTATACTCATTCTACTAAAAAGGCTCTTTGTAAAAGCGTATCTTTCGTATATAAGGGAAGAAGGTCTAGATACTAAGAATATATTAATTGTTGGAAGTAAAAAGCGTGCTAAAGAACTCATAGATGAATTTGATAATCATAAAGAATATGGTTTCATTATAAGAAAAATTATAGATCCAGATGATGAAAGAGATGGAGTTGAGATAAATAATTTTTCAGTTTCAGGTGAGTTCTCAAAGATATATGATAATATTATTAAATTAAATATAGATGAAGTTTTTATTGCGATGCCAATTGAGTTAATTCCAAATATTCAAGAATGTTTTGAATTTTTTGACTCTGTTGGTGTGAATTATCATGTAATGATAAATACTCGTATTGCCAATATAAATTATGAATCACTTCGCCTTGAACCTAAATTGGAAAGTTATTATGATTTACCCATGGTATCATTCCAAGCGCTACCAGCTAATTTATATAGTCTTTATTTGAAAAATATTTTTGAGAAAATTCTCGCATTTATATTACTATTATTCACAGCACCTGTCATTTTCTTATTTGCCATTTTGGTAAAGCTAACATCAAAAGGTCCAGCTTTTTTCAAGCAAGAACGTGTGGGTTTACATGGACGCTCATTTTTCCAATATAAGCTACGTTCAATGATTATAAACGCTGAAGAGTTAAAGAAAGATTTATCCCATTTAAATGAACAATCTGGGCCTGTTTTTAAAATTGAAAAAGATCCAAGAATTACGCCTATCGGTAGATTTATAAGGAAATTTAGTATTGATGAACTTCCTCAGTTATTCAACGTGATTACTGGAAATATGAATTTAATTGGACCGAGACCACCTGTACCTCAAGAGGTGGAACAATATACGCCTAGTCAAATGCGTAGATTATCTATGAAGCCTGGTATTACGGGTCTGTGGCAGGTGAGTGGACGTAATTCATTGAAAGAGTTTGAAGATTGGGTCAGATTAGACCTTGAATATATTGATAACTGGAATTTATTTTTAGATTTTAAAATAGCATTAAAAACGGTTTTTGTAGTGCTTTCAGGGTCTGGAAGATGATAAGAATATTTTCTTCTATAATCTTTTTATCTTGCATGTTTGCGAATATAAATTTTAATCCAATTGTGCATTTGGCATACTATTCAGAAGGTTCAGATAGATATATTGAAAATTTACCCATTTCAATTTTTGGAGCGGGGTTAAATGTAAATTATCAAAATGATAGCGTGTATTTGGATGCTACATTTGTAAATCATCGATTATGGGGCATCTCCACTGGAGTAAAACATAATTACAATGCCTTTAATCACCAGCAATCATTATCATGGGGCCAAGATCCAACTCGAACAGGGGATTCATTTGATTATGATTATTCAAATTTTACATTCAAGTATGTATTAACAAATACTGAGTTTTATTTAGGGAAACAAAATCCTCAATGGGGAAATGGTTATTCTAAACTTATCATCTCAGATAAATCACCTTCATTCCCACTATTTGGGTTTAATTGGGATATTCTTAAAAATCTTCAAGTTGAATACCTTCATGGAAGTTTAGAAAGTAAATTGAGCGATACATTATATAAAGAGATATTTACAGATGGTAATGGCATTGTAAAAAATCCACATTTAAGTAGAAGTATTGTGGCACATCGCTTTAAATGGACTCCATTTGAAAATTTAACATTCATAGGCAGTGAATCTGTGGTTTATGGAGTAAGAGGTATAGATTTTCATTATTTAATGCCATTTATTCCGTTTTGGTCTTTACAACATTATTTAGGAGATACGGATAATATCCAAATGAGTGGGGAGGTTATTTATTCTCCCATAAGTAATATGCAAATCTATGGTACAATTTTTATGGATGAATGGGCACCCGATAAAACCTTTAAAGAGAAAAATAGAAACTGGTTTGCATATCAATGTGGAATGAACTGGGAAAATGCAACACAGAATAGTAGTCTAACGATAGAATATACTTGGACTGACTCACGAATTTATAGGCATCGATTTGAAGTTAATGAATATTATTCACATGGTTCACCCATTGGTTTCTGGGCAGGACCTCATGCTGAAGAACTTCTGTTTTATTTTGAAAAAGAATTCAGTATAAATAAATTGGGTTTATTATTTTCCTATGCAAAACGTGGGGCATTTACTAGTTTAGAAGAACAATATTTTACAAAATTTATTGAACGATTCGATGGAATTACTGAAGAAAAATTGTATACATCAATCTTTTTTGATTATTATATTGCCAATAATGTAAATATTTCACCCAGTATTAATTATATTCATTGGGAAAATGCTGGTTTTGATCCCTCAAAAAATATTGAGGAACAACAGCTATTAGAGAAAACAGGAATTTCCTTTAACATAGAAATTAGTTACAATCTCTATTAGGTTGTAGAGCCACATATTTCTGCCAAAAGTTTACAGATTCTGCCCATTCATCTGTGCTATAATGTCCTTTTGTGCCTCCAGTCAATTCTAATTGATTCCTCATCATTGTAACTGGACCCATTGGCATTTTCTCAATATCTTGAGGAATGGCATGAAATGCAATTAACTCCCATGTTCCCTCTGATTCTTGCTCATTGCTCTCTGCAAGCACATCATGATGATATAGAATTAAGTCCACATTGCCCGCTTTAAGGGGAGAACCATTTAATGCTCTTACTTGAATATATGGTTCTTCATCAGGACGTCGTCTCTCTAGTTTAGCAATGAGCTGGGTATTGTCATTGATTTTTGTATAAGGACAATAGAAATTGCTGACGTATATTTGAGGAAGAGGAACAAGAATAACACCATCACGATAGCCTTCATTAAACCGTTTTTTTTCTAATTGTGTTTCTGCAATCTTAGCAATTTCTTCAAAGGAAAGTGTAGAATATGTTTTCCCTGAATTTTGAGTTTGGCGTCTAACAAATGAATTTATATAAACAGAAGTGTCCAAATTAATCCTTAAAAACTTTAGGTAAAAATTAGGAAATTATCCCCATTAAATAAGAGTATAATAAGTGAAATTAACCAGTAAGCAGAGAAAAAATCTTCGAGCACAGGCCCATCATTTAGAGCCAGTTGTACTTATAGGTAAAAATGGATTTAATGAGGGGGCACAGCATGCAATTGAACAGGCAATCAATATTCATGAGCTTATTAAAGTGAAGTTTAGGGAGTTTAAGGATAAAAAAAAAACAATTTCAAATGAAATTTCTGAACTTTTAAATGCTGAAATTGTCGGCTTAATTGGCAATACGGTTATTCTATATAAATATAATCCTTTATTAGAGAATCATAAATTTACCCCATAGCGGACAAAACGACATACCTCTATGTAATTATGGCTCAACCAGTCTTCAGTTTGGCATATTTTATGGAATTTAATTTTTTGGCATTGTAGTTGAACTTGATTTTATAAGTTTTAAATAAAAGGAGAAAAAAATGAAACTTGTAAAATGGACACCAATGATGAATTCTGTAAATATGTTTGATGACATAGATACTATATTTACAAATGTATTTAGAAATACACATAATTCATTTGGTAATAATATGAATCCTTCAGTGGATATTATTGAAGAAAATGATAGGTTTATTATTCATGGAGATTTTCCTGGTATGAAAAAGGAAGATATAGAGGTATCTGTGGATAATGATGTATTAAGGATTTCTGGACATCGAAGGGAAAAACATATTACTGAAGACGCCAATGTAAAGCATGCAGAAATCGGTTATGGTGAGTTTAATCGTTCATTCAACTTAAATGATTCCATAAATGCAAATGCGATTTCAGCATCGTATGAGAATGGTGTGCTTGAGTTGATTCTGCCAAAGGTTGAAGCGATAAAAAATGAAACTCGGCAAATTAAAATAAAATAATATCATATCACTTAAAACCATCACTATAAAAACAGGCTCAATTGAGCCTGTTTTTATTTAATGTAAGCATATATTAAGATGTAAATTCACCCTCGGTAATTTCCCTTGAATTTATACTTATATGTTAAAACAACTCAGTAAAAGCGTATTAGATTATCCAAAATTAGTTCTGTCTGTGATTTTGTTTATCACGTCAATTTTTGGATACATTGCATTTTTCTCAGAGAATCACCTTCGTGTAGATTTTTCTTTAGAACAAATGTTCCCTAATAATGATCCTCAAAGAGTAATATATGAAAAATTTAGGGAAGAGTTTTCACGTGAAGATAATATCGCTCTCCTTACTTATTCAGGAATTCCAATACTTGAAAAATCAACTATGGAAGAATTATGGGATCTGACAGAATCACTTGAGTTTATTGATGGGGTTGAGAGTGTTCTATCTCTTGCAAATATCCAAGACGGTGATTACTTTAATACAGAATTTGACGATTCATTATGGAATATGAAAGTCAATGATGTCCTGAATCATCCAATTTACACTAATTTGCTTATATCGAAACAGGGCGATGTAGGTGCAATTATCATTAATTTAAATGATGATGTAAAAGATCAGTTATCGCGTCAAAAGGTCATTGATGCATTTGATGACATTAAATCAAATTATAACTGGGAATGGCATGAGGCAGGCATTCCAGTATTGCGTACACGCTATGTAGAACTTGTGAGTAGGGAGAGAGCAATATTTTTCCCCATATCTTTTGCAGTAGTTACACTTATACTATTTTTTGTTTTTAGGCAAAAAAGGGGCGTACTCTTACCATTAGCAGCTATCAGTGTGGGGCTTGTTTGGATCTCTGGACTCATGGCAATGTTGGGGATTACTATAAATGTAGTCTCATATTTAACCTTTAATTTGTTGATGATAATTGGATGTTCTAATGCTATCCATCTCATGATTAAATATCATGAGGGGTTAAGTTTGGGTTTAGGGAGGCGAGGCTCTCTGGATCGTGTAATTACAGAAATTGGTGGTGCATTATTTTTAACCAGTTTTACCACTGCAATTGGCTTTTTCTCCTTAATGATGACAAATATTCGAATTACACAAGAATTTGGATTTATTGTGGGTGTGGGTGTTGTAGTCATGTTTATTTTAACTATAATTATTTTGCCAATCTTGTTATCATTCCTTCCGCTTCCCAAAGAAAAAAATATTAAACGGCTTGTTGAAGGTGAGGAGTTTAAAGCAGCAGAAAGGTTAAACGATTGGAGCCGTTTACATCCAAAATTTGTATTATTGGTCACCATATTAATATTTATTTGTTCTGTAGTAGGCCTCTATAGAGTTAATTATAATATTTCAATCCTAGATGATCTTAAACCAGAGAATTCACTTTTTGATAGCATTCAATATGTTGAAACTCACTTAGGTGGAACTTTGCCTTTAGAAATTGTTATTGATACTCAAGAAGAAGGTGGAATATATAATTCAATTTTTTTAACCAAGGTTGATGAGTTTAAACATCAAGTTCTGACAATTGATGATATAGGGGGTGCCATAGCAATCTCAGACTATGTTAAACTAATTAATGAAGAGATTGGTAGTGGAGAAAGAGAAATACCTTTATCTGATAATGAAGTAGAATCTTTTATCCATTCTTTTGAAGATATAAGTAGTTTGGTCAATGATGATTTTTCTAAAACAAGACTTTCATTTCGAGTCAAAAATATAAATTCAGAAACAGCCGACATAATCGCCCAGAAAATAAATACTATTTTTAACAATATTTTTGAAGATAGTACCTCAATTACAATTACAGGAAGTACCCTTCTTGCACTTCATACAAGTAAACATTTAGTAAAGAGTTTAACCACCAGCTTTGTATTGGCATTTTTAATAATTTTTGTATCAATGATATTCTTGTTTAAATCGGTACGATTATCTATTTTGTCGGTGCTACCAACAATAATTCCACTAATGGCAGCGGGGGGTATTATGGGATTTTTAGGGATTAAATTGAGACCCTCAACTGCCATGACATTTTCAATTGCCCTTGGAATTGCTGTTGATGATACCATCCATTTTTTGGCACGTTTTCGTCAAGAGTATATAAAGGATAATAATATTTCCAGTGCAGTGACTAAGACGCTACTAACAACGGGTAAAGCAATTATCAGTACAACTATTATTTTATCGTTAGGATTTGTAGTTATGGTATTCTCTGAATTTGTTCCAAATCATGAATTTGGAATATTAGCGACCATAGTGTTATTAATTGCATTGGCTGGATCTATGGTATTACTTCCGGTGTTAATCAATTACCTCAATCCGCAATTTAGATTTGGTTCGGAATTAAATGCAAAAAGATCTAATGAAAGCTGATTTCTTAAAAGATTTGTATTTTGAAAAAGATGCTGATAAAAGTATCATTTGCAGTAAAGTGGTGGCCATTGTAGGATATGGAAATCAAGGCCGTGCACAAGCGTTAAATTTACGTGATAGTAATGTAAAAGTTATTATTGGAGCTCGTAATGGGAAAAGCTCCCACATTGCTAAAAGTGATGGATTTGAAGTATATACTATAGAAGACGCTTGCCAAAAAGCGGATGTAATTTCTATACTGCTTCCAGACCAAGTGATGTCACAAGTATATAATGAATCCATTAGGAGAGGGCTTAGGCCAGGAAACACAATTCTATTTTCTCATGGATATAATATTCATTATAAGAAAATTATTCCACCATCGGATATAAATGTGATTATGGTTGCGCCAAGTGGTGCGGGTAAAATGGTAAGGCAGGAATTTGAAAAGGGGAGTGGTGTCCCCAATTTAATTGCAGTTTATCAGGATAAAACAAGTGATGCATTTGAGCTTGCACTTTCCTATTCTTCTGCAATTGGGGGTACCCGAACAGCTACTTTTAAGTCCTCATTTAAAGAAGAAACTGAAACTGATTTATTTGGTGAGCAATCTGTGTTAACTGGCGGAATACCAAAGCTTATACAGAAAACATTTAAAGTAATGGTTGAATCAGGGTATAGTCCCATTGTTGCGTGGTTTGTGGCATATTATGAAGTAAAGCTAATTGTAGATTTGTTTAATGAAAATGGATTTAAATTCATGAATGATGCCATCAGTGATACTGCTGAATATGGGGGACAAACACGTGGTGGATTTTTGATGGATTCACAATTTGAAGATAAATTAAAAAGTGTATTAGCCCAAATACAATCAGGGGACTTTTTTAAAGAATGGGAGCATGAATCCAATTCTGGAATGAAAAATTTAAATACAATTAGAGAAAATGAATCAAGTTCGGAATTTGAAAAAATATCGGAAATATTGCTAAATGAAATTTATAAATAATTTAATCGTCCATAATCTCATAATAGTACTCTTTATGGGTATTCTTTATCCATCATCAGCACAATCGATTTTGGATGAAGGAATATTTAAAATGTATAATTATGAACTAAAAGAGGCTGTCACTCTATTAGATTCTGCATATTCTATGGATAAAGAGCATCCCGTTACCCCTTTTGTTAGGATTGCTGCAAATTGGATGCTAGTACAAACGACCGTTGGATACGATGCATCCTATGACGAAATCTATAGACAAGTCAGCCGTACCGTTCCTGTGTATGAATCGTTATTAGATGGAAAGCCAAATGATCCCCAATTTTTATTATTTTTAGGATCAACTTATGGTATAAAGGCACGGGTAGCATTAGCAACAAAAGATTGGCTACAAGTAATATATTCTGGCTATCAAGGGTATAGATATACAAAAAAAGCATATAAAAAATCTCCCAATTTAACAGATGCCCTTATGCCCATTGGATTGATGAATTTCTTTGCATGTCAAGCAAGCTATCCAGTACAACTGTCAGCCAATTTATTTGGAATATCACCAGATTGTAGCGAGGGTATAGAAATGCTCACTAATGCAGTTGAAGGTGAGGGGTATAGTGCAACTGAAGCTGCAAATGCACTTACCTATATTTATCTCTATTTTTATAATAACCCAAAACTTGCATTGGAATTTATTAAACCCATCTCTGAAAAGCATCCCCAAAATCCATTTTTTTTGGCTTTATATGGAGAATCACTTGCTAAGCTGAAAAAGTATAAAAAGGTGAATTTGATTATTGAGAGGTTAAATAATCTGGCAGATGAGGCCCCTTTTCTTCAACAGAATGAAACGAGATTGAAAATTAGATACATTCAATCAATAATAGCTTTTGATAATACTGATTGGGAAAGTGTCTTATACCATACAAACTGGATAATTGAAAACTATCACATGGAAATGGATTGGTTATTGGGTAAAGCTCATTTGATTCGAGGGCAAGCCAATGATATCCTCGGAAAACGAGAATTGGCAAAAAAAGATTATAAAATTACGGCATCCCTAGATAATTATTTCCCTGACGTTGATCTTGCCAATGCATACCTAAAGTCTGCATATGCTTTAAAATAATCTAAATAGGCTGGAAATGGGGGAAGTAGTTATCAACCTCATCTAAATGGTGTAATGTGCTAAATTCTGCAATTTCTGTCATTTTATCCCAATGTGTTTTTACATTTTGGTTCGTATGTGCGGCATCAGCTGAAGTGGATGATTTCCATTCAAACACCTCCACAACCATATTATTTTTAAATGATTTCATGGTAACTGGATATCTATCTGTTACTAAGCCTTCATTTTTTAAAATTTGATAATGGTGCTGTAGCAAAGATTTAAATTGACTCATTTTGTTTTGCTTTACCTTATAAATAGCAATGACTATTTCTGCCATAAGTCCTCCCAATAAATATGCAAAAGTTAAGGGGTAAAAGCACTAATTTACACACAATTCTGGGGTGCTTAATTAGAGGTTAGGCTGAGATTATACCCATTGAACCTGAACAGGTAATGCTGGCGAAGGGAGCCTCAATTTCTGCACTATAATACTTTTATGATTATTTCAATAAACGATACACAGTATACGCTAAAAAATAGCCAATCACTTGAATCATTATGTGATGATTTAAACTTTGTAACATCTGGTATTGCCATTGCTGTAAATGATGAAGTTATACCCCGAAAAAAGTGGGGTGATTTAACCATTAACGATGGTGATAAAATTTTAGTTATAACTGCCACTGCTGGTGGATAAAGGAGAGCAAATGAGTAAAAATTTAAATAATTTAATAACCACAGAGAGCTTTCCAGCATCTGAAAAGAAATATATAAATTCTGATAACTCATCGGTTAAAGTGCCTTTTCGAACCATTAATTTAACGGCTACGGTTAATACTGAAGGTGAGTTAATTAATAATGGAAATATCGACTTATATGATACTTCTGGCCCTTATACTGATCCAAACGTAAATATTGATGTGAGAAAAGGATTACCCAAAATCAGAAGAGAATGGTTGCAACACAATGATGATTTGGAGCAATTAGACCGGTTTTCATCAGACTTTGCCAATGAGCGTTTAAATGATAAAAATACTGAATCATTACGATTTGACCACTTAAACAAAACTCCGTTCAGGGCTAAAACTGGAGCAAATGTTTCTCAACTTTATTATGCAAGAAAAGGAATTATAACTCCCGAGATGGAATATGTTGCAGCACGTGAGAATGTGGTAATGCAAAACTTACCAGAAGATCATTTTCAGCATCCCGGAAATGATTTTGGTGCAAATTTACCGAAAGGCAAGGTTACTCCCGAGTTTGTACGTTCTGAAATAGCCAAAGGTAGGGCTATCATTCCTGCAAATATTAATCATACCGAATTAGAACCCATGATTATTGGTCGTAATTTTTTAACGAAAATAAACGCCAATATTGGAAATTCAGCAGTAACCTCAAGCATTGAAGAAGAAGTAGAAAAAGCAGTATGGTCATGTCGGTGGGGTGCTGACACTATTATGGATTTATCTACAGGTAAACATATTCATGAAACTCGTGAGTGGATTATTCGTAATTCTCCTGTTCCCATTGGTACAGTCCCTATTTATCAAGCACTTGAAAAGGTTGATGGAAAACCAGAGGGCCTCACATGGGAAATATTTAAAGACACACTTATTGAACAAGCAGAACAAGGTGTTGATTATTTCACTATCCATGCAGGGGTATTGTTAAAATATGTTCCATTGACAGCCAATCGAGTTACTGGAATTGTATCTCGTGGTGGATCAATTATGGCAAAATGGTGTTTAGCTCATCATAAAGAGAATTTTCTGTACACTCATTTTGAAGAAATCTGTGAAATCATGAAAGCCTATGATGTGAGTTTTTCCTTGGGTGATGGATTGAGACCTGGATCAATTGCAGATGCAAATGATGCGGCCCAATTTGGTGAGTTGGAAACATTGGGTGAACTCACAAAAATTGCATGGAAGCATGATGTGCAAACCATGATTGAAGGTCCTGGTCACGTGCCAATGCATCTCATAAAAGAAAATATGGAAAAACAATTGGAAGTATGTGATGAGGCCCCCTTTTATACATTGGGACCATTAACCACAGATATTGCTCCAGGATATGACCATATTACTTCAGGTATTGGTGCTGCAATGATTGGATGGTATGGCTGTGCCATGCTTTGTTATGTGACCCCTAAAGAACACTTAGGTTTACCCAATAAAAAGGATGTTAAAGATGGCATTATCACATATAAATTGGCTGCACATGCTGCAGATTTATCAAAAGGTCACCCTGGGGCACAACACAGAGATAATCTCCTGAGTAAGGCACGATTTGAATTTAGATGGGAAGACCAATTTAATTTGAGTCTAGATCCTGAAACTGCACGTGAATTTCACGATGAAACATTACCGAAAGAAAATGCAAAAGTTGCTCATTTTTGCTCAATGTGTGGTCCACACTTTTGCTCTATGAAAATTTCACAAGATGTAAAAGATTATGCTGATGAACATGGATATAGTGAAGAAGAAGCCCTTGAGAAAGGGATGGAAGCTCAAAGTGAAATTTTTAAAGAAAAAGGTGGAGATATTTACATCAAATCCAAATGATGAAGAATCTAGTGGTTATATCACCTCCTGATATGTATGATGGTGAAGTAGAAGCCGTTACATATATGGTCAATTCTGGACTATCCCATTATCATTTTAGAAAACCAGGATGGAATCAGGAGGCCTATGTACACATGCTTTCAAAATGGGATGCTGATGTACGAGATAAAATTGTATTGCATCAACATTTTGATGTGGTTCATGAACTTGGTTTACATGGAGTTCATCTACATGAAAATTCTATAGATACAGTAAATACAAATGACTATTTCCATCGTAGTTACTCAGCACATTCCATTACAGAAATAAATAATTTACAGGAATATATGGGATATGTATTTTTAAGTCCTATATTTGATAGCATCTCCAAAACTAATTATCAATCTGCATTTTCATCACAAGATTTACTAAGTAATTTGCCTACATGTAACCATAATGTTTTCGCCCTTGGGGGAATAGATGATACTACCATTGAAAAAGCATTTGATGTAGGCTTTGATGGTGTGGCATGCCTAGGGGGAATTTGGGAGAATCCTCGATATAAAAACCCCATTGATGCCTACAATAAAATGAAGTTGAGTATTGAGCAATATCGACCAAAGGTGATGACAATTGCAGGTTTTGACCCCAGTGGGGGTGCAGGTGTTTTGGCAGATATTAAAACGTTTGAGCAACATCAAGTTTTGGGGTTTGGCATTAATACCGCCAATACTATTCAAAATGAATCTGAATTTTATTCCGTTAATTGGATGAAGCCCGAAGAAATATTATCTCAAATTGATGCCATGGTTGATGCTCATGTCATCCATTATGTAAAAATTGGCATTATTGAAAATTTAAATGTGCTTCAACGTATTGTAAAGCATCTGAAATCTAAACACCCCAATATGTTCATATTGTGGGATCCCATCTTGGCAACATCGTCTGGGTTTGATTTTCATAAAGATGTGGATGAAAAAACACTGGTGGAAGTGTCTCAGCAAATTGATTTAATCACACCAAATAGAGTAGAATTTGAAGCCCTTTTTGAAGATGTAAATATTTCATCTACTGTATTACTAAAAGGCGGCCATAATCCCTCAGAGAATACTGCAGATATTCTTAAAGAAAGTCATGGTGAAATTGAGATTAGCGGTAGCAGAATAGACGGCAATAAACACGGCACGGGCTGTGTATTATCATCGGCAATTATTGCCAATTTATCCAAAGGTGTAGACCTGAAGGAATCATGTGAAAATGCAAAACATTATGTTGAAAAATTAATTCTGTCAAATTCAGGTGAATTGGGGTATCATGCATAATATTGCCACCATACAGGGTATCACTCCACAATGGGATGCGGGTCAATTATTGATAGCCGTTGAACAAGCCCTTTCTGCTGGATTACCTTGGCTTCAGTATAGAGATAAGGATTCTTCCCAGAGCCAAGTTTTAAAAAATGCAACTATTATGCGAAAACTGTGCCTGAAATACGGTTCAACATTCATAGTGAATGACTATGTTGAAATTGTACAAAAAGTTGATGCCCATGGTGTTCACTTAGGGAAAGCAGATATGGATATTGGTGAGGCTCGAAATATTTTAGGGAAAAATAAAATTATTGGGGGTACAGCTAATACTTTCCATGATGTAGAAGTCCTTTATTCACAAGGTGTAGATTATATTGGGCTAGGACCGTATCAATTCACATCTACTAAAGAGAACTTATCTCCATTATTAAAAGAAGATGATATAAAGGAAATTGCCACTGAGTTTGCCAACAAAGTTCCCATAATATTAGTGGGAGGTATAACCCAAGAGGACTTTGCTCAAATTGTTTCTATGAATGTGCATGGTATTGCCGTATCATCATATTTATTTAATGGAAATATTAACAATAACCTCAACATAATGAATCGCTTTGGGGAGAAAATTCATGTTTAAGATCGCCGATAAAACATTTAATTCTAGATTATTTTTAGGGACGGGAAAGTTTAGCTCTAATGAAGAAATGATTGGTGCCATTCGAGAATCCCATACAGAATTAGTAACCGTTGCATTAAAACGTGTTGATGTTAAAAATGACGAAAACCTAATTCAAGCATTAAAGGCTGAAGGTGTAAACTTATTGCCCAATACTTCTGGTGTGAGAACGGCAAAAGAAGCTATTTTTGCAGCAGAACTTGCCCGAGAAGCCTTAGAGACCAATTGGCTGAAGTTAGAGATTCATCCAGACCCCAAATATTTAATGCCTGATCCTATAGAAACCCTAAGCGCAGCAGAAGAATTGGTTAAATTAGGCTTTGTAGTTTTACCTTATGTGCATGCAGATCCCGTTTTATGCAAACGTCTTGAAGATGTGGGCACACAAGCCGTGATGCCACTGGGTTCTCCCATAGGTACGAATTTGGGACTTAAATCCAAAGAATTTTTACGCATTATTATTGAGCAGTCCAATGTGCCTGTTGTGGTTGATGCAGGTATAGGCTCACCTTCACATGCGGCAGAAGCTATAGAAATGGGTGCAGATGCAGTATTGGTGAATACCGCCATTGCCATCGCCAAAAAACCATCCAATATGGGCTGTGCATTTAAACTAGCCGTAGAGGCAGGGCGGATGGCCTATGAATCCACATTGGGTGCCTTTAGTTCTCAGGCAATTGCCAGTAGTCCATTAACATCATTTTTGTCTGATGAGTGATTTCTTAACAGAATATTCCACTTATAATTGGGGTGGTGATAAATCTTCAATATATAATTCTACTGAACATGAGGTAGAGCGAGCCTTAATGGCTACCCATCCCACCATAGAAGATTTTAGGGCATTGATTTCACCTGCAGCCACGCCCTATTTAGAAGAAATGGCCAAAAAGAGTCAATGGCTTACGCAAAAGCGTTTTGGTAAAACGGTGCAACTTTTTATACCTCTATACCTCTCCAACGAATGTGCCAATATTTGTACGTATTGCGGATTTAGTCAAGATAATAATATTCCCCGAATCACATTAGATAAATCACAAATTCGTAATGAAATTGAGGTCATAAAATCCTATGGATATGATCATGTTTTAGTGGTAACGGGTGAGCATCAAAAAAACGTGGGCATGGATTATTTTAAAAAAATGATACCCTTTATAAAATCCCATTTTTCACAGGTATCTATGGAGGTGCAGCCCCTCTCTCAGACTGATTATGAAACATTGATTGGCCTTGGTTTGCATAGTGTATATATTTACCAAGAAACGTATAATAGCGATAATTACTTAAAGTATCACTTAAATGGAAAGAAATCCAATTTCCAATATCGATTAGATACCCCTGATAGATTGGGTCGTGCCAAGGTACATCGCATTGGATTGGGTGCTCTATTGGGATTATCTGACTGGCGGGTTGATGCCCTATATACCGCACGACATTTGCAATACTTAACGCAAAAATATTGGCAAACCAAATATTCAATTTCATTCCCTCGCATTCGGCCCCATGAAGGAAATTATATACCCAATTTTCATATGACTGAAGCTGAATTGCTCCAATTGATTTGTGCATACCGCATATTTAATGAAGATGTGGAACTCTCCATGTCCGTGCGAGAAAGTGAGTCTTTTAGGAATCATATATTTACATTGGGCATAACCTCAATGAGTGCAGGGTCAAAAACAGATCCGGGTGGATATGCACAAGATGCTCATGCCCTAGAACAATTTGAAACCCATGATAATCGCTCTCCCCAAGAAATTGCTGCTATCATCCAATCCCGTGGTTACGAGCCTGTGTGGAAAGACTGGGACCCTGCGTTGATGGAACGCTAGGACTTAAGAATTACATTATATTTACTAAAAATATAATTTTGATTAAAATATAAAATACGTAAATTTAAGTATGAAGATTCTCGTGTTAATTTTTATGTTCTCAATTTCATTCCCTCAATTAAAAGTAGGGGATTCTGCACCAACTTTCTTTGTTAGAGACTTAGACTCTAAAAATTTCTTTTTGAGTGATTCATTAAAAAACAAAACTCCCATAGTATTAAGTTTCTTTACAACATGGTGTGGTCCATGCAGATTAGAAATGCCTGCATTAAATTCACTAAGTAAAGAACTTTCAAATGTGCAGTTTTACCTTGTAAATGTGAGTGGAATAAACAAGGGTAAAAAAGTTATGCGTGAAGACCCAGTAGAGGTAGAAAAGCTAATAAAGTCGTTAAATATTTCCCTTCCAGTGTTAATGGATAAATATGGTAAAACAGCTGAAAAATACTCTGTTACGATGCTTCCAAGGCTGGTGGTTATCGATTCAAAAGGGATAATCCATTATATCCATGATGGATTTGCAGTGGGTGATGAACTAAAGCTGAAAGAGGTTCTCACAAAATTAAATGACTAAACGAATAATTTTCATTATGTCAGTTTTTATATCCTCCCTAATAGGTAGTAAATATTTAGCGGTTATTGAGATGGAAGCTGTCGGTCTATCAAAAACAGAAGCCAAAGTACTTACCCAACGCCTTACGTCTAAAATGATCGAGTTGAGTAATTATACCATTGTTGAGCGTGCTAATATTGATAAAATCCTCAAAGAGCAAAAATTTCAACATTCAGGGTGTACTGATAGTAAATGTGCTGTTGAAATTGGTCAACTTTTAAATGCTGATTTAACGGTAATAGGAACTGCAAGTAAATTTGGTAAAACCTATACTATGGATTGTAGAATTATTAATGTTGAAAGTGGCCAAGCCTTGACCAGTGCATCATTTACGCATACGGGTGAAATTGATGAATTGGTGAAAGATGGCATCGAATCTATATCGCACCATTTATTGGGACTCCCATATCAGAAAAAAAGAGTGGCACAAAGCTCCCCAATTTCAAGTGGTTATGGCGCAACCTTAGAGATTACCAGTAATCCACCCGGAGCAGATATTTTTATAGGAGGAAACTATTTTGATATTACCCCTATAATTTTACCAGATTTCCCTGCGGGTGAATATGATATTGAGATGAAACTTGATGGATATGAAAATTATTCAACTTCAGTGAAACTATTACCACGGGGGTCAAGAGTAGTGAACAAAGAACTCGTGATTATACCAGCATATTTATCGTTTACGGGTTGGCCTTCGTCAAATTTTGTTGATATTGAGATTGACGGTAATACTAGAACTCCTTTTGGTCAAAGAATACAAGTGACTCGAGGGCAACATATTATTAAAATTAGTGCAAATAATCATATAGATTACGAAGACACAGTGACGGCCTTTGCAGGTCGAACTATTTATGTTAACTATAATTTGAAACACAATATCGGTTTTCTTGAATTAGATTTGTTAACTGAAAATAGTACCGTTTTTATTGATGGAAAAAAAATAAGGGGTAATAAACGTCATGAGTTATCTACAGGTACCCATACGTTAAAAGTTGAGCGAAAAGGGTATGCAACATTTTTTACTACATTCGAAATCAACTTAGGTGAAACACTAACTCAGAAGGTAACCCTTGAAAGACTGTATGGGCAATTAGAGGTTGAGAGCACCCCAAAAATTGTATCACTAAGAATTGATGATAAAGAATTAAAATTGAAAGATGATTTTAGATTAGGCTATGGAAAATATAAACTAAAAGCATCGGCACCATTTTATTATCCTCAAGTTATACCCATAGATATTTCTTTTGAGAGAAATCAATTTAATATAGATTTAAAAAGTGGCCGAAAAGACTTACAACGAAGGTATAAGTATAAGAAATTAGGATTATATACCACTGGAATTTTAGCCGGTATTTTAGCCACTGAATATTTTATGGCTGAGTATAGTTATTCATCTTATGTAGAATCAACTAATTCTATTGATGCCGAATCAAATAGACGTAATTATGAAAAATTTACTGATCTTCAAACGCCTACTGCCATCGTATTGGGGATTACTACTCTATTTTCTGCATCTGTTACCCTCGATATAAGAGACCTTAAAGTAAAATTAGGGATTAATTAATGCAGATAAAGCCATTAATGATAGTAGTCGTTTTATTATTGAGTTGTACTGACGATAAAGAATTTAAAAATCCATTTGACCCTCAAAGTGAACTCAGCCCTGATGCTTGGGCACCTACTAATTTAGAGGTTGAAATCTTAAATGATAGTCAAGTAAAACTCACATGGGTACAAGAATCTGATGCCATTTCTGGATTCATAATTAATCGAAAAGTAGGTTCTGCTAATTATGTAGAATTAGTTCAGTTGGATAAAAATACGAATGATTATATTGATTCAGCTTTAACCATAAATATTGATTATCAATATAAAATTATGGCATTTGCCGATGTGAATCAATCTGGGTCAATCAATAGCGATGTGGTAAGCACTAATTTTCCTTCCCCCACAGAGCTAACTACTACGGTGTTAAATAATAGTGAAATTTTATTGAGTTGGGTTGATAATTGCAGTTTTGAATCAGGGTATAAAGTTCAACGATCTTTGGGTGATGGTTATATTCAAATTGCAGAATTAGACAGCAATTCAATTGCTTTTGTTGATACTGGGCTACTTATTGATCAAAATTATCAATATCAGGTTTTTGCATACACCGAATTCAACGAGTCTAATTTTTCAGAATCTCTAAACATACCTTTTTACAATGATTGCAATGGTGACTTTGGTGGTACTGC
>CAYFMU010000011.1:0-68298 GCA_964344315.1 uncultured bacterium | reverse complement strand
TATTGTCATTACTATAACTTACGACCTTTCTCATAAGATTAACTAGTCATGACCCATTTTTTATTGTATCAAAACTGCCCAAATTAAAAATAGTGTAGCCTAAGACTACCAGAGTGAAAATCAGTGCATAAATAGTGCGAGTAGCAAGAGCAATTAAGGTATTCCATAATTCCCGCATCAGGATATTCCCCAAGGGGCTTTTAATTCTTTGCTTAAATCAGGATTTTTTTCACCAGGAATATTTGAAGTTTTTGTGCTTTGGATAGCATCAATAACTTCTTTATGACGGTTCTCTTTTTCTAATGCAGTTTCTGCACGGTGGCGGTCATAGAAATAGGCGAGGGTTATGAAGCAAAATGAAAAGGCGATTGCTGTAGGACCAAAGAAAAGAGCAAATAGCAGTGTGCTTAACCAGAACTTCCAATGGTATTTTTGATATTTAAGGTACAAATTCATAATAAACTCCAATATTAATTTACAAAATAACGGCTATAAGGCAGGGCACCCTGCAAATGTAGGATGCCCCATAATATTATTATGCAGCTTTTTTTGAGATCTGTTTTTTGGAATCAAATTTTAGGACTTCATTGATATCGACGAATCCTTGAAACTGCTCCATTTCATCTAATTCAAACGCTAGTTTGTTGAGCCCTGCTAATTCAGCCTGTGATGGTTTTTTAATAGGAAGTCCAAGTTCCTTAATATGCCATGCCTTAACTCTGGTACCATGCGTGGGAAAACTACGGCTTAGTGATTTAGCTAAATCCCAAGCTTTTTCACCTGACCATCCCTGTATATTCATTAATACATAATAAGCATAGTATGCACCGAGGTCTCTGGCGCGGTAGTGACCGCCTAATTCATTAATATCAATGTTTTTCAGCGGAGCCATTGCACTTTCAATAATGCTTTTTGATGCATTTATTGACTCAACAATATTCAATTTACTTTTTTGCATTATATTAGAAGTGGATTGATTCATCGCAAATACTGCCTGCTCTACGGTGGCCTCGAAGGAGCTTAAAATATTTAAAACAGAGTTAGATCGAAACCCCATGCCCGCCGTATAAGAATCTGATTGAAGATCAAGAGCTGAAAGATGACCAAAATCACCAACGATCAATTTATCAAATGAAAGAGCAAGAATATTACCAGCTGAAAAAACTCCTGCTGGGATATATCCGGTGATGTTTTTGGCATAGTTTCTTAAGTAAAATGCCAAATCATAGGCAGCGCTAGGTTTTCCTCCACAAGTATTCAGAATTATATTCAGATTATCAGCTTTTTCGAATCCTTGTTTTAAAAAATTATCATGAAGTGTTTTCAGGGCATTACGATCCATGGCGTCATTTAAGAAGTAGGTGAGATGAGTTTGTGGTTTTTTGGTGTTTTTTGTTTTATTCATATATACTCCGATTTTTTATTGTTATAATTATTTCAATTAAAATAAATTACCTACGATGTTAATATTATATATTACTATACTACAAACATAATACACAATCATTATTTGTAGTATATCACAATCTATCTTGAGGGAAGTAGTTTTTTGGTGCAAAATGCCAGCACAATTTGGGAGTTTTTACAGAAGAATAAACATGCCACATTCCAAACTATTAGGAATCTACATTTTAATATTCAGATTGATAATGACAAATTGACAATTATCAGAGATAAAGAAACAATATTCACAATATATAAGATATCTGTAATTTCAGCATACAGTGATTATGTTTACAATAAAGTTGAGAAACCAAGCCAATTTAGTCCAGATATAATGGCACCCTCTTATTTATGGGGCTTATTTAATTCATTTAATCCATTAGTAACAAAAGATGACAATATTGTTGCAACATTCTTATTATCACAAAATGGCATTCAATGTCTTGAAGAATTAAAAATAAATTATAATAATAATATTTCCCGTGTGTTTAATGAAATATTTATTAATGATGATAAAATCTACAAGTATGCTGAATCTATTTATGATTATGATGGTAGGCCTGGGATTAAAAAATCCGTTAGAATAAATTCAAAGGTCAGAAACAATATTAATAAATTTTCTAATACTTATGGTGTTTCAAGAAATATTTTTATTGATCATATCATTCAGAATATCTACAATGAAATTAGTGAAACTAATCAATTTTCAAAAGAAATCTTCCAGGAAATATCTTCTAATATATCAAATAATATTTCATCTTTAAATAAAATGAAGGACAGTGTATTGAAGAAATCACAAGCTATTAAAAGTGTTAGTAACAAATATCTAAAAAAATTATTAGTAAAAATTGATAAATCTATACATGAATTAGCAGCAATTAAACAGGACGCAAAAAATCTTGCTAATTATTTACCCAATGGGGAAAATGCACTTTTATCAAAAAAACCAATACCAGAAAATAAATTATCAGAAATTTTAAAACTGTTTGAGGAAAATTATCAGAAAATCCCATATAAGGAAAGGGGAATCACAATTGATAGTGATCTTATTAAATATACATTAGAGATTTTGAATGATTCAGAGGATAAGAAACTACCTCTTAATAGTAGAAATGCATCTATCATAAATACACCAGATGGCTTGGATAAAAGAATTAAAATAAGAAGGAATTCTGATTTGAGAACTGCAAATATTATCGTCGACGAGCTTTCTAAAATTAGAATAGTTGAAAAGATTCAAATTAAAAATTTTACAACTGATCGCCTTGTAGCAGGAGCAGAATTAAAATCAGAGTGGCGTTGGTAAAATTGGTAGATTTAACTATAATATTATTCTCTAAACTCTTTAATCCACACATCCATTCTCCCTAAATTTCACCTGTTTAAATTCCAAAAAAGAGAAAAATTATGCTAATTGATGATATTCTGAAAGCAGTGGGTGATACACCCATTGTAAAATTAAATCGTGTTGGGAGTGAGTTTGACTGCCAATTTTATGCAAAATGTGAATATTTTAATGCTGGTGGTTCAGTAAAGGACCGTATCGGTGTAAACATGATTGAAAAGGCAGAAGCTGAAGGTCGTATAAAACCTGGCGATACCCTCATAGAACCTACTTCTGGAAATACCGGTATTGGCATGGCATTGACTGCTGCAGTAAAAGGGTATAAAATGATCATCACCATGCCAGAAAAAATGAGCCATGAAAAAGCTGTAGTCCTAGAGGCATTAGGTGCAGAAATTGTACGAACACCTACAGAGGCTGCTTGGGATGATCCTGAGAGCCATATAGGTATTGCTAACAAGCTCAATAAAGAAATTCCTAATTCTCATATATTAGATCAATATGAAAATAGTGCCAATCCTCATGCCCATTATGAAAATACTGCGCAAGAAATAATTAATGATTTGCCCGATGTGGATATGATTGTTGCAGGTGTAGGTACAGGTGGTACCATTACGGGCATCGCAAAACGTATGAAAGAACATAATCCAAATATTAAAATTATTGGTGTAGATCCCTATGGTTCAATATTAGGTGGCGGTGAGGAAATCCACTCCTATCAAGTGGAAGGAATTGGCTATGACTTTATTCCAGATGTATTGAACAATGGGCTAATAGATGAATATGTAAAATGTGATGATAAGAACTCTTTTATCGTGGCAAAACGCCTTATAAAAGAAGAAGGTCTATTGTGTGGAGGCTCATCTGGCTCAGCCATGTGGGCAGCCATGCAAGTTGCCCATGAACTCAGTAAAAATCAAAAGTGTTTAGTTATTTTTCCAGATTCTATTCGGAATTATCTTACAAAATTTGTGGATGATGAGTGGATGAAGTCCCAAGGATTTATGGATTAGTGCCCCACGAATTTCAACAAGAGCGTGGAAGTATTACATTATCTGCAATTCGTCGCCTCTACCGACGCAACGCAAAAGTTACACTTTATAAATTAATAAATAAAACCCATCCAGCAAAAATGGCATGGGTGTATCGATATCTTAATCCCGCAGAACGAAGGGATATTTTTAAATACATTCAGCGTATGGAGGGGTTTGCAGATTTTTTATCTGAACTGGACCATGCACTTATTCCCGAAATTTTTGATGAAATGGATGTAGGTGAGATTGCTCAATCCCTCTCTGTTATTCCTACCGAATTATCTGTAGAGCTGTTAGAATCATTTCCAGAGCCAGTAAGTACACAAATTCATGATGCTATGGATGCACAGTTTCAGCATGATGTTGATGAAATACTACAGTATGAAGATGATTCTGCTGGTCGATTAATGTCACATGAATATATGGCATTTAATGAAAATCTAACTTTAAAGGAAGCATTAGATAAATTCCAAGATTTGGGTGATGATGCTGAAATGCCATTCTATATTTATGTTACCAATGATAAAAATAAAATGGTGGGGGTCGTTTCTCTCCGCCAACTGTTATTGCATGTACCAAACACTGTATTAAAAGATATTATGGAACAGGATTTTGTATATGTTTCTCCGGATACTGACCAAGAGGAGGTTGCTAATTTAGTTTCAGAATACAATTATTTAGCACTACCCGTATTAAATACTGAAAAAGAAATTGAGGGGATTGTTACCGTTGACGATGTAATTGATGTAATTCGTGAAGAAGCTACAGAAGACATGTTAAAAATGGCTGGTGCGGGTGAAGATGAGGATATACTACTGCAATCTACATTTCAAAATGTAAAAACGAGGTTCCCATGGCTATTAGCAAGTTGGGTGGGGGGTGTTTGTGCATTAGCAATTATTGGATCTTTTGAGAACATGTTAGAACAAACGGTGATATTGGCATCATTCATTCCAGTTATTATGGGAATGGGTGGAAACATTGGAACCCAAACAAGCACTATAATTGTACGTGGTATTGCCACTGGGCATGTGAATATTGATGAAGTTTCAACTGTTATTTTTAAAGAAGTAAACGTGGGAATAATTATGGGTGCAATTTATGGATTTCTGTTGGGTGCTGTGGCTTTTATACAATATTCTCAATTTATAAACCCATTATTATTAGCAATCATTGTAGGTTTATCTATACTATTTTCTATGTTCATCGCCTGCTTAGTTGCATCGTTTATTCCTATTTTATTATATAAATTAGATTTTGACCCTGCTATTTCTACAGGCCCATTCGTAACTACAGCAATTGATATTATTGGTGTGCTTGGTTATTTTATTATCGCCCAATCATTACTTCAACTACATTGATTTACTTTTCCATTTTATTTCTAACAATTTTAAGTTTATATTTAGTTGCATTATTCAACTTTAAACGTGGACTGGTATTTAGAAAGCCAATTTCTTCGAACCATAATACTCCTCCTGTTTCTGTTATAGTGGCAGTAAGAAATGGAGAAAAAAACTGCGCACGTCTTCTGCGCTCACTTCAAAATCAAAACTATGTTGGTGAACTAGAATTTTTAATTGTAGATGATGCCTCCAGCGATAGTACATCAACTATAATAAATAAATTTGTGTCTAATGATCCACGATTTACATATGTTCATTCTTCTCAGGGTAATTCCATTTTATCTTATAAAAAGAAAGCATTAGATGCTGGAATCAATATGGCTAACCATGAATATTTATTGTTTACCGATATTGATTGTATTTTGCAATCTAATTGGGTGTCAAGTATGATGAATTACTTTTCAGAAGACATTGATTATGTTGTTGGTTATTCTGAAACGGAGGAAAGCTCTACATGGTCATCAATTTTCCAGCGTATTGATTTCTTTATGCTCATGTCTGCGGCTCATGGTATGGTGAATAACAAACGGCCTTGGGCATGTTCTGGTCAAAATCAGGGGTATCGCAAATCATTGTACAATCGTATTGGTGGTTTCAGCCAAATTGCAGATCAACTGCAAGGAGATGATACTTTATTTATGCTACTATGCCGTAAATTTGGTAACGCTAGGTTTGCATTTGCGAATTCTGACCAACAGAATAAGGTTTTTTCTCGTGCTGAAAATACATGGGAATCTCTTATAAAACAACGCATTCGATGGGCTGGAGATATGAAAATTGTGTACAAATACAATCTACCTTTTTATTTAGTTTCCATTTCAACCTTTTTACTCAATGTGCTCATACTGATTCTCCCTTTTTACTCTTTAAACTTATTTCTTAGTACATTATTTTTAAAATTTATTTTTGAATCTAATCTCTTTTTGCTATCTAAAAATTTGCATGGGTTCAACTATCCAATTTCACATCTCATATTCTGGTTTATTTTGCAAATTCCCTTTGTTATAATCGTGGCAACATTATCCCTCTTTAATTCTAAGCCACAATGGAGAGGTCGATTATCATCATGATAATTATTGCAATACTATTTTCAATATTGTATTTAGGTCTTATTTTTTGGCTGTATGAAGGATTAAAAAAACTCAAATCTAAATACTTAGCCTTCAAAAACAACAAACCACCTGTATCAATAATAATTTCTGCAAAAGATGAAGAAAATAATCTCCACCAACTTTTTCATGCTATGCTTTCACAAAGTTATCCACAAGATTTAATTGAACTTATCATTGTAAATGATCGATCTACAGATACTACTTCATCCATAGTCAGTGAATATAAAAATCAGTATCCCTTTGTTAAAACTATAAATATTGATAAAACTAAAGATGGTTGGGCACCAAAAAAATGGGCGTTACATTTAGCAATAGAAAAAACTAGCCATGATATAATTCTTCAAACTGATGCAGATTGCATCCCCCATCCCCATTGGATTGAAGAAATGGTTAAACCCTTTTCAGATAGTTCAGTGGGATTTATTTCTGCACCCGCACCCCTTACTAATCGCAATACCTTTATGGATGATATATTTGAGTTAGATAGTATGGCACAAGATGCTTTTTCTGCTGGCGGTATAGGTCAAGGTGTAGTTTATTCATGCACAGGTAGAAATATGGGATTCCTGAAACAGTGCTTTAAAGATGTAAATGGGTATGAAGGAATATCTCACTTTGTTTCAGGGGATGATGATCTACTATTGCAAAAAATTGCAACAAAGTCTAACTACAAAGTTGAATTTGTATTATCACCCAATACCCTTGTAGACTCTCCTCCACCTGAGAGCATTGAACAATTTATTCATCAACGAATTCGATTTGCCTCTAAAGGAATGTCTTATTATAACATTGATACAACTCAATCATTTAAACTAACCCTTCCTTTCTTGTATTTTACAAATTTATTTATGCTATTTGCAATGTTCAAATTTATGCAAACATCCAATTTTGTCCACCTTTTACCCTGGATAATTAAAACATCTGCAGATGGATTATTTATGTATTCTTATTATCATTATTTAAACACTAAATGGTCGTTTTCCGCCTATTTTGTCATGGGAGTTATACACCCATTATATATTTCACTTTTTGGATTTTTAGGCGCATTTACATCTTTCAAATGGAAAGAAAAATGATCACTGTTCTAATATCGCTATTTTCTATATTGTATTCTCAATGTCATGAATACGATGTTTCATTTGTGGGAATGAACGTGGCAACAGTGGAAATTACTTCTACAGATACAATGATAAACCATCTACCCCACACGTATATTCAATTTGAAGCTAAAACAAAATCAGTGGTGTCAAATTTTTTCTACCCCGTGGATAATACGTATGAAATAATTTTTGATAATCAATCTCACCAAATTAAATCATTTGAAAAAGAAACGCAACAGCCTGGTGTTCGCAATACATTGAATACCGAATTAAACAATAATTTACCTTGTTATGTTGGTTTAGAGAAGTGTATTCCTCATGATGCTTATTCCATTTTTACGCTTTTATATTTGTTGCCTCAGCTTGATATAACTTTAAATAATAAAATTAAAATTGAAAGAGAGGGACTATTGTATGAAGCTAATATTACAGAGCATAAAAATGAAATTATACTTGATTTAAACTTAATTGATGATTCAAATTATATTGGGATTATTGAACACACCGATATTTTTACTTGGGCGGTATTTAAAGAAAATGCAGTAAGAAGAATTTGGTTAGATAATTCTAAAAATCATATTGAAAAATGTCAATTTAAATTTGGTATTTTTACCCTCACAGCTCAATATAGAAACAAGTGAATACATTTATAAAAACCGTTAGAAAACACCCAAAAACAATTACTACCATATTTTTAATTAGTTTACTTGCATATTTTATGCTAAAATTAGAATTAGATTTACGTGCTGTGGCACTAATTACTCTTGTAATGGGATTTATAACCAATGTTTTCTCTGGAATTTCAATCCTTGTTTCTACAATACCCATAATTGGTCCTATTATTGTAAAGCTTTTTACTATTCCTCTATTTTGGATGCTTAACTTAACAGGATATTTTACATCATTTGTGGCTATTAAGAAGGGATATGGCAACACCATACTCTCGCACCGTATGATTACATTGGCACTTCTAGTGGGGATATTAATAGGCTACATATTAGGACATTTAATTCCAGTTAGATAAAAAATAAGCCTCTGAAAAACAGAGGCTTACTTATAATTTCGACTGATTTAGCTCTTACTTTTTATACCAAAGTACAACGAGTAAAAGCGCAACAAGACCAGCTAATCCCGAATCACCTAATTGTGTCATAAGTTTGCCTATACCAGCAATGACACCAAATGGATCATCGAAAAGAATTCCAACGACAACACCAAAAACGATGAGTGTCTGAAGTAATCCTGTAAAGTCGTTAATCGCTTCAGTCAAGCTTGCGATTGCTTTTTTCATTTTCTTCTCCTGAATTTACGGAATCAAAGGAGTAGCGAGGTTAAATCGCTACTCCTTACAGATTACATTGGTTTACTTAGAAAATGAAGCAAACACCATAAGTGCTAGCAAACCAGCAAGTCCGCCACCTAGGAAAGAATTCACTAGATCTACTATTCCACCCACAGGATCAAATGTGGTTGTGAATAAGATGTTCGCGAAGATAGCGGCAACAACAAGGCCTTTGATAAGTGTTACAAAAGCACCTGCAGCATCATTGATTAGTCCAGCTACGTTCTTCATGTTGTTTTTCTCCTTTTTGTTTTTGATTAGTTGCCCTACATGTATCTCATGTAGAACTTTTTTAAGCCCAAGATATTAATCAAAATTATTTTGCGATAACGCCTTAAAACAAAAAATCCGGAAAGAAAAAGCGTTTTCAACCTAAAATCTTTATACGCTTGACCATCCGGGATTTAACTTATTACATTTTGAGAACTAAAGTCAATAATTTTATTTAAAGTATTACTTTAATACTATATATGGCCTAAATCACTGTCTATGCACTATATATTGAATTTTATCTCCGATTGCTCTGCAATTTTGCCAATAATCTTAAAATTTCTAAATATAGCCATATAAGTGTTACTAATAGCCCAAAAGTGGCATACCATTCCATATACTTTGGCGCACCTCGTTCTGCACCTTCTTCAATAAAATCAAAATCTAAAACTAAGTTTAATGCTGCAATCCCAACGACAATGAAGCTAAATCCAATTCCAAATGTTGAAGATGAATGGATGAGCGGAATCCCACTACCGAAGAATCCCATAATTATATTTATAAAATAAATAAGTGCAATACTTCCCGTTGCAGCAAATAAACCTAATTTAAAATTTTCTGTTGGTTTTATCAGTTTTGATTTATATGCTAATAGTAATGCTCCCAGAACACCAAAAGTAAGAAAAATGGCTTGGCTTACAATTCCTGGATACATCTGCTCAAAAAAACTAGAAATTCCTCCAAGGGCCAATCCCTCTAGTGCTGAATAAATCGGCACTGTAATTGGTGACCACTCTTTTTTAAATATAGTAACCAAACTGAGTATGAAGCCGCCAATAAATCCGCCAAATACAAATAATGGATGAGGTTGGTTCATTGTGAATGTGGCACAAACAATTAATATGAGTAATGAAATCCCTGTTTTGTTTACAGTACCATCAATTGTCATTCTCTCCTCAAGAGAGCCAGAATATGATGCGAATGTATTTTTATTTAATGATGGATTTCCACTTCTAAATGACAGATGTTGGTTCATTTTTATATCTTTCAATTATATTTTGAATTAACTTTTTAAAATTATCTTTATTTATAGTAGATGCTTCTAATACATCACCATGAGTAAGGGTAACATTTTGCATTCCTGCACCCATATTGGTAAAATTAGAAAAAGCCCAGCAATTCAGCCCTAGTTCATGAGCTTTTTCTATTTCTGGTAATGTAGACATTCCCACGGCATGTCCACCCAATTCTCGAATTTTATTAATTTCAGCAGGCGTTTCATACGTTGGTCCAAGCGTCCACGTATAATTTCCTTCACGAAGGGAAATATTAAGCTCATCAGCTACATTACGAACGAAATTTAAATTCCTTTGTGGATACATTGGTTCCCCACAAATTATTTGAGGTGGTTTTTCTCTAAATGTGAAATCTAAATGTCCTGATATTAGCATAATATCACCAATCTCCCATTGAGGATTTACACATCCTGCAGAATTTGTTATTATTACGTTTGGAGTACCAATTTCTTTAAATATTTTAATTATTGAAGTAACTTCATCTATCGATTTTCCCTCATAATAATGGAATCGACCTTTTGCACATAAAATAGGAATTTTCCCAATATAGCCAAATATAAACTCACCAACATGACCTGATACAGTGGTTTGTAAAAAATTTGGGATTCCATCATAAGGGATAGTTGTTTGATCTTTTACATCATCAATTAAACTACTTAACCCTGAACCTAATACTAATCCAAATAAAGGTGTAATTGGCAATTTGTCTTTAATAAAATTCGTAATTTCTTCGTTCATTCGTCTTCCTGTTTAACTGCCAATTGACCACATCCTGCATCTATATCCTGCCCTTTACTCCATCGAACTAAAACCCTATATCCATGTTGACGTTGTGATAGAATCTCTAAAAAACGCTCAATAGTTTGTTCATCAGGTCGTTTATACTTTCCGTCTGTTTCATTATAAGGAATTACATTTAGTTTGCAATCAATACCATGCAAAAGTGATGCTAGCTCATGTGCATTTTCTTCAGAGTCATTCACATCTTTTAGCAATACATATTCAAACATCACTTTTCGATTCCGTTGAGCATGATTTTTCCCAATGTTTACCAGTTTAGCAATAGGCCATTTTTTATTTATGGGCATAATTTTATTACGCGTTTCATCATTTGATGCATTTAGCGAAATTGCCAATTTATATTTATGTTTTTCATCGTAAAACTGATTGATTTTCGGTAGGATTCCTGATGTTGAAATAGTTATTCGATATGCACCCAAACCAAAACCTCTATGATGATGAAAAATATCAGCAGCTTTAATTACACGTGTATAATTAAGAAACGGCTCTCCCATGCCCATAAAAACAATATTGGTAATTGGGGTTTCTATATTGTTACGGATGTAATTCAGTTGATCCACAATCTCACCCGTTTGCAGATTACGAATTATTCCCATAGTGGCCGTTGCACAAAAATCACAATCTACATTACATCCAATTTGTGATGATATACATACTGTATGGCGACCATCTTCTATCATGCTTACGGTTTCAATAAACTTATCATCTAATGTTTTAAATAATAATTTTTTTGTATTCTCATTATTTGAGGAGGAAACTTTTTCAAGTTCAAGGGTTTGAGTTATACATTCACTTTGCAAATCCTGAATCATTCCCTGGGATAGATTGGTCATTTGGGCAGGGTTAGACTCACCGTGGCGGTATAACCATTCAAAAATTTGCTGACCTCGAAATTTTGAATGTCCCTTAGAAATACACCAATTTTGTATTTCATCAAGGCTTTTGCCCTTAATGATATATTTGTCCGTATTTATTAACATATTTGGAGCAATCTTCTGATAAAAATTGTACTAAATTTACGTCGTTTTCTTTGGCGTACTTAAAGAATTTTATACACTAATTACCGTAATACATAGGACGAAAAATGGGCAATATTGAAATTGTAGAAAATTTAAAACTCAAGAAAGAAAGTCTCTTTAATGAAATTGGGAAAATCATTATTGGACAAAAAGGAATTGTAGAATATTTATTTATATCTCTTTTGTGTCGTGGTCATGTACTATTGGAAGGTGTTCCCGGATTGGCCAAAACTCTCCTTATAAAAACATTATCTGATGCACTAGAACTTAAATTTAGTCGCATTCAATTTACTCCTGATCTAATGCCTTCAGATATAACTGGAACGGAAATAATTGAAGAAGATCAAAGTACTGGAAAGCGAGTATTTAAGTTTTTTGAAGGACCCGTATTTGCAAACATCGTATTGGCAGATGAAATTAATAGAACGCCACCCAAAACACAAGCAGCACTACTTGAGGCCATGCAAGAACACAAGGTGACAGCAGGAGGTAAAACATATACATTAGATGAACCATTTTTTGTATTGGCAACACAAAACCCCATTGAGCAAGAGGGAACTTATCCGCTTCCAGAGGCACAATTGGACCGCTTTATGTTCAATTTACTCATTGAATATCCATCATCTGCTGAAGAGGCTGAAATTGTAAAATCAACAACTGGAGATATTGAAGCAACGCTAAATGCTGCAATTACTCATGAAGAATTGAAGGCTTTCCAACAACTTATTCGAGAAGTACCAGTTGCAGATAATGTGGTTGATTATGCCGTTAAAATGGTGGGGAATACACGACCTGGCGAAAATGCACCTAATATTACTAATGAATTACTGGACTGGGGTGCGGGCCCTCGAGCAAGTGCATATTTGATTTTAGGGGCTAAAGCTAAGGCTGTTTTAGAGGGGAGAACTACGCCAGATATGGATGATGTGAAATCTATGATTAAACCTGTATTAAGGCACCGAATTATCCCCAATTTTAATGCAGAAGCCGATGGAATTTCTCGGGATATGATTTTACAAAAATTGATAGAGTTATAAACAATCCCTGTGCTTAACAAACCTTTTTTAAAACCAGAACTATTATCAAAGCTAGATAATCTTTCACTAAAAGCTCGAATGGTTGTTGAAGGGTTTATCGTCGGGCTTCATAAAAGTCCATACCATGGATTTTCAGTCGAATTCTCTGAACATCGTGCATATGGTGCGGGTGATGAAATCCGCCATATTGACTGGAAATTATATGGGAAAACTGACCGTTTTTTCATTAAACAATTCGAAGAAGAAACCAATATGCGTGCCCATCTTTTGGTGGATCAAAGTAAATCTATGGAGTACACCTCCCATGATATTACAAAATTAGAGTATGCTAAAATTCTCTCTGCATCATTGGGGTATTTAATGATTAAACAGCAAGATGCTGTAGGGCTCACGCTTTTTGATTCTAAAATTAGAACTCATGTTCCTCCTCGATCCAAATCCAGTCATCTCAATGTGCTATTTACACGAATGAATAATATTAAATCTGGGCCTGAAACTAATATTTCGCCCATACTACATAAAAGTGCTGAAGCCATTAAAAAACGAGGATTGATAGTATTAATTTCTGATTTATTTGACAACCCCGATGAAGTAATTTCTGGACTTAAACATTTTAGGTATAAAGGCCATGAAGTTATTGTAATTCATACACTTGACCCTCAAGAAATTGAACTTAAATTTGATGAACGAACTCGGTTTAGAGATATGGAAACTGGCGATGAAATTATCACTGAGCCTTGGCATATTCAGAAAGAATATCAGAAAAGTATTAAAGATTTTTGTGAAAATTACAAACGCATTTGCCGAAAAAATAAAATCGATTATATCCTTGCAAATACAAAAGAACCACTGGACGTGGTTCTTTCAGAATATTTAATAAAACGTAAAAAGTTAGGGTAAGATTTAATTTAAATCAATTTTTTGCGATCTTGCAATTTCTCGAATAGAGGGAATGAAAATTTCATCAATCTGTTTCATAAGCTTTTTCATTTCTTTTGCAGCTCTTCCACTACTCCCATCACCTTCAATTTCTAAATCACTGGCTGATAAGAAATAATCTCGCGCATTATATGCATATTTTCGAGAATTTTTAAATTTAGTATAAACATCACTTACTTCATCTGCAGATGGAGCATCAGGCAAAGCTAAATATAATTCACGGGCAGGGTCAAATAATTCGATAGCTAACCGTTGAAATAGAACTCCAATATTAAAATATAAATCTGCATCATCTGGGTATTTATTTAACAGTTCTTCAGAGTAATCAATAGCCTTCTGATTTTCTCCTTTGTCTATAAACAAGAGAATTAACTGTCGCATAATTGGGCCTGGGTCTTCTGATTTTGAAATTGCCGTATGATAATACTCCTCAGCAACATCAAAATCTCCCTCTTTTGTTGCGATGTCGGCCAGTACTTGGTAATTAAGAGAAAAGTCAGGGGAAAATTTGATTCCATTATTGGCTGTTTCTTTAGCAGCATTGGTATTTTCTTGTTGAAGATATAGTGCCGCCAAGGTTCCATAAGTTTCACCACGGCCTGGATTCATCATTATTGCGAGGTTCAATATTTCCATGGATTTTTCAAACTCTTGAGACTGAAATTTTTCTACCGCAGAGTTGTATAAACTACCCCATTCTTGTTCTCTATAGGCTTCTACACCCTGTTTTATTGTAATTACAGGTTGTCCATCTAGGGCGAACGGGCGTTCTAGTTTTTGTTCAGGGTTTCGGTTGTATGCAATTTCAAGCATTTCAGCCATTTTTTCCCACTTCTTTTGAGGCTTGTATACCTCTATAGCCAAGAAATAGGGCACCCAGGCATTTTGCTCGTCGCCCACAACTGTTAGGGCTTTCAGTCCCCATTCTTCTGCTTTTTTGAGATTTTTTTCTGATCTAGCTGCAGTAGTGGCTGAACGGTACTCCATACTGGTAGAAACACAGCCCGTAACTAATATTGAAAATGTTAAAAGTACTAATTTAGCTAGTTTACTAAAACGTAATGTGGTCATTTTTTATCCTTTAATAAGAACTGAAGATTAAAAAAGGCGTCTTTTCAGACGCCTTTAACTCAATCTATTATGCTATAAACTGATTACTTGCTTCTACCTTTTCGTGGTTTGCGAACAACACGACGTCTCTTGTGAGATCTTTTTCTCTCAATCGCGTCGTCACCCGCAGTCATTTCACCATAACCATGCGATAACTTTAGTGTTCCCATCGTAATGGCTGAATCACCTTTCAGTGACTTTTTGCTACCATCAACCTCCTTTGAAAATAAAAAGGCTGAGCAACAACCAACACATAATAGTATATTTACAATAAACTTCATAAATACAATTCCTTCTCCTGCGTAAATATACACACAATGAGATGTAACAATAAAGTGATAAATGTTACAGAATGTAACAGTTAGTTAAAAAGGTAAATCATCCTCTTCTGATGGCTCAGAAACAGATTCTGCTGGTTTTTCTGACTTTCCATTATCAGTTTTAGCACTTTTCCACTCTAAAGGAGTAATTGATGTACACACAATTTCTGTCGTTTTTCGAGGATTTCCCTCTTTGTCTTTCCAACTACGTGTTTGAAGTTTGCCTTCAATATACACCAATTGACCTTTTTGTAAATATTCTGATGCAAAATCTGCCAATTTATTCCAAGCAACAATATTATGCCACTCAGTACGCTCTTGCTTCCCTTTATCTGAATCTACCCAAGATTCATTTGTAGCAATTGAAAATGTGGATGTTGACATGCCAGAAGGGGTGAATCTGCCTTCAGGTTTATTACCTATATGGCCAACCAAGATTACTTTGTTTATACTGCTTCTTTGCATAGTACCTCCGATTTAGGACTGTTGATTAAATACAGTCGTAAGTTATTATGTAACCCTAATTCAGGTCAAGATTTAATTTAGAGGCAGGACTAGTGAAAAAATTGAACCCTCTCCAATCTTGCTTTTTATCTGTAATGCTCCACCATGAGATTCAATTACTTTCTTGCAGATAGTTAGTCCAAGTCCAAACCCAGGACGCTTTGCTTCACCTTTTTTGATTATTCTGTAAAATGGAGTGGTTAATTTTTCTATATTTTCTTCATCAATCCCAGGACCAAAATCTTTTACGTTAATGTATAAATCATCATTTTGAATGCTCATAGATAATTGAATTTTTTCTGATGAAGAAGCATATTTTTGTGCATTATCGATAAGATTTCTAATGGCGAGTGAAAATTTCATTTCATCTACCTCTAATGATAAATGCGGAATCTCACCTGTCACTTCAACGATATCGGCGTGATTATGAAACATTGCTAATACTTTTTTCACAATTCTAGAAAGTTTGATAGGGGATATATCTAAATCCTGATATGGGGTAGACAGTCTATCAGACAATAGCATATTAGAAATCATCCCCTCTAGGAGAACTACTTCGTCCTTTAACCTATCAATATTTTTATGTTCTGGAATCATTTCCAATAATAATTGCATTCTAGCCAAGGGAGTTCTCAGCTCATGACTTACATCTAAGAGCAATTGCTGTTTTTGATTTAGCAAATATTGAATATCCTGAATCATTTTATTAATGGCACGCGTAAGGCTGGCCAATTCATCATCGCCTTCGATAGGGATTTCAGAATCTAAATCTCCATCTTCTAAAGCAAATACTCTCTCTTTTATCAATTGCACAGGGCGTAAATAGCGCTGAATAAAAAAGTTAAGACCAATCATGGATAAAATGGTAATGACTGATGCCAAGATGAAATTAGGCAATGTACTTGGTTCTACATAATTTATTTGGAGATAGAAAACGTAATCCTCATTTGCAACGGCTGTTGCAGGATGTTCTCCCATGGTACCAAAATCCACTTGAAGGGGAATATTTACACCGTGAATTTCAAAATCCTCTGGTATAGACCATGTATAAAAAACTTCTGGCGTAATTTTTTTAGGATGTGACCAATACATGGGTCCGTATCCATCTGGATCTACATAATCATCCTCAAGTTTAAAAATCATGCAATTTAAGTGGAGGTTCTCAATATCTTTTTTAATTTTGACGGTATCTGGAGGGGAACCCCAGCTTTCTACCATTTGGGAATAATAGTACGCCTCATGTGCGTCAAGGATGCTGTCTTGCGTGGTAAAAGAATAATTAAATTGATAATAAAGGGTTAAAATCAATACTGCTGTGAAACCTAATAATAGGCTTCCTAGCCGAAAGGAAAGGCTTTTCCTTAATTTACGAAGGTATTTTCTTCTACTTCTTCGCTTTACCGATGAATTTGTAACCAACGCCGTGCACTGTTTTTATAAATCGAGTATTTGCAGGTGTTTCACCTAATTTATTTCGTAATCTACTTACAAGAACATCTACAGAGCGATCATATGACTGCCATGTGATTCCTCGTAAATTTTCAACCAATTGCTCACGGTCTAGTGCTTGCCCCGGATTTTCAGCAAACAAGAGTAATGCTTCGTATTCAGTTGTGGAAAGATGTACAACCTCACCCTCCAATAACACCTCTTGCTTAAGTTTATCTATAGTAAGAAATTCAAATTCAATAATATCAACCATTGAGCCAGGAGATTGACTCCGACGAAGAATGGACTGAATTCTTGCTAATAATTCTCTAGGTTCAAATGGCTTGGGAAGATAATCATCAGCACCAAGTTCTAATCCCACAATCCTATCTGTTACCTCACCTCTTGCAGTTAACATTATGACGGGGACCGTTGAGTCTTCACGAATTTTTCGTAATACTTGAAATCCATCCATCCCAGGGAGCATAATATCTAAAATTACTAAATCTGCACCTGTTTCACTAAGAAACGCTAAACCATCTTCTGGTGTATATTTTGCATGAATTTCATAATTAAATGAATCTAAAAACTCTTTGATTAGGTCTGACAATTGAATGTCATCATCGATTATGAGTATTTTTTCCATGTTGCTTCCTTCTAATGAATTCCTGAAATTTCACTTTTTAAATTATCGACTTTGAGTCGAAACTCTTTGTCTTCAATCATTTTATTTTCTACCGTTTTACATGCATGAATGACGGTAGAATGATCTCGTTTGCCAATATGGCGACCAATATTTATGAGGGATGACCCCGTTAATTCTCGAGATAAGTACATGACAATCTGCCGAGCTAACGCCACCTCCATGGTGCGTCCTTTCCCCATAATTTGACGTTCACTTACTTTCATCTCTTTGCCTACGCTTTTCAAGACATGGTCTATGGTAACATCTGCAAAAGCAGACTTGCCAAGCATGTCTTCCAATACTTTTTTGGCAAGATCCATCGTAATATCTACACGCTTTAATGATGACAGTGCCAATAGCCTTACAAGTGCTCCTTCCATTGTGCGTATATCTGATTTTATACTAGAAGCAATAAATTCAACTACATCATATGGAATTTCTAGGCCATCATCCTCAGCCTTTTTCATAAGAATGGCTATTCGTGTTTCTAAATCTGGAGATTGAATATCTACAATTAATCCGGATTGAAACCGAGAAACTAGCCGATCTTTTAATCCTGTAAGCTCACTAGGAGGTCTATCGGTGGTAAGAACAATTTGTTTACCTTCTTGGTAAAGCCCATTAAAAATATGGAAAAACTGCTCTTGTGTTCCCTCTTTTGATTCAAAAAACTGAGCATCATCTAATAACAACATGTCTACATTTCGATAGTTATTGGCAAATTCAGCAGATTTGTTCTGTTGAATTGCAGTGATGAACTCCAATGTAAATTTATCACTTGTTAGATAAACTACACGCATAGAAGGTCTATTTTTTAGTACAAAATTTCCAATAGCCTGCAAAAGGTGAGTTTTACCCATTCCAGGTGAACTATAAATTAATAATGGATTAAAGGGCGTTTGCCCTGGAGTTTCTGCCACTGAAAAGGCTGCAGCTTTTGCAAATTGATTGCCCTTCCCTTCAATAAAATTATCAAAAATATATCTATTATTGAGCTGTGATTGACGATGAAACCCCTTGGGCATGGGTTTGTCTTTGGGCATTAATTTGGGAATTTCTTCTGTAGATTTTTTACTGATCACCACAGAATAGTTTACCACTAAAGGATGGCTACCCGTTTCTTTAATGGCTGCATCAATTAAATGGCGATATTTTTGCTCTAACCATTCATAATGAAATTGATTTGGCACCAATAATGTAATTTCTTCACCATTAATAGCAGAAACCGCCACATCATCAAACCATGTTTGATATGCTTGTTCCGAAATTCTCGTTTGGATATATGAGAGGCATTGCCCCCAAAATTCGTCTTTGTTTATGTCCATTTACTAAGTATAAAATGAAATTTTATTCACAAGTTATTCACATTTGTGAAAATAAATAATATTTAAATTCGGTATTGTGGGAAAAATAAAACAACATGAATAATTGTTTTTTGTCAAATAATTTCAGTTTGGTTTTAATTTTATAAATGGAATTCATATTGCTTTTTGTTGCCTTTCTAGGAGTGGGGCTATTTTTCTACAAAATTTTGCATTTTAGTCGTAATGCTCCCAACATAGTTGATGATGGAAATCTTTTCATATATGGGCACAGGGGTGTGCCTTCATTGATGCCAGAAAATACCATTGCGTCGTTTCAAAAAGCTATAGAGCTGGATGTTGATGGTATTGAGCTTGATATTCAAATTACTAAAGATAAAATTTTGGTTGTGCATCATGATCCTCATTTAGAACGACTTACAGGAAATCATACGCAAATCTCATCCCTATACTATGATGATATTAACAGTATCGATGCTCGTGGTAATAAGTTTACAGGTGTGGATTTTCAATATATCCCCACATTAGAAGAAGCTCTCACCATCTTACCTGATGATAAAATTGTTAATATCGAAATTAAATCTCAACAGTTATTTAGTGAAGGGATGGAAGCTCCCACCGTTGCATTGATTGAAAAATTAAACATCGTAGAGCGAGTTGTGGTTTCTAGTTTTAATCCACTTGTAATTCGAAAAATTAAAAAGTTAAATAAAAAAATAGCCGTTGCACAGCTATGGGATAAAGAAGAACCATATTCTTCATACTACTGGATTTATATTTCAAGGCCTACATTTCTGCATTTAAACATTGACCAAATTGATGTATCTATCTTGGACAAAATTAATAAAATTGGTCTTCCCATTTTTGCCTACACAGTTAACTCTATGGCACAATATGAAAAGGCAAAAAAGCTAAAATTAAATGGGATATTTACTGATAACCCTCAGCTGTTTAATGATAAGTAATTGCAATAAAAAAGGGTCGGAAATCCGACCCTTTTTTTATGATTATATTAAACGCTTCTAAAATTTAAACTGAACATTTACTCTATAAATTGTGGTCGACACAATATCAGAATCTTCAAATGAAGCCATTCTCATATTTGGAGCTATAGATAAACCGCTCCCACAATTGAAAACTGCACCCGTAACTATTAAATTTTCACCATTTTTGTTTGCCGTATCATTGTCATCTACCATATCATATCGGGCAAACAAGTCAATATTATCGTTTAATCCATAGTTTACACTTGCTGAAATAATTGACATTTCATCAAAAGTTTCTGATGGACCGTTCATCAAATCATACTCTACTCCTGCACGGAGGCCCATACCTGCAAATCCACCAAATATACTCATCATGGTTACAGGGTCACTGTCTGTACTTTCAGAAGAATAGACAAGCCCAACATTATAACCATCATTTTTGTTTAATTTAGATTTACCATAGGTAATATTTAATACCGATTTAAAATGCTCATCTCCTTGTGGGTTTTTATACCCCTCACCATTTACAAATTGAACGGTGGTATTTAGATTATTTATAATGGATGTTGTAAACGCCACACCTAAATCTGCAGTAGATGAAAATTTATTCAAATCAATGGCAGATTTTTCAATAAATCGATACCCCCAGTTTTTTTCTTGGACATTGTATGTATGCATACCAATAAGTCCAAAGCTAGTTTTTCCCCAATTATTTGTATAGTCTAATTGAGCCTTTTTCAAAAATGCACTTAACTTTGTCTCATTATCTGAGCGTCCCACATCTAACAATACTTTAAAGTTTACATTTTCAGATGCTTTTAATGAATAGCCAAAGTACTGGCGCTTGAAGTTGAACCCTTTTTCATCCTCTGTAGATGAAAAATCAAAAAATGTCTTTCCTACCACTTTACCTTGTGCAAATATGGAAGAAATTATTATGGCTACCGTAATTAAGTTTCTCATGTTTTCCTTTTTGTTTATTCTGGATATCCAATTCTTTCGAATGGATTTACAATGCTTGAAATCAAATTTCGTGAATGTGCAGCAATTCGCTTTAAATATCGTGCATACATGGCAACAGAAGTTGCAGTACCAATATCTAAATCCGAAACCTTACCAGAAATTATATCTATGGTAATGCTATCACACTGTTCTGAAACGGTTTCTTTATAGGCTTCCATGATGCTACGTGCTTTATCAATATCTTGATTTTTAAATGCATCAATTGATGCTTCAAACATGTCAAATGTGGCAGCTTCAACTGCAGCAAGCCTGTCCTCCAATGTGCCCCCATTGAGTTTTTTGGGATGATTAACTGCTAGATCATATATATTCTTCGTATAATCACCTATTCGTTCAATATCAATAACCACACTTACCAGAACTAATCCTGAACCAATATCATCAGTTCCACTTACCGCCAAGTGAGTCATGACTTTACGGCGAACATCTCTTTCAAATTCATTGATTTTTTTGTCCATAGAATAAATGTCAATGTCTATATCAGCTGAATCTGACTTACGTAATGACTCTACAGATGCTTTAAACATAAGCAGGTCGATGTCTAACATCTCATGACATTCAGTTAGTGCCTGTTCGTAAAGACTATTAGATTGAAATAATTGATATATTTGTTTGAACATGTGTTATCTCCCAATAAAGATGATTAAGAAAGGAATTATAAAGAATACTGTGAATAAATATAAAAATGGATACATTTTATTTTTCAACGATAATTCTGCAATGCCATCAGCTAATTTGATGGGTATGTCTCTCAACAATGGATTTAGATAGATGAGAACAATTGAATATAAATTAAACAGTAGATGTGTAAATGCTGCAACCATTGCCGTTACATTCAGTGTTAATGATGCCAATAATGCAGTTACCGTTGTACCAATGTTTGCCCCTAAGGTAAATGGGAAAATCTGACGTAGTGAAAGCACACCTGCACCAGCCAAAGGCACAATAGTTGATGTGGTAATTGATGAGCTTTGAACCATTATGGTTAATAGAGCACCAAACAAAATGCTACGTAATGGTGTTTTAAAAATATATTGATCAAAAAAGGTCTCAACCTTTTCCAACACAAGGCTGCGGAGCAATTTTACAATAAAGTACAACATGAAAAATGTGAGTACTACACTGATGATAATAAAAACAATGTCATTTCCGCCACTGAGAGCTTCTAAATGTTTTGCACCCCACTTAATGGCCGCTTTAATTGGACTTTTAAAAACATCATCAGTACTGACTCGTCCAAAGAAAAATACTCCCATTGCAGTTGCGGACCGTTCTAATATACGTGTTGACATTTCCAGTGGGAACATTACAATCACAGCCATGAGGTTAAAGAAGTCATGTACCGTTGATGCAGAAAATGCACGTTTAAATTCGTTCCCTCTCCGAATATACCCTATTGATACCAATGTATTGGTTACTGTGGTTCCGATATTTGCACCCATAATCATAGGGATTGACGCAGCAAGACTCACCACACCGCTACTAACCATTCCAACAATGAGTGAAGTGGTGGTGGATGAACTTTGGAATAATACCGTTGCAAAAATTCCTATAAATAATGCCAAAATTGAGGAAGATGTTGCATTTACAAACGTTGAACTGGCAACCATTTTTACTTTAGATTCTTTTATATCATATTTGTTTGTTTTTTCCTCAACAGTATAATCACATTTAAAAATTGTTTCGCCGTTTTCATTGGTTTCTATGGATTCAACAAGCATCCACACTTTTTTCTTAGAACCGTCAACTTTAATTTTGGTTTGGACCATGTCCCCAACTTCAACCACGTCTGGCTGAGTTAAATGCTTAATCCCAGAGGAAAGTCCATTAATCCCTACCAAGAATAGATAAAGGGAAAACACCACCCCTGCAATTTTCGCAATTGAAATTAATAATTGTTTATTCATTTATCTCCAGATTCAATAACCTATTGTTAGATTAACGTGAGAAATTAGTTAAACAATGTGAAGATGGAATGTTTAGAATGTTAAGATTTTGTTAAGATTTTGAACGAAGTGAAAATGAAAATTCAGTGCCTTGCCCCAGTTCACTATGAACATTGATTGAAGAATGATGGGCTTCTACAATATGTTTCACAATTGATAATCCAAGTCCAGTTCCACCTAGCTCTCGTGAACGGGCTTCATCTACTCTAAAAAATCGCTCGAAAATTCGGCTTTGATGTTTTTTGGGAATTCCAGGACCATTATCTATAACCTTTATATTTACCTTATCGTTACGCCTTTTAACAATTATGGTAATGCTTCCTTTTTCAGTATAATTAATGGCATTTTTCACTAAATTTGAGAATACAGACTGAAGCCTAATTTTGTCTCCATACACAACTAAATCGGCAGTATCAGGAAGCACTAATTTTAGCCCCTTTTTCTCTGCATCAACTTCAAAAGTATCCTTTAGCCACAGCAGAATTTCATTCAATTCAAAGCTCGCTGAATTAAGTGATAATTCTTTAGACTCAATTTTAGATATCATAATTAAGTCTGTGAATAGATTTTCTAACCGATCAGATTGGTTTGCAATTTTTTTCAAAAATGCTTGATTGACTTCCGAATCATCAATGGCACCATCCATAAGTGTTTCAACATAGCCTTTTATAGCAAATATGGGCGTTTTTAATTCATGAGATACATTGGCTAAAAACTGAGTTCGTACTTTAGATAAGTGGTCAAGTGTTTTGATATCATCTTTTATTGTAGAGGTAAGATTTGTAATATGGAAAGACAACTCCTCTAGTTCATCATTGGAGGTTATTTGAGGTAAATTAAGTTCCCCCTCTTTTAATTTTCCAGCATAATGATTGATGAGAAATATGGGGCGCAAAAAATAATCAACAATGATATATATAAATAAAAGTGTGATTAAGGAAATAATGATTAACTGTATCCATTGGCTATGTGAAAACTCCAGAGAAAAAGTTTGTTTTAACATCCATAGTATAATGAATAAAACAAAGGCAAAAAGGGAAGTTATTTTTAGTGTTAATTTATGCATAATTCACTATTCTTCACGAGCGGCATAACCAACACCCCGTATAGTATGAATATAATGCCCACAGGAATCCAGTTTTTCGCGAATTTTACGAATATGCACATCAACCACTCTATCGGTAACCACAACATCTGAACCTACAAGCCTGTTTAAAAGTTCGTCACGTCGATATACTTTATTTGGTTGAGATACCAAAATATGTAATAATTCAAATTCAGTTTTTGTCAGAATTATTCTTTCTCCACAGCATTTTACAATATGGGCGTCTACATCAATTTCTAATTGACCAAATTTGTATGAATTTAAAAGTTTTTTATCATCTGATGGATGACCACGCCGTAATGCTGCACGAACACGTGCCACCAGTTTACTCATACTTACTGGTTTTGTGATATAATCATCTGCTCCCATCTCAAGACCCACTATTTCATTTACTTCTCCATCTTTTGCAGTTAACAATATAATGGGAATATTGTGATATTCCTCTTGAGATGCCCTGATTTTTCTACAAGTTTCTAATCCATCTAACTGGGGCATCATCACATCTAAAATAACCAAATCAAATGAAGAATTTAATTTTTCGAGGGCATCAATTCCATTCACCGCAGATTCGATGAAAAAATTCTCTTTTTTCAGATTATAAGAAATAAGCTCTCTTATATCTTTTTCATCATCAACAATGAGTATTTTTTTACCGTTATTCATAAACTCCGTTTGATATTGTTTGATAAACCTCTTGAAGAGAATGAAACACAGGCACATCTAAATTAGAAAATCGTGTATGGCAATTATGTCCAAAAGATACTAGAATACAATCTGTCCCCATGGCCTGGGCTACTTCTAAATCATGAGCTGTATCTCCAATCATTACGACCTCTTGAGGCGCATAATCTAATTGCGACAACCAATTGATTCCAATCTCTACTTTACTATGTGCATAATGGTCAGACAAGCCATTCACCCCTGTAAAAAAATGACTAATATTGTAATGCTCCACGGTTTTATCAAGTAATTCCTGGTTCTGTGCAGATAAAATAGACTGGGTTATTCCACCATCCTTGAGTGAGTTTAAAACCATTTTTGAATCTGCATGAAGGTTTGCATCAAACATACGTTTTTTAAATTCATCAATGAATTCTAAACCGCACACTTCAAAGGGTTCAGCTTGAAAATCAAATCCAAGTGCTACATAATAATCCTTAACGGGAAATTTAAAAACTTGGCGATAATCTTCTACCGTAATCGTCTGCAAATTCCGCTTTGTTAAAGACTTGTTCATAATTTCTACACATAGCCACGCATCATCTACAAGCGTACCATTCCAATCCCACATAATATGTTTATAACGCATTTACTGAGACTTATCTAGTTTTCTAAGTAAATCAAATGTGAAAATGCCATCGCTATGTCCATCTCCCCATGTGATGCGGATAGCATAATGCCCCACCTTAATTACATTTTTTAATTCATAGGATGTACCCATTTTCTTCACATGTATACCTTTATACACATTACCAAAAATATCAGATTCTCCAGCACAATTTGCACATGGGCAATTGTCCCGTAAAATATGATAATCAATAAATGTTTCTGTTTCATCACTCCAACTGATGGCTAATCCGTTGGGAAAATTCACCAAATCTTTAATAGTAACCGCCATACTTTCTTTCTATTTTATGAATAATTTTTAAAAACTTTATGAAAAGTGTATTTTCTACTGTTGTTCCACTTGTATAAACTAATGAATCCTCATAAATTTATTTACAATTTGGAATCAATGAAAAGATTGAAACTGCTTAAATCTCTAATCGCATTACTGCTTGCGACATCGTGTATCTATGCAAACTCATACCCATTAGAGTTTCCTTTAACCCCTCTCCAATATACAGATGATATAAATGGAAATGGTTATCCGGATTTTTTTGCCTTTGGGGGAGAAGATATTTACTCATTTGTGCATTTATACGATATAACCGAAAAAGAAATCCAATCAATTTGGGAGTTTTCTCTATCCGAAAAATCTGCATTCATTATTGATGCTGCTATAATAGACATTGATGGTGATGGTAACAATGAAATAGTTGCTGCTATAGAATTTGAAAAAAAGAATGGCGTTTTTTATATTTTTAATTCTACTGAAAATTCTTTCTCAAATTCGCCAATCTCAATAAACTATCCAAAGTCAGAAAGAAGCCATCAAATTTCAGATTTTATTGCTATCGATTGGGATAATGATGGTGATGATGAAATCGCAATAGCTACTGCAAGTCCAGATAGAGTTATTTATATTTGTGATTATGAACATAATAAATTTGAAATACTTGAAACGGTAGCTGAAGATTTTGTCCAACAAGCATTTGGTTCACTCATGTTGAATAGAGGAGATGGCGATAATGACGGTGTTGATGATTTATTCATTATTAGCAATGGAATTGAACCTCAAATTCATCAAGTGTTGTCATCTTCTGATTCAAAAACGAGTACTCTCACAGAGTTTGGACCTATTCAACATTTTACCCAAATTACAGACGTAAATTATAACAACAATAACGAAATGATTGCCTATTCAATTATGGGGCATTTATACAATAGTTCTACTGCATCCACCATTGCTATGGATTCAGATAATTACCAACATATTCATTTAGAAACCAATGATGCCGTACGAGTTTCTCATATTTACGGACTAACTCCTGAAGGTAATATCAATAAATTTAAACTTACAAATGCAGAAACACTTATCCCCGTTGATATTTATTATGCATCATTTTTTGCAGATGAAATTATAAATCCACAAGTATTATATGCCCATAATTCGCGCCATGCCATTATTTTCCACGATGGAGATAATCCTGAGCTATCTCATATTGAACTTGAACCAACTATTGATTATTCTAAACAACGGCAAAGCGATGGTAGAGAGGCAAATATTATTCTTGGTGCGGAGCAGATGTATCGACATCCTATTGATAAAATGGATAATTTTGGATTCTCTAAATTCCATTCAGATTCACTCTCATCTGGAATGTCATTTAATCTCGATGAATTTGCCTTGGATTGGACACCCTCATTAAACCAGCTTGGGTTCCATGAAATGGTGTATGATGTACACTACAACGCAATGGGCGATTTGACCTTAATTGAAGATGATGGAACCACCGTAACCCATGCCTCCACAGATAGCGTAGTGGCTCATAATTATTTGCTGTATGTAAATGAAGCCCCCTATTTTAAAGAAGATGTTGTAGATTTTCTAGTGATGAATCTTGATACGCTAAATGCAACTTTTTCCATAAAAGATCGAAATGTAGATGCCATTTTGCATGTGGGTGTAAATGGTGGGAATGATGCAAGTCATGTGTATACCAATCCGCCATTATCTCAAATTATTACGACTTCAGAAATAGAATTAGACCAAGACGCTCCAGCAGACACAACCTCCACTATAGAAAATTCAGAGGAAGAAGATACAACGACTGAACCGATAGAGGAAGAGAAGGTAGTTGAAGAAGATACTTCAGATGATACTGCCACTGAAACGGAAGAATCAAATGAGAATGATACGGAAGAAAGTGGGGAAGAGGCTGAAGAAATTGCAACGGATACAGAAATTGACTCTCAACCAGAGGAAAATAAAATTCCAGATTCATCAGATGGAGAAACGGATTATTCACTCATCAAAAAACGAGAAAGTCATTTTCAATGGGTGCCAAATGTAGAACCCGATGTATATCCATTCACCCTATGGGTAAACGATTTACATAAATCTGATAGTTTAAGGATTAATGTGAGAGTCCATCCCCGTATTTATTTAGACGACAATGATGATAATTTTGTGTTGACTGTCGGTAAACCCTTTCAATATAAAGTGAATGTTACCCAAAAATCTGTAGAAAATGGAGAATATAATTTTAGTATTCTAAATCCACCCGAAAACATGAGAATTGACTCATTGGGAGTAATTCATTGGGTGCCCATTATTACACAGGTAGATTATCATTACATTACCGTAGAAGTTGATGATGGGATTGCATCAAATTCTACCACGTTCACCATGTATGTAAATGCTCCACCCGTAGTATCAAAGCGACCTGCTCAACATCTAATTGTTGAAAAAACGGATATCTGGACCTACACAATGGGAAGTTTTGATGCCAATGCAACTTCAGAGCTTACATGGTCATTATTGGATGCACCCCATACCATGACGATGGATTCATTGGGGAATTTACGGTGGATGGTTAACGAAGTAGATTATTGGAATTATTCCGTTCAAATTTCTGATGGTATCGATTCTACTATATTTACTAATTCAATGTATTCTAATTATCCCCCACGAATCACCAGTAAGCCAATTACTGATGTTATTTGGATAAACGAATATACCTATCAAGTGGTTGTATTAGATGAAAATAAATTTTCATCTGAGGGTGATACAATTCCAAATAAACTGTTGTATTCATTTGAAAGCGCTCCTGAAAATATGACAATTTCTGCCGATGGATTGATTCATTGGCAACCCTCTGAAATGGATGAAGGGCAACATCATATCGTAATAATGGTTAGTGATGGTATAAAAATAATTCCTCAAAAATATACACTCAATGTATTTGGTCCACCCAAAATTACATTTACAGATTCAACGTCAATTGCACTGGGTGAATCATTAAACGCTACTATCTCTCATGAAAACTTTAGACATCATTCACCCCTTTCTTTTGGGTTAAACCACATCCCAAAAAATGCATCTTTTAATGATTCAACAGGGAACCTCCAATGGCAACCATCTGAGAAGCAGGTGGGAGTTCATCGAATAAATTCTTCAGTAAAAAATGAGTCGGAATCTGCTGAAAAAGAACTAACATTTTTTGTGTACGAATATCCAAAAGTAAATATGGATGCACCAACTGAGGGCTATGTGGGGCTTACATATATCTATGATATTCAAGCCTTTGACATGTTTGGGGAATATATTGAAACCAATGGCGGTGAGGTTCGCATCAGTAGCAATACCATGACAGATATACGTTTTGATAACGACACTCATACCATTATGTGGTCGCCTACTGAATCACATTTGGGTGAACATGAATTTAAGGTGGATGTTGTGGATCAGTTTGGCTTAACCACAAGTGTTTCTCATTTTGTATCTGTGTTTATGAGTCCGTGTGAATTGTGTAAAAGTGCTAAGCGCGAACCCACACAAGTGAATAAAATTTTACCCCCCGTATTTAAAAAAGATACCCCCGATAAAGTGGTGGGAAGTGCACTATCAACCGATACTACAACCGTTGATAATAAAATTGAACCCATAGAAATAGAAAGCAATGTTCAAGATTCATTAATTGCGCCAACAGATACTATTGACGTAAATGTAGATTCACTGACTATACCAGCGGATACATTGGAATTACCCACAGAAAATATTGAAATCCAAAACACGGACACAACCATTACAATGCCTGATTCAGTAAATATTTCAGTGGATACAACTACGGTTGAAGGGGATAGTATATCTGTACCAATTAATATAGAGGATAGTGATACACTAGAATCTCCAGTATTACCAGATACTACAAAAATTGATACTTCAATAAATTAGTAAATCATTCCCCCCAGGGGTTTACTAATTCAAAATAATAATCTCTTAATTCTCTTAATAAAATGACTAGTTCATCATGATTGGGAATGGAATCGTATGCCTCAAAGGTTACACGTTTTGTGATACCCTCATGAGAAATTTCAATCCACTCTGCACCTCCATCTGCACAATCGGGGCAACCATAAACATCCTGTAATTGGGAGAATGCCTCAAAGTCAAAGCTATTGAGTATAGCATTCCATTGATTTATAGTGATAGTGTCATCAATTATGAGAGGGGGATAATCAGGATCTTCGCCCCAGCCATATACTTCATAATGAGCATCAAGACCATTTTGGTCTAATTCATATAGACAATACCCCCAACATTCGCCATAAGAGGTCCCAGAGTTTATAATGAAAGATGTATTTGTAGGATTCAAAATAATGTCAATGATTAATATGATATCCAATACGTTAATGACATTGTCAAAATTCAAATCTAAAACACATAATTCCTCATCCGTGGCAGGTATGCCCGAAATAGCAATATTTACAGCAACTACAATATCTAATATATTGGTTTGCATATCATAGGTAATATCACCAGAACCTTCAAATTCTTCTAGGCAATCTTCATTGTACGCTTCTTCACATACACCGTTAATTAGCTCATCCCCACAGTCTCCACCATCACATTCAAAGGCAGGACAATTTAAATTGGTTCCCCATGTATCGCCATCACAGTATCCATCTCCTACCCATTGTTCTATAATTTCAATATCAACACAGGTACCATCACAATCTAAAATTCCAGGATTTCCTTCAAATTGCACACAAATATCTCCAGGCACAGGATCTAAAGGAATACAAGTACCACCATTGCAATCAGCAGTACATCCCCATCCATAATTGCCATCACAAAAACATCCGCTTGGTACACAAAAACCAGGGACATTAAAATTTCCAAAGTCAATACATTGTTCCCCAAAGGTACATCCAGTTTGAAAACACCCTGCAGGATTAGGTTCTGCGCAATCATATTCACACGATCCATCATTATAAATAGCATCAGAGTTATAGTTAACTGCACCCGAATCAGTACAACCAAAAATGCTCTCATTACAGTTTACTAACGCTTCGCCTACATAAAAATTAGCATTACAGCCACCACAATAGTCCGCTTCACATACGGCATTGGGATATGCGGGGCAGTCCGTAACTTCACACGGATCAACAAAACATTCCACATAGCCCTCAATACACGGACATGTGTTCATGCATGTATCATAACTTCCAAATAAATAGTCTGAGTAATCATTTCCAGCTGAATCGGTAGTGCCACATCCACTTAATTGTACACAGTCATTGCCATTCCACCCCCAGCCAATAATCATCATACAGGGACCAAAATCTACATTGGCAACTTCGGGGCACTCCGTTGCCTTACTTGTGGACAAAAACAAGAAAAATGTGGTCAAACAATATAATAATCGAGATAGTCGCATAAAATTCTCCATCTATACGGATAGAATTTACACAAAATAATAACGGAAGTCAAATAAGGGGTGCTTATGCAATATTATGATATATAATTAAAAATTTTATCTACTGAGGACGTTGGTAATTCAAAATTCATTGCTAACACATATACGTCAAATTCTTCTAAAAATTTGTCAGACAGCTTTACTAAATCCTTTTCAGTGGTAATAACTTTATTTATACCATGAGGTATGTGTGATTTTATTTTTGATTCGAGACTACGAGTATATTCTATATGATCCCTAAAACTCAATTTTCCTTGAATTGTAATCCCCTGTGCCTCAACAGATTGAAAAAAATGCTCACTTTTAGCAATACCACAAAAGGCAAAAACAGGGGTTGTTGGTATGGTGACATTCTCATAGCCATTTTCTGAATACTGTTTCAGTTGAAATATTGATTTAACTTCATTTGGGTCTTCAATAAAATTAGCAATTTTTGGGGGTAATTCACTTATGCTGCCTTTGGTAATAAAAATATAATCTGCACGACTCAAATTTGAAATGCTTTCCCTTAAATTTCCCATGGGAAGATGGTGATATACTCCTGTTCCTTCCGTAACATTTAGAAGTACTATGTTCGCATGTCTAAAAATTTTCCGATGTTGAAAGGCATCATCTAAAATAATCATGTCCACATTATAATTATTGATGAGATATTCAGCACCATTTACGCGATTAGAATCTACTACAATGGGAACATCACTTAATACATTTGCCATGAGAAAAGGCTCGTCTCCAGCATTTTCCACCGTTGCTATTAACTTATGTCCATCATGAACACAGGTCAACCCTGTGGATTTTCTCCCAAATCCACGGCTTACAATTCCAGGGATATACCCCCGAGATTTAGCCTCATTTGCCAACAAAATGGTCATGGGGGTTTTCCCTGAGCCTCCCGTTGTGATATTGCCCACAGAGATTACGGGGATGGAAAATTTTACTGCAGAAATTATACCCATATCATAAAAGAAATTTCTAATACCTGTAATGATGGCATAAAGAAAAGACAATGGAAATAGTAATCTTCTCATTTGTTCTCAGTTGCCCATTTATCTACAAGTGATTGTTGTTTATTCATATAGTTTGAAAGCAATTCAACTTCTTCATCTGAAGATAAAGATGAGTCATCAATATTTAATGGCGTTGCAATATTTAAATGAATAGTACTAAAAGGTTTAGGGAGCCTAAACTTATCCCACGAATTAAACTCAAAGTACCGATTAGCAGTACCAGTAATGGTAACCAATTGTACATCTTTTTTACGAGCAATGGACAATGAACCCGGTTTGGCGATGTTGGGTGGACCTTTAGGGCCATCATTAGTAATGGCGACAATGCTCGTTCCCGGAGCTTCAAATATCGATGACATTTGACGAATTACATCTCGACCGCCTTTGTCCTTTTTGCCTTTACTGCTCGAACCTCGTATTAAACTAAATCCCCATCGCTTAAATATACGAGAAATTATTTCTGCATCACCATGCCGGCTGGCAATTGCATATGCATGGATATGATTTTTTGCTAACCAATATGCAGGAAAAGAAAATCGGCCATGCCATACACATAACATAATGGGCTTGCCTGATTGGAGCAATGCATTAAAGTTTTCTTCACCATGAACCTTCCATCTGCTGGTTCGAAACACCAGTGCTAAAAAAAATTGCCCCACATAGGACCAAAATTGTATCATAAAATTGGAGTGCTTCACGATGCTCCCAATATTAATTTGGCTGCATGTGTTGATGCCATTCCATCCCCCAATGAAACACGAACATCAGTGAGATTATTCAGCATATTATCCCTCGCTAAACTAGGACGCATTATACGCTCTACCTGTTCAACTACATGTGCTACTTTGGCTTGTTTTTGTAATAATTCAGGGACAATTCTTCGATTAGCAATAATATTTGGCATGGCAGCATAAGAGGTCGTTACCATTTTTTTAGATAAATACCACGAAATAGGATTCATTTTATAAATCACCACCAAAGGTGTACCGTAAATGGTAGCCTCTAAAGTGGAGGTTCCAGATGCTACAATTGCCACATCCGCTGCCTCTAATACTCGTCGAGGATGTTCTCTCTCAACATGAACAAAATTGGGAATATGAAAACCGTCTAAATTCAAATTTTTTGAAAGGCCCAGTGCCACTTGAACATCGTTATTATTTTCAATAATTTGTGTAGCACTCTTGATACATAAATCTAGGTGAGAAGAAAGTTCCTGTTTACGGCTTCCAGGAAACAATGTAAGTAGCAGTTTGTCTTTATCCAATCCCAATGTTTCTTTTAATGTGGACTTATCTTTCTTTTCCCATTCTTCCACATAGGGATGACCTACCCATTCTACATTTACACCCCTATCTTCATACCACTGCTTTTCAAAAGGAAAAATCACTAACATTTGATTAACAAATTGACGAATTTTTTCAATTCTTTTTTCTTTCCATGCCCAAATTTGTGGGCTAATATAATAGGTAATAGGGATGTTGAATTGCTTTTTTACTTTTTCGGCAAGTCGCAAATTGAAGCCAGGATAGTCGATTAAAATAATTCTCTGAGGGTTTTGTTCTTTAATTTGAGTAAGAACCTCTCTCTCAACATTTTTAAAAAAGGATAAATGCTTTAGAACCTCTACAAATCCCATTATTGACATTTTTTCTAGGGGAAACAAAGAAGTTAATCCCTCGGCTTCCATGGCATCGCCTCCAATGCCAATAAAGCTACAGTGAGGATTTTCTTTTTTCATGGCTTTCATCAGTAATGCACCATGAATATCCCCAGAACGCTCACCAGAAAGAATAAAAAAGGGTCGCTTATCTTCCATCGATTATCTGTTGAATATTAAGGGCAACTTGAAGTGCACGGGTCGCACTAACGCCATCTACTTCTGGAATTTGTCCAGAAAGTACAGAATCTGCAAAATGGCTCAACTCTTCACGCAGGGCATTGTGTTCTTTAATTTCGGGTTTTTCATATATGATGTATTTCTTTTTTTCGCCCTCTAATGGAAAAACTTGCCGTGGATCTACATGCGATGGGGCTTCATCGGAAACATCGTATTCTTCTACCGACTTTTCTAAAAAATCAACGGTGATATATGATGATTTCTGAAATATTCTCATCTTCCGCATGGAACCTCGTGATATTCGGCTGGCGGTTAAATTTGCCACACATCCATTTTCAAATATTATACGTGCATTTGCAATATCACAAGAAGATGACACAACATTTACTCCACTGGCATGAATATCTTTTATTTCCGATTTCACCATACTTAATAATATATCAATATCATGAATCATTAAATCCAACATCACAGGCACATCAGTCCCTCGTGGATTAAATGGGGCCAAACGATGCATCTCAACAAATTGTGGATTAATATTTTTCTCTTGAAGATGCAGAAATGCTGGATTAAATCGCTCAATATGTCCCACTTGAATAATAGTATTACTAGCTTTATCTAATAGCTGTTGAGCTTGTTGAATCGTTTCTGTTATGGGCTTTTCAATAAAGAGATGACATCCTTTTTCAATACATTTTACTGCAGTGTCATAATGAAATGATGTTGGCGTCACAATAGAAATTGCATCACATACATCTAGCAACTCATCTAATTTTTCAAAATTATGCGTATTAAATTCTGAAGCAGTCGCCGATGCTATGGCACTATTAACATCAAAAATGCCCATTAGCTTTATGTTTTGGATGGTTTGTAGCTGTTGTACATGGAATCGACCTAAATGGCCAACACCTATCACGCCCATTTTTAAAGGATTATCTATCGCCATAAGTGAAAATTTACAACGTTTATAAACTTGCTTAAAAGAACGCAAAGTGAATATAATTGTTTGGTATTTATGCCATTATGTTAGAAATTTAGCGTCAAGAAATCTTCATGAAGTCAAGGAGTAATGGATGTACATTGATTCAAAAGTAATATCGTGGTTTATTCTGGGTGGTGGGTTTTTCCTCTATTTATGGAATATAATATCCAGCGAATTTGCCTATGCCACCATTTTTATGACAGGGGCAATTTTACTTTGGATGTTTGTAGGGTTTACTACAAATACGTTCAATCAAACTGAATTTGCAAAAGTACTTTCTGGTGCGGGGTTCCTACTAGCACTCTCCGTATTTTTCCTTTATGGTTTAGAAGAAATGCCCTATCCAGCTGGCGCAATTGTATTCCACTCTGATGGAATTGCAAAAGCATTAGGCTTGGGTATAGCAGCATTTTTACCCTTACTTTTTGGTATTGAAAATGTATCTACTGCAACCGAGACCGCAACACCAAAGTCTCCCAAAAAGCAAACCGTTGTCGTCGATGATGAAGATTTTGAATTAGCAGATACTGATGACCTCACATCAGGGGAATGGGATCTTTAGAGGTTTCGTTTAAATCTTTTTGCACACTTTTGAGCGAATATTACGCTCAACCCAACTAATATAAACGGCCTATAATACCATTTTTGTTTTCCAAAAATTTGTGCTGCCGAATTTATATATTCCTTAATATGTAAAGAAATGTGATCATTAGATTGATGATAATATGTCAAAAGCGGTGATTCTACCCCTACAATATTCCCCAAATTAGTTAATCGTAAATATAAATCATAGTCTTGAACAGAGGTTAATTTCTCATCAAACCCATCAATATTATTGAGAGCATCTTTATTAATTATAATTGTTGAAGTCGTGCCAATATAATTATGGAATAATAAAGTAAATTTTGGAGAAATAAAATTTGATCTATACACATATCTAGGAGTATTGTTTCCTTCAATAATATTTCTTCCAGTATAAGTCATAACTGCATTATTATTTTTCATCTCTTGAATTTGATGTTCTAACTTATCTTTATGCCATTCATCGTCATCATCTAAAAAAGCAATATATTCTCCATTACTTTTCTCAATACCGGTATTCCTTGCGCCATTTGCACCACTTGTTTTTCCGTTTTCATAAATATGAATTTTTGGGGTTTCAATGTTCAATTCAATTGGATTAATTTTATTATCGTTGACGATAATTAACTCCCAATCAATATACGTTTGATTTATTACACTATTAATTGCTCTTTGTAGTGTAGACCGACCTATTGTAGGTATTATAACTGAAACTTTAGTCATTTATGCATGCCATTAATCTTGCACATTGACTTTCCCACACTAACTCTTGTTCCGCTGTTGATGTGAGATATTTATAATTAGAGTTTAATATTTTTTCTATTCCCTGTTTAATTTCATCTCTATTTAGGCTTGTTGCAACCCCTAAATTATATTTTTCAACAACGGCTTTCATTTCATGGAGGTCTGTTGAAAGGGTAGGAATTCCTGATAGTGCATATTCAAAAATCTTATTGGGAAGTGCATGCTTATAACTTAAGCTTATGGGTTCAATGAGAGAAAATCCAATAGTGGCAGATGCAGTATACTCTAACAATTGTTGATAGGGTACCCTGCCTGTAAAATGCACTCTTTCTTCAACTCCTAATTTTTGGGCAAAGGCCTTCAATTTCTCTTTAATATTTCCTTCACCAATCAACACTACATGTGCTTCAGTAAATGGCAATAACATCTCAATCATTATTTTGATTCCACGGCCATTAAACAACATGCCTTGATATAAAAAAACAGGTGATGAATCCGGAATATTAAACATGTTTCGAAGCTTATTGTTAAACGTTGGTTTGAGTTTTTTTGATGGAAAGTTTTGAATTAATAATGTGTTAATCTGTGGATAGCTCTTTTTTAATACTTCACCGTCACTCTTTGCCGTAATAAGTACAGTCGATGCTTTGTTGATATAAAGTTTTTCTGTCCACTGCCAAATTTTTTGCTTAATTGGTTTCCGTGATAGTCCACCTATATGTGAATATATTTCTCGTGAATCATAGATAATTTTAGCATTTCCATACATACATGTAGCGGGAAGTGAATATAGGTCACTGGCAATTACCAAGTCAAATTTGTGTGCGCGTAACAATTTAATAACTTTATCTAAAAATAATAAATATTTTCGAAACCCTTTTGAGTGTGAGGATAAATCTATTGCAGTAAGTTGACTATTTCTATATTGAGAGTTTTGATGTGCTACATGAAAAATTTGTACATCCATACCTTCATCTATAAAGGTATCTGCCATATTAATACATCGCGCATCATGATAAAAATCGCCTAAAAAAATTATGGCAATAGATTTCACGATAACGAACTTTTAACCAATGAATTAAATATTTTTACAATGTAAAATAATATACAAATCGTAATTAAAATGCTGACAAAGAGACTGCTTGTAAAGTGGATTGTGGAAAAATAGCAGAGTGTACACATACCTATTGTTGTAAAAATTGTAATCTTATCAAAGGTAATAGGTAACCATCTTCGATTTAAGAGATATAATGAAAGAAACATAAGGCCATATGCAATTAATGTTGAAAATGCGGCTCCCCACACTCCCCAAATAGGAATTAATAAAAAGTTAAATCCAATATTTATAACTGCACCCATTCCCCGTAAAAGAGGTGACCATTTTCGATTTTTCCCATCATAAAGTGAGGGCATTTGCATAATATATCCTGCGTATAAAATATGAGAGGATAATATGACTGGAACAATTTTTATTCCATCCCAAAATTGCTCGTTAATCAATGTATTCCCTCCACCAATTGGAATCTTGACAATGTACGGCATCCATATACAAATGAGTGTACCCACAAATGCTAAAAACAATATAAACTGTGAATTTATTTTACTAAAAATTTCAACTCTATTTACATTTTTTTGCTCTTTATGAAATAGGGGTTGCCAAGCCAAGTTGAATCCTGTTATGATAAACAATAAAATACTACCCAGTTTATAACTCACACTGTAAATTCCTACTTCATGCACATCTGTTAAAAGGTGTAAAATTTTTCGATCAGCCATCTCCATGACAATGAAAAATAGTGCCGCAGGGAAAAATGGAATTCCAAAAGAGAACAGTTTTTTAAATAAGGGAATTTCAAAATTAGTATAGTTGATATTCAAAAATAAAGATGGGATTAGAAGAACAAATCTGAGCAACGCCCCAGCAAGGGTTCCATATAAAACGCCATCAATGCTCCAGCCTTTATAAACGATAAAATAAATGTTTAATGCGATGGTTACAATAACATTACTTATACTGATGAGTGCAAAAAATATGGCTCTATTTTGGACTCGCAAATATGCCATCATTCTACCGGAGATAGAATCAATACATAAAATTAAACTACAAATTGAAATCCAAAGTGGTTGGGAAATCTCTAAATAATACATGCTAATTTGCTCAGCCAAGTTGTGCAAAATGAGCGACAAGATAATTGAAGTTGAAATGAGTCCAATAAATGTGGTCGATAAAGTTTTATCTGAATTTTCTTCATCTTGTGAAATAAATTTTAAAAATGAAGAATCCATTCCATGATTATAAAACACTTGAGCAAATGCAATAAATGTAAATAGTAGGTAAATATATCCTGCTTCCTCTGTGGTGAAATATGTAGTATAAAGGGGAAGGAGCAAAAATGAAACGGCGCGGATTAAAATTGTACTCAATCCATATATAGCCGACTGTTTCCAGAATGATTGTATCATTGTAATACTTTTTTATATGCTATTCTCAGCATCCCTCGGGCTGAAAATTGTTCTTTAAACTTTATTAAATTGGGGCTGGGAGCTAATGGATTATCAGATGTAGGTAATTGTGAAACCCCGAAATCTAAATATTTTAAATTTTTCTCCTTTGCCCATTTCATTGTCTCCAATATTAAAAATGAAGCAGGCTGAATATGTTCATACTCATAGTTTATCATATTATAAAAAATTATTCCCACCGTTGAATTTGCCATAAAAATAAAGGTTCCACCAATTGGAGTTTTATTTTCATACATCATTAATAAATGAAATTTATTTGGCATGAGCTCCATCAACTTCTTTAGCTCAGCTTGAGTATGCGTAGGTGTTGAATTATGACGTTGCTTATTATCAAGCAGAATTGGATAAAATGCCTCTATATTATTATCCCATTGTAATTCAATTTGTGCTTTTGCTTCAATCTTTTTTAAATAGCGTCTTTTACGTTGACTCACTAGTTCTGACGCATTTTCTTTTGCACTTAAATCGATAATACTTGAATGATAAATTTCTTCACCATTAAATCCATGCCAGTGAAGTAAATATTCTGTAGATTCATTGAAAATTTTATGATATAGCTGTGATGGTGGAATAATAAAAATAGATGCAAAACCATTATTTTTTGAATATTTTATTAGTTCTTGTATAATGAAATCTATTTCTTCAAAATTTAACTTTGTGTATACAAGTCCACCAAATGTGGCCCCTGGATGTGAATGTAGCCTTTTTTCACCATTTGAATCATGCATTTCTGCTGCAGGGAGAAGTGCAATAATTTTCCCCTTCTTTTCAAATATTAGGGAATGATCAATAAACTCTCTTTCAATATGATAGTTTAAAAAATTTCGACGATGAAACAGCGTCCCGTTATTGGAAGTTTGAATAAATTCTTCCCATTTCATTTCGTCCGAAATATCATATCTACGTATGGTGATGTGCACGTGTTTTTTCCGTCTTGAATTAGGCAAATTTACAGAGATTTATCCGTAGTTTTGGGGTAAATTTCCGCACAAATTTTAAGGATATTTTACATGAGTCAAATTCAACATGTACATGCTAGACAAATTTTAGATTCCCGAGGGAACCCCACTTTAGAGGTTGATGTTCGGTTATCTGACAATAGCTTTGGACGTGCAGCGGTACCAAGCGGTGCATCTACTGGTGAGTATGAAGCGGTTGAGCTTCGTGATGGGAATGTAGCTTATTTAGGCAAATCTGTGTTAAATGCAGTCTCTCATGTAAATACCAAAATTGCCGAAAAGGTATGTGGAATGAATGCCCATAATTTCCGTGAACTTGACCATGTAATGATGGAGTTAGACGGTACCCCTAATAAAGGTAACCTTGGTGCAAATGCAATTCTAGGCGTATCTATGGCTACAATTCATGCAGCGGCAACCTCTAAAAATCAACCCTTATTTGAGTACCTTCATGGTGGGGGTGATTTCATTCTTCCCGCCCCTATGATGAATATTCTCAATGGTGGAAGTCATGCAGATAATAATGTGGATATTCAAGAATTTATGATTTTCCCGTTGGGGGCCAGTTCTTTTTCTGAAGCATTACAAATGGGAACAGAAACTTTCCACCATTTGAAGTCTGTGTTAAAGAAAAAGGGGCTCAATACTGCAGTAGGAGATGAAGGTGGCTTTGCTCCGGATCTTCGCTCAAATGAAGAAGCTGTAGAAGTTATTTTAGAAGCTGCAGATAAAACAGGATATAAAATTGGTGAAGAATTATTTTTGGCCTTAGATGTAGCATCTAGTGAAATGTATGACAAAAATTCTGGATTGTACGATTTGTCATCAGAAAATCGCAAACTCACTTCTGCTGAAATGATTGATTTTTATGCTGACCTATGTAATAAATATCCCATAGTTTCTATAGAGGACGGATTAGATGAAAATGATTGGGATGGATGGCAAAAGCTCACAGCTACATTAGGCAAATCTGTTCAATTGGTGGGGGATGATTTAACCGTTACCAATCCAGAAAGACTAAAACGCGCCATTGATGAATCGTCCATGAATGCTATACTTATAAAATTGAATCAGATTGGTACGGTATCTGAAACTTTAGACACCATTGAAATGGCAAGAAAAGTGGGTTATGGCGCCATTGTTTCTCATCGCTCAGGAGAAACTGAAGATACTACTATTGCAGATTTAGCTGTAGCAACGGGTGTGGGGCAAATAAAAACAGGTTCATCATCAAGAACAGATAGAATTGCAAAATATAATCAACTATTACGCATTGAAGAGCAATTAGGCACTAATGCAAAATATGCTCATAAGGGATATTTAGGCTGAGAAAACGACGCTCCAACAAAAGTTTGATAAATAAACGGTGGCTCTATATTTCCATCTGTGCATTTGGTGTTGGGGTTTTTATTTTTAGTGATTTGGGGTTACTCAAGTGGTATTCTCTGCATCGAGAACGGGCTCGATTAAAACAAGAAATTGATGAGCTCATTTTAAAAGAATCACAACTTACCCAAGAAATTGAGCAAATTAAAACCGATGATGAATATCTAGAAAAAATTGCACGAGAAAAATTTCAGATGGTTAAACCCGGTGAAAAAGTATTTCGAGTGGTGGACAGCCGGAAAGTATCCGACTAATGTCATCGGGCTATATGTATCTTGCAATTGCCATAATTTCAGAGGTTATTGCCACCACTGCCCTTAAATCTTCTCAACAATTTACTAAGCTATTTCCCAGCATCATAGTGTTGGTGGGATATAGTTTTGCATTCTATTTTTTATCTCTATCTTTAAAAACCATGTCGGTGGGTATTGCCTATGCCATTTGGTGTGCTGTTGGCATTATGCTCATTACCATTGCAGGGTGGTTCATTTACAATGAATCCCTAGATATATACGCCATCATTGGGATATTACTCATTATTTCTGGCGTAGTCGTTATTCAACTCTTCTCAAAATCTATACACTAAAACCTTTTATAATATTATAAACTACTAGTATATTGGGCATACTAATTGTGATGCCCCTATGTACAAAATTATTAATATTGTTCTTCTCTCTGTATCCTTTTCTGCCTTCGAATGGGCGGAAAAACATGATTTATTATCGTCCACATTACCGCATGATGACAGATTTTCCATAACGTATATTCAGCCATTTGGACTTTCATTTTTACAATCTACACAAATTAAATCCACACTGGATTTTTCAACATTTTCATATTCTCCAACCCTCTATTATTTAGGAGACTCTTTATACAATGAGTTTCAACTTTCGCAGAAACTTTTAATTCCTGTGGATGAAAAAATCAAATTCATATTTATATATTCGTATGCACAACTACATATTGCATCATGGAATACAATTCGCCAACATTCTCTTTCTGGTGGAGGGATGTTTAATCCTTCTTCCAATGTTTATATTAAATGTCATGTGAAAAACCTTTATCAGCATCACACAATGAATATTTTACCCATTCACATACAGCTTTCATCTGAGTTTCAATATAAATACTCATTTATAATTGGATGCACCAAAATATTGCCATATTCTACAAAACTATTTTTCCAATCATCAATCCCTATCGTAGAAAATCACCTTTGGGCATCTATGGGTTACATTGGACTATCATCAGAAATTTTATTTTCGTTAAAATTAATGCTTAAAAATATAAGTATTCATCCCACCACATTACTACATCCTCAACTGGGGCAATCCTTTGGTATTCAGTTTAGTTATCATTAGCTCAATATCGCTACTTTGGTCGGTGGATGTAGACCCTATAGATGCAACAGAATTTGAAGATGTTATGGAAAATGATTCCATTTCATCTGCGTTTCGTGTAAACATCAATGAACAAGACCGCTGGAAAATCCAATGGCAATTAGATAAATATAATTTTGAGTTTTTTTCAAAATTCAAAACCAATGACGCTTCTCAAGATCCCTTGAATAAAACCATGCTTACTTATCAATGGAAAAATAATAAGGTTTATTGGGGAAATGCCTATCCACAATTTGCACAGGGATTAATATGGTCCTCACCCTATGGTAGAATGCGATCACCTACAAGTACTTCTCAATTAATAAAGAATAATATAGAAATAAAAAGAAATGGTTCTTCCACAGATAAGCTCAACATGAATGCCTTAACATGGACGACTAAATGGAGGACGTTATTTAAGAGCTCCATTTCTTTGTGGCAAAATGGATATACTATTATCAATGGACTTGGTCCTGTTTCAATTTTGTATAATAATTTTAATGAACAGCAGTGGTTTTCTGTAGGATGGGAACTGCAACTAAACCATATAAACCTCAGTGGTGAATTGGCCAATAAAGATTCGAATTTTTCAACCATTGCAAATTTTTATGTGAAAAGTGAAATGTCTAAAACATTATTACGAATTTCATATTTTGATTCACAATGGACTTCAATTAATGGGAAAATTGGATTTGGAAAATCTGAAAATATCCATAGTCTTTTTCTACAACATCAACAAAAATTCTATAAGTCTTTACTATCTTGTTGGTATTACTTTGAATCTGAAAATGAAAGCAAGGAGTCTGCAATCATTCCTCAGAAAGAAGATATAAATTTATTTTTACACGTTCCCATTTTTAAAAATCTGCAATTAAATTATCGTGTTATTAAATCACCATTAACAAATTTTATTTTAAATGAATATGGCTTGGAAATTATTGAATATGAAATCGAAACAAACCAATGGGTTAAGCTAAAGTGGGGAAACAATTTCAAAATTACATCCCAAATTCATTTTGATAATGATGGATATAAAGGCGCGCTTGGGAGCATCCTCTTTATTTATAATATTGAAAAATACCAATTGAAATTTGGGGCAGTTACCTCAACAGATTATGGAACCTTTTATCAATTTCAACAGGGATTAGCAGGTGAATTTCTAATTGATAAAATTTATGGAGAACAAAAGCAAATTTTTACCGTTGGAAAAATTAACTACAATGAAAGGTTACAATTGTCTTGTCGAATTGAATATAAATTTGAACAAAAAAATTTCCAAGGTGCTGCCCAGTTGGATATTGTATTCTGACGCATAATCCTTTTAAATTTCACCTCTCATGAGAAACCTCTTTTACTTTATAATAACATTAATCACTTCAATTTGCATCGGCTATTCTGCTGATGTGCCCGTAAAGAATGTAAAATTAAAACTCCATGAGTTAAATGGCGTTCAATATATTTCTGCCCAAGAATTTGCAGATGTACAAAATATCCGTGCAATTTTTTATGAGGACAAAGAAAAACTTGAGTTTCGATTTCCAGAGTCTAAAGTAACTATTTCGCCTCATTCATCTTACATTAAAGTGGATGATAAAATATTTCATATGTTTTTGCCCGTTGTCTATGATGGGCAAGACTTTTTGATTCCAGCTGAACCATTTATGGATATCTTAAATTCTACTAATTTACCCAATGCATCCATAGATTCTTCAGAAGAATATATAGTATCTACCGCCCCAATGTATAATGTGCAGAGTGCTGAAATTATAAACAAAGTAAATGGCACCATCATCCGCATGAAAACATCCAAACAGTTTTCTAAAAGCGTAATCTCTGCGTCAATTACACGTGGTGGTTGGCTCAATGTTACCATTGCAGGGGGACAAATTGATTCTGCAAATATAGTAAATTCTCCTGTTGAAAATCCAATAATGAGAATCCGAGCTATACAATCTAATGAATCGGCTCAAGTTTCGTTTATGTTGAAGTCAAAGGTAGATGGTTATGAGATTTCAACGACTCCCAAAGACATTACTATCACATTACGAATGGCTACTGCTGAAAATGCAAGTCGTATAAAGGAAATGCGAAGTAAATGGTTATTAGATACTATTGTTATTGATGCTGGGCATGGCGGTAAAGATCCGGGTGCAATTGGTAGAGGGGGTTTACAAGAAAAAACAGTAACCCTAGATGTAGCCAGAAAACTAGGTCGAATGTTAGAACGTGATATGGGTGTAAATGTAGTATATACACGTGAAGAAGATGTGTTTATACCGCTGTGGAAGCGAACAAGAATTGCCAATGATTCTGGGGGGAAAATATTTATTAGTATCCACGCAAATTCATCGCCAAGTTCTCGCAGTGCAAAAGGTTTTGAAACCTTTTTGCTCCGCCCTGGAAAAACAAAAGATGCAATCGATGTGGCATCACGAGAAAATGCTGCCATAAAGCTTGAAGAAGGAAATCACGATTATAAGGTAGATTCTTCAGAGAATATTATTCTTGCCACCATGGCACAAAGTGCATTTATGAAAGAGTCTGAATTCCTTGCCGCAGAAATTCAGAATGAACTAGATCGAGTCGTTTCCACACCAAATCGTGGTGTAAAACAAGCGGGGTTTTATGTACTTGTGGGGGCATCCATGCCAAATGTACTTATTGAGTTGGGATTTTTATCTAACAAAGAAGAAGAAAAATTGCTGGGCAGATCGTCATACCGAAGAAAATTAGCCAAAGCAATTTTTGCTGCAATTGTAAATTTCAAAGAAGAATACGAAACTCCCCTCATTGCTGAATAATAATCCAATTGGTGTATTTGATAGTGGTCTTGGTGGTCTCACTGTATTAAAGGCTTTAGAACAAAAGCTCCCTAATGAGTCCTTCATCTATTTTGGAGATACTGCACACGTGCCTTATGGCACAAAAAGTGCTGAAACTGTAATACAATATTCCGAAAAAATCACCACGTTCCTCATTGAACATAATGTTAAAATGGTGGTGATTGCATGCAATACAGCCTCGTCAGTGGCCGCACAATATTTAAGAAGTAAATTTGATGTCCCTATTTTTGGTGTTGTTTCTCCCTGTGTAGACAGTGCAGTACAGGTTTCAATAAATAAAAATATTGGCGTTATTGGGACTCAATCAACTATTTCATCAAATAGCTATGCACATGCCTTTAAAGAAAAAGATTCTACCTGTAATATTTATCAAAAGCCTTGCCCTTTATTTGTACCCCTTATTGAGGAGGGGTGGGCAAACCATAAAATTTCAATTGATACTGCAATGGAATATTTAGACGAGTTTAAAAATCTAAATATTGATACATTGGTTTTGGGTTGTACTCATTATCCAATTATGAAAAAAACAATTCAATCCGTAGTTGGGAGAGATGTTAGTCTAATTTCATCAGGAGACGCCATCGCCAAAACGGTTTATCAACATTTGCAGAATAATCAACTCATGGCAGGCGAAAATATTACACCCACTGAATCCTTTTACATCTCAGACTATCCCCAAAAATTCAATGAATTGGGAAGTCAATTTTTGGGTCGTCCATTAACAAATCTCCAACATATTCAACTGTAATGGATGCAAAATCATACCTCCTCTCTATTGAGAGTGCAGGAATAAAATTAGGCTTAGACCGAACCATTGAAATTATGGAGGCTTGTGGGAATCCACAAAACCATATAAAGGCCATTCAAGTTGCAGGTACCAATGGTAAGGGATCAACAGCAGCAATGATGGCTAAAATATTAGAAACAGCGGGGTATAAAGTTGGGCTTTCTACTTCACCGCATTTGGTCAATGTAAATGAACGAATTCGGATTAATGGGGCACCTATCACTGATGATGATATTCATGAATTTGTATCACTTTATAAAAATGATATTGAATCCATTGGGGCATCATTTTTTGAATCTATTACGGCTATGGGGTTTTGGTTTTTTCATAAAAAAAATGTGGACATCGCCATCATGGAAACTGGACTTGGCGGACGATTAGATTCAGTGACTATATGCAACCCTGTTCTTACCGTCATCACCACCATCTCTCTTGATCATACGGAAATTTTGGGTGATACTATTGAAAAGATAGCCGTTGAAAAAGCAGGGATTATGAAAAAAAATATTCCTTGTATTACCACGCATCAACATCCCAATGCTATGAGAGAATTAGTACGTCATTCTGTGAAGATTGATTGTCCTTTAATTGAAGTTGAACACGATAATTTAAATTATGATATTGCCTTGTCAGGACAACATCAATTAGACAATGCTATCCTCGCAATTACTGCATTAAAAAACTTAAGTGGATATAAAATTTCCCATAAAGATATTCAGCAAGGGCTTCAGGAAACCACATGGCATGCTCGAAATCAAGTGGTACAACATAATCCACTGGTGATATTTGATGTGGGGCATAATGAAATGGGAATTCTTGGGATAATTAACGAATTTACTAAAATTGAAAAAAAATCCATATTAATACTCTCCTTACAAAGACGTAAAAAAATAAAAAATATTGTTGAAGATATAAAATCTACATTTGATATTGTCATTTGTTGTGAAACAGATAATCCTAGAACAATAACTCTTTCTGAAATTGAAGATCAAATGGGAGAAGATGTGCTGTATATCCAATCTCCTTATGATGCAATCCATCATGCATTATCAATACTTTCGGATAATGATGTATTGGCTATTGTGGGTACACATCACTTTGGAGAGCCGGTTTCTCGCATATTTAATAAGTCTTTTGATACATTATAAATTTGTTATAAATTTTCTCAGAGGGAAATCTCTCTCACAATATAATAAAACAAATTCTCACACAAGTTTCTTTCACTTTTTAATACAAACTAATATAGGAATTTTATGGAAACAAGTGAATTACAGGCACTGACTGTTAAAGAATTACAGCAGTTTGCTAAAAATTTAAAAGCAACTGAGGTATCTGGTCTTCGAAAGCAAGATTTGATAAAACTCATTTTAGAAAAGCAAGCAGAGAAAAAAGGTAATATCTTTGCTTCCGGAATTTTAGAAGTCCTCCCTGATGGGTATGGATTTTTACGATCCCCTGATTATAGTTATATGCCCGGACCAGATGATATTTATGTATCACATTCTCAAATTAAACGATTTAGATTAAGAACAGGACATTCAATTTCTGGTCAGGTTAGGCCTCCAAAAGATAACGAACGTTTCTTTGCTTTACTCCGTGTGGACACCGTAAATGGAATTTCTCCAGATCAATCTCGTGATGTGGTAAACTTTGTTAATCTTACACCGCTTTATCCAGAGGAGATGATAAAATTAGAAACTCGCGATAAGGAATTTTCCACACGAGTGATTGATATGGTTGCCCCCATCGGGAAGGGACAACGTGGACTCATTGTTGCTCAACCCAAAACAGGTAAAACTGTACTTTTACAAAAAATGGCAAATGCAATTACCGCCAATAATCCAGAAGCAAAGCTAATTATCCTCCTCATTGATGAACGCCCTGAAGAGGTAACGGATATGGAACGTAGCGTTGAAGCTGAAGTGGTTGCATCTACATTTGATGAACCTGCTGATAGGCATGTGCAAGTATCTGAAATGGTGATAGAAAAAGCGAAACGTATGGTAGAGGCAGGAGATGATGTAATCATACTTTTAGATTCTATTACTCGACTTGCTCGTGCATATAATGTGGTCAGTCCTCATAGTGGTAAAATTTTATCTGGTGGTGTGGATTCCAATGCTCTCCATAAACCTAAACGATTTTTTGGTGCTGCTCGAAATGTAGAGCATGGTGGTAGCTTAACTATCATTGCAACAGCATTGGTGGATACAGGTAGTAGAATGGACGAAGTTATCTTTGAAGAATTTAAGGGAACGGGTAATATGGAACTGGTTCTTGATAGAAACCTCAGTGATAGAAGAATTTATCCATCCATCGATGCACAGCGTTCAGGTACACGCCGTGAAGATAAGCTCATCGGCCGTAAAGATTTAAGTCGAATTTGGATCCTCCGAAAACTCATGGCAGAGATGACAAACATAGAGTCTATGGAGTTCCTATTAGACCGTTTGGGACGTACTAAAAGTAATCGAGAATTCCTTGATTCTATGAGTAGCTAATCGGTGTAAATTATCCCCTCGTTTATCAGAACAATTTTTTATGTTTGCAGATAGAATAGATAGAATACAACCCTCTGCCACATTGGCAATGACATCAAAAGCTGCTGAATTACGTGCACAAGGTGTGGATGTTATAAATCTCAGTGTAGGTGAACCTGATTTCCCTACACCAGAAAATATCCAGAACGCTGCCATTGATGCAATGAGAAATGGCCATACACGTTATACTCCAGGTGCGGGAATGATGGACTTGCGTGTAGCCGCTGCAGAAAAAATGAAACGTGATAATAATCTTCATTATGATCCAAGTGAGATTATTGTTTCTTGTGGTGGAAAACATTCGCTATATAATGCATGTCAGGTACTGTTTCAAACGGGCGATGAGGTCATTATTTTTTCACCATACTGGGTATCGTTTCCTGACTTTGTATCTGTTACCGGCGCAACACCAGTATTTGTTTCTACCGATCCATCCAAACAGTTTGAGCCTGTTTTTGAAGAGCTAGAGCAAAAATTATCTTCAAAGACCAAAGGGATCATTATTAATTCTCCATCTAATCCTACAGGTGGTGTATGGAGCAATGATGCCATAAAGCGTGTGTTAAATATTGCGGAAGATCGAAATCTTTGGGTTTTTTCTGATGAATGTTATGAACAGCTAACCTATGATGGTGGGTTTACTAGCACTGCAACTTTGACCGAGAATAATAATAAAATTTTAACATTTCAAAGTTGTTCTAAAACCTATGCAATGACAGGTTGGCGAATTGGTTACACTGCAGGAGGTGCGTCTGTGGTAAAAGCAATGTCTAAATTACAAGGGCAGAGTACATCATGCCCAAACTCTATTGCTCAAGTTGCAGCCATTGAGGCTCTAAGTGGTGATCAGTCAGCCGTTACTGAAATGAGGAATGCATTTAAAATTCGCCGCGACTTAATTGTAAATCGATTAAATAACATCCCCAATGTTTCTTGTGAAATGCCCGGCGGTGCTTTTTATGTGTTTCCAGATTTTGGTGGATATATAGGTACATCCTTTAATGGGAATAAAATTGAAACATCTTCTGATTTATCTATGAACTTTTTAGAAGAAAAAGCAGTAGTAACTGTAGCAGGTGATAGCTTTGGAGCACCCAATAATATTCGCTTTTCATACGCTGCATCAGAAGAAGAATTAAACAATGCCCTTGATAGAGTCGAGGATGCATTATCAAAATTAGTGTAAGGAGTCAATCATGAAACAAGGTATTCATCCGGAATATAAAGTGATTAATGTACATTGTGCATGCGGGAACTCATTTGATACCCGTGCAACTACTGATAATATCAGTGTGGAAATTTGCAGTGAATGTCACCCATTTTTCACCGGTAAACAAAACCTAGTTGATACTGCAGGTCGTATTGAAAAATACATGCAGAAATATAATCTTAGCGAAGAAAAATCAAATAACTAACTTCGTTAATGATGATTTAAACGGATCTATCTTTCGGGATAGGTCCGTTTTTCTATTATGAGAAATTCTATTCTTAAATCCATCACCTTATTGGTATCAAAGTCTTCCATTCTTGTTGGGGGTCAAGCCGTTATTGAAGGGGTAATGATGAGAGTTCCTGGGGCGTATTCAACAGCAGTACGTGATCCTCAAGGGAAAATCCATACTGATCGTCATGATTTTGAATCTGTTGTGGAACGTAAACCTCATCTAAAAAAACCCATTCTTCGAGGGGCTATAAGTTTGTTTGAAGCCATGAAAATGGGATTCCAAACATTACAATGGTCAGCAGACATTGCCATGCCAGACGAAGAAAAACCTCATCCCATTGTAGATGGACTCATGACTATTTTTTCAATCTTTTTAGCAATCGGATTATTTTTTGCTGCACCTATTGGGCTCACTACATGGCTATTTGATAAAGACCAAGATGCCTTTATTTTTAATATTATTTCTGGTGCATTACGTATATTCTTCTTCCTCATTTATTTAATAGTTATTTCTTTACTTTCAGATGTAAGAAGGCTTTTTCAATATCATGGTGCTGAACATAAAACCGTGTATAATTTTGAATCTGGGAAATCTCTAAACATTGATAATGCTCAATCATTTCCTACTCAACATCCACGATGTGGGACGAGTTTTATGTTTATTATTATGATTGTGGCTATACTTTCCTTCTCTGTATTAGATTCTATCCTCATGCTTTTTGTAGGTGAAATTAAGGCCTGGATGCGTATTGTGATGCATATTCCATTTATCCCTCTTGTGGCAGGTATTGGGTATGAGGTGTTAAAGCTCACGGCAAAACATCGTGATAATTTCTTCTTTAAATTATTGTCAAAACCAGGGCTCTGGCTTCAAAATATTACCACAAAGCAACCCGACAATGATCAAGTTGAAGTGGCCATTACTGCTCTTGAATCTGCTTTCGGTGAAAAATTAGAGGAATACTCTGGTAAATCTTATGTAGCGGAGGCTATAGGATGATTGATAAAGTTATCGCCGTAATTGATCGTCACAATGAATTGGCTCATTTAATGAGTCAACCCGATGCCATGAATGATATGAAGGCCTTTACTCAAATGGCACGAGAACATCGTAGTTTAGAGGCTGCCGTTGCAGTTTGTAATGTCTATAAATCTAAATTTGAGCAATTACAAGAAGACGAGGAAATCCTCAATGGTGATGACCCAGAATTAAAGGAATTGGTAAAAGATGAAATCGGCCCTTTAAAGGACGAAATTGCCACCATGGAAGAAGAGTTGAAAATTCTTCTTATTCCAAAAGATCCCAATGATGATAAAAATACCATACTAGAAATTCGCTCTGGCACAGGTGGTGATGAGGCTGCGCTTTTTGCAGCTGACCTATATCGCATGTATATGCGTTATGCAGAACGCCAAGGCTGGAAAACCGAAACCATGGTCTATCATGAGAATGAAGGTGGTGGTGGTGGTGGACTAAAAGAGGTGATTGTTACCATCATTGGTGAGGGTGCTTATGGTAATTTAAAGTTTGAGTCGGGTGTTCATCGTGTTCAGCGTGTACCCGAAACTGAATCAAGTGGGCGCGTTCATACCAGTGCAGCAACGGTGGCCGTTTTGCCAGAAGCTGAAGATGTAGATATTGAAGTAAATGATAGCGATCTTAAAATTGATACCTACCGTGCATCTGGTGCTGGTGGACAGCATGTAAATAAAACTGAATCTGCCATTCGTATTACCCATATCCCAACAGGGCTGGTAGTAACATGCCAAGATGAATCCTCTCAACATAAAAATCGTGATAAAGCAATGAAAGTCTTACGCTCACGTTTGTATGAGGTGGAAATGGATCGGCAAAACAAAGAACGGGCAGATGCCCGTAAATCTATGGTTTCTACTGGTGACCGCTCTGCAAAAATCAGAACCTACAATTTCCCCCAAGGTCGTGTAACTGACCACCGAATTAATCTAACTCTCTACAAGCTCAATGATATTATGGATGGTGACCTTACCGAAACCATTGATGCCTGTAAATTAGAAGAACAAAAAAATCTTCTCGAAGAAGCGTAATAAATAGCTATACATTTATATATAAAATAAATTCTCTTTTCAGAATTAAGAAAAAATTTCCTAAATAAATTAAAGTTTATTCTTAATAATTCTAACGCCTTAAAGGTCTATTAAAATTTTCACTACAAGTTATAAATTGGCACTAACTTTATTACACAAATCTCACAAAAAGGTAATACATGAGTGCTTATAAAGACCGCCACATCGCTCATATCACATCTGATGATTATGACAAATTATATCCCCAATCTATAGAAAATAGTGATGAGTTTTGGGCAAAAATTTCTCAACGAATAGACTGGTATAAGCCATGGGAACAAGTATCAACGGTAGATTTTACTACCGCAGACATCGACTGGTTTTTAAAAGGTAAACTCAATGTCTCCTATAATTGTATTGACCGACATGTGGAGCAAGGTCATGGCAATAAGATTGCCCTTATTTGGGAAGGTAATGATCCTGCTGAAGACAAAAGTTATACCTATAAAGAATTATTAGATGAAGTATCCTCTTTTGCCAATGTATTAAAATCTAAAAATATACAAAAAGGCGATAGAGTCTGTATTTATATGCAGATGATTCCCCAATTGGCCATTGCCATGTTAGCCTGTGCCAGAATTGGTGCCGTACACTCCATCGTATTTGGTGCATTTTCATCTAATTCATTACGTGATAGAATCAATGACTCTCAATGCAAGGCGGTCATCACTCAGGATACAGGTGTGCGTGGTTTAAAAACAGACATCCCCATGAAAAAAAATGTGGATAAAGCCCTTACTGAATGCCCATCTATTAAACATGTGATTGTGGTAAACCGTACCGGTTCCCATGTAAATATGGACCCAAACCGAGATTGTTGGTGGGAAGATGAAATGAAAAAAACATCTACAATATGTGAGCCTGAATGGATGGATGCTGAAGATCCTTTATTCATTCTTTACACTTCTGGCTCAACCGGAACACCTAAAGGCGTGTTGCACACCACTGGCGGATACTTAGTGTATGCATCATACACCCATGAAGTTGTATTTGATTATCATGATGGTGATATTTACTGGTGTACTGCAGATATTGGTTGGATTACTGGACATTCTTACATAATCTATGGACCACTCGCCAATAGAGCCACCACTCTCATGTTTGAGGGTGTTCCTAATTATCCTGATTTTAGCCGCTTTTGGCAAATAGTTGATAAGCATAAGGTAAATATTTTTTATACGGCACCCACAGCCCTGCGTGCGCTAATGAAAGAGGGGAATCACTTTGTACAATCCACCAGTCGAAAATCGTTGAAACTCTTGGGTTCTGTAGGTGAAACTATCAAAAAACCAGAGTGGGAGTGGTATTATCACATTGTAGGGGACAAAAAATGCCCCATCGTAGATACGTGGTGGCAAACCGAAACGGGCGGAATTCTCATTACCCCCTTACCAGCCAATAATTCAACAAAGGCAGGGTCAGCCACCCAGCCATTTTTAGGTATAGAGCCTGTTTTATTGGATGAATCTGGAGAGGAAATTATTGGAAATCCTGCAGAAGGTTATTTGGTAATCAAAAAATCATGGCCAGGACAAATGCGTACGGTATATGGAAATCATCAACGTTTTTTTGATACCTATTTTTCTCAATTTAATGGATATTATTTTACAGGAGATGGTGCCAAACGTGATGAAGATGGAGACTACTGGATTACAGGACGTGTAGATGATGTCCTTAATGTATCAGGGCATCGATTAGGTACTGCAGAGATTGAAGGTGCCATTGGTCAACATAAACATGTGGCTGAAGCTGCGGTAGTTGGTTATAATCACGATATTAAAGGAGAAGGTGTCTATGCTTTTGTAACGCTCATGTCAGGAATTTCTACAGAACAGAGTCTTGAAAATGAAATTAAATTGAAAGTGCGAGAAATTATTGGACCTCATGCGAGTCCCGATAAAATTCAATTTTCTCCCAGTTTACCTAAAACACGTTCAGGTAAAATTATGAGGCGTATATTAAGAAACATTGCCCAGGGTGATATTGATAATCTCGGGGATATCTCCACATTGGCAGACCCCACTGTGGTGGAGGAGCTAATAAAAAATAGATAATGGAAACTCAATCTAAAATCTGGACCACCATCGACCTCATCAAATGGGGAGAAGAATACTTATCATCCAAAGGGATATCAAACGCCAAACTGGAAGTAGAATGGTTTCTTTGCCATATTTTAAACTGTGAACGCATTGATTTATATGTTCAATTTGAACAACCCCTCATGAAGAATGAACTGGCTCAATTTAAAACATATATAAAACGTCGTGTGGATGGTGTGCCCTTTCAACATATAATAGGGAGGGGAGATTTTTACGGTCGTGATTTTATTGTGAATAACCATGTGCTCGTTCCTCGCCCTGAAACCGAGCTCATTATTGAAATTTTAAAACAGAGAGAAAAAGTAGATTCAGTACTAGAAATTGGTACAGGCACTGGCTGCATTGCCATCACTTTGGCCCTTGAAAATCTATCCACATCTATCATTGCCACAGACATTTCTAAAAATGCCCTTGCAATTGCTAAACAAAATGCAGAAGACCATAATGCTCAACAAATAAATTTTAAATTACATAATTTTTTACAAACGGATATTCATTCCACCTTTGATGTTGTGGTTTCAAATCCGCCATATATTGGGAAAAATGAAGTGAATAATCTTCAAGTGGAAGTAAAAAACTATGACCCCATGTCTGCCCTAACTGACAATGATGATGGTCTTTCATTTTATCGTCGATTTGCAAAAGTAGGAGCGTCACTGCTTAACGAAAATGGGTTTATGCTCTTAGAGTTTGGGGGTAAACATCAGGTAGATGCCATAAGAGATATTTTTGAATCTTACGGGTTTAATGTAAAATTTTATAAAGATTTACAAGATTCACCACGTGTTGTGGAAGTAAGTTTACTTCCCTAAATCAATTCCATAAGAAATATAAAGGGGCTCATCTCCAACTTCCCACGCATTTAATTTGGGCATAATGGATGTAAATATTGGGGAGGTAATCCATTTTTCTAACCAATTTTCAATATGAGGGAAGGTGGTAGCAAACCATACTCTATCTACATTGGCACATTGCCGTACAAAGGGAAAAATTGCTACATCTACCAGATTAATTTTTTCACCCATTAAATATGTAGCCTTTGATAGTTTTGATTCATATTCGGATAATGTATCTGCACACTGTTGACGATAATATTCCCGTGGATATTCTGGATGGCGATCATGATATTTGTATTTATCGAGCCATTGTTTAAATTCCGTATCATTATGATGTATCATTGTATCTTGTATTTGTTTATCGGCTATATACCAATGAGAATCACTCTGATCCAACGCCCATTTCATGATGTCTATACTCTCATCGATTACCGTTCCATCAGCAATTTGAAATACGGGCACCGTCCCTTTGGGGGAAATATCATATAATGCTGGTGGCCTGTTTTTTAAAAATACTTCACGATGCTCAACATTAATTTTACCATGAGCCAATGCCAACCTGGCACGAATAGCGTATGGTCAGCGACGAAATGAATATAGTATTGGTGGTTTAGAGGTCATTACTTAAATATGTAGTTCCTAAATAAAATCCCAAGCAATTAACAATTATATCAGAAAATTTATTGCTCAATGATTCAACTGCAAATGAAAATGGTAGAAAAAACTCAAGCACTTCCCATCCAAGAGAAAGCACAAGAAATAATCCCCAATTTTGTAGAATAAACCGCCCACAAAAAATCCAAAATACAAGATGAAATAGTGAGTATAAATTAAGTATTTCCACTTATAATGCTTTCATGTACTCAAGGCTAAAGGGTACAGGGTCAAATCCCAAACGCACATTAATTTTATACATGGGATTATTTTCCTCATTGTCCGTTCGGATTTTTTTAAATCCTCTTTTTTTAAGGCGTGATAATGCTTCAATTTTTAATGCTGTTGCTAACTTTTTTCGTCTAAAATTACTTCGCACCCCTAAATTGTCGGTCCAACATTTTTCTGGTTCAGTTCTATAGGTTGATAATTTTGTACATCCCACATATTCACCATTTGGACTGACCACGATAAGCTCTATTCCGTAGTTTTCAGCTTCAAATATTTTATGTTCTTTTAGCCATAAATCATAATCCGGGCGAGTAGGTATGATACCCTCAGGATATGGCATATCTTTAAAGTAGGCCCATCGTAATTCTTCAAGTTTTTCATAATGCTCAGTAGAGCTTACCCCATCTACTGTGGGCTCTAAAAATGTAAATCCCTGAGCCTTCACTTCATTAACTATTGGTTTAAACTTTGAAAAATCTGCTTGTTGTAGCGATAACTCATACTCACGATTAGTAGATAAATGCTCAAATCCATTTTTTAATAAAAAGGCTTTTCCAGAATCCCAATTAGGATGGTCATATACATAGCTATGGACATGGGTACACGCCACATTTTTTACTCGCTTAACAAACTCATTGAAAATTTTGGTACCTATACCCTGATGTTGATATAATGGGTGGACATACATATCAAAATAGGCAATATGATTGTTTTCCTTCCGACCTTGAATGATATGGATACAGCCTACTGCCTCATCTTCTTTATATGCAATGAGCTTATCTCGATAATAGTTGGTGTCACGAACTGCCCAATTTTTCATAATTTCTTGGGGATCAGGAATATAATCATGTGCAATGAGGTTTTCAAGATTACACATTTTTTGGGCATCAGCAAACGTTTCATTCCATGATTTAATTTTTATCATTTTTCGTTACTATCCATCACAAAAGTAACGGGACCATCATTAACTAAATCTACGTCCATCATTGCCGCAAACTGACCCTTTTGGACAGGAATATTTTTTTCTGACAGTATCACACAAAATTTTTCATAAAGGGATTCTGCTATTTCTGGTGGTGCTGATGATGAAAAACTTGGGCGACGGCCTTTTCTCCAATCTCCACACAGCGTAAATTGACTCACCACCAAAATGGAACCTTCCACATCATGGATTGACAAGTTCATATTTTTTGTACCATCGGGGAAAATTCTAAAGGTAGAAATTTTGTCGGCAAGAAATTGAGCATCAGATTCGGTATCCTCTTTTGATACCCCTAATAGAATAAGATAACCATGATTTATTTTACTGATGATTTTTTTATCAACAGTAACCGATGCAGATTTTACACGCTGTACAACGGCAATCATAAATTCAAATCAACTAATCCATACATTGTTTTCACCAAAGCTATCACGTAATTTTTTCATAAAGTCCTGTGAAGATGTTACTCTTAACTTTCGTGAACGAATGCGTTGTGAGTTTCCTCTTGAGCTCATAAGATGTACTATCAAATGACAAGACCCTTTGTGGGTTTGTGCTAAAGATGTTAAATGCTCAATATGGCCGTTGTCTTCAGCATTAAATGGAAATCGGATATTTATTGAACGACTCATTTTTTGTCGAACTTGTTCGATGGGAAAAAAGTCTTCACCAATAAATTTTAATGTATCAGAATCATCTGCTCTGTTAGAAGGTGATCCAAGAATAAAAACTTTTTCATCTGTGTAAATATGCTTTCGACATTTTTCAAAGGCTTCGCTGAAAACAAAAATTTCTGCTTGGCCCTGCATACCGTCGACACTAACAATTGCCCACGGTCTATTCTTTTTATCAAAACGCTGATTCACATTGGTAATAATGCCCCCAACTTTTATTTTTTCAGGCAATTTAGCAGGAATATCCAACATATCCACATTACTAAATTCTTTCAAATCGTCGTAAAATGGTTCAAGAGGGTCTCCAGACAAATAAAATCCTATGAGTTCTTTTTCTCTTGTTAGACATTCTTCTGGAGTCCATTCTTCCGTTTGTTTAAGGTCTGGTGTTGGTACGCTTTCAGTGGTTCCACCTTCTCCACCAAATAAGCTGGCTTGAGATGAGTTTTTCTCCTCTAAAAAACGTTGACCATATTTTATGGCTGTATCCACCGCATCAAACATTTGAGCACGATGTCCAGATAATTCATCACATGCCCCTACTTGAACAAGGCTTTCCAACACTTTTCGGTTTACGTTTCCCTCAATTTTGCATAAATCAAACAAAGTTTTAAATGCACCTTTTTCATCACGATGTTCAGCAATAATTTGGGCGGCTTTTGTACCTACATTTTTTACAGCTGATAAGCCAAAAAGAATATTCCCATCCTTAGTGGGTCTAAATTCTGCATAAGAGCTGTTCACATCAGGTGGCAATATAGAAATTTCCATTGCACGTGCTTCATGAATAAGTTTCACCACATCATCAGTGTTGTTGATTACTGAGGTCATATTGGCTGCCATAAATTCTGCAGGATAATGAGCTTTTAACCATGCGGTTTGATACGCCACAATTGCATATGCTGTTGAATGGCTTTTGTTAAATCCATATTGGGCAAACTTTTCTAATAAATCAAAAATTTCTGTGGCTATTTTTTTATCAATATTCTGAGCCAATGCACCATCTACAAAATCAATTTTAAAGGATGCCATTAAATCTATTTTTTTCTTACCCATGGCACGACGCATCATGTCACCTTGGGCCAGCGTAAAGCCGCCAATCTCTTGACTAATTTGCATCACTTGCTCTTGATATACAATGATACCATTGGTTTCTTTTAAAATGGGTTCTAGTTTGGGATGCATGTATTCAATCTTGGATTCACCATTTTTCCGAGCAATAAATTCGGGAATATTTTGCATGGGGCCTGGCCGATATAGAGCATTCATGGCAATAAGGTCTTCAATGCATGTAGGCTTTAGCTGTTTTAAATATTCTTGCATTCCATTGGATTCAAACTGAAAGATACCTACCGTACGCCCTTGCGCGAAAAAGTTAAACACCTTTTCATCATGTAAATCCAGTTTGTCAATATCAACATCAACGCCATGATTTTGTTTTACCATTTGACAGGCTTTATCAATGACCGTCAAATTACGGAGACCTAAAAAGTCTAGTTTTAATAGACCTAAATCTTCAAGACCAGTCATTTCAACTTGTGTGGCCACATCCCCCGTTGATGGATGCTTATATAATGGCACATAGTCTGTTAGTGGTCCAGGTGAAATAACCACGCCTGCAGCATGGGTAGATGCATGACGATGCATCCCCTCTAAAACTTTCGAATAATCTAAAAGCTCTTTATGAGTTTCATCGATTTCTGCAACCTTTGCAAAATCTGGATTTTTCTTCTCTGCATCTTTCAGTGTTATGCCCAATTCATCTGGAACCATTTTAGCAATTCTGTCCACCTCGCCATAACTCAATCCCAGCACACGCCCCACATCACGGAGTGATGATTTGGCTTTCATCGTTCCAAAGGTGATAATTTGTGCAACTGAATCATGGCCATACGCATCTTTTATGTAATTAATTACATTTTCACGACCTTCAATGCAAAAGTCAATATCAATATCGGGCATGGTTACCCGATCTGGATTCAAAAACCGCTCAAATAGTAAATTATATTTTATAGGATCAACGTCGGTGATGCCAGTACAATATGCTACAATGGAGCCCGCAGCAGACCCTCGCCCGGGACCCACAGGAATTAAATTCGTTTTTGCATATTTTACAAAATCTTGAGTAATGAGAAAATATCCTGCAAATCCCATTTTTTTAATGACACCCAATTCAAAATCTAATCGTTGTTGGATTTCAGGTGTGATTACAGGATACCGTTCTTTTAGACCTAATTCACAAATTATACGTAAATATTCATCAGGGCTTTCTGTCCCTGCTACCTCTGGAATAGGGAAGTTGGGTAAATGATATTCTCCCATGGGAATATTCACACTGCATTGTTCTGCAATACGCAATGTATTTTCTAGAGCTTCTGGAGTATCTTTAAATAATTGATACATTTCATCGGCGGATTTAATATAAAATTGTCGTGGTTCGTATCGGTGTCGCTTTGGATCATTTCTATCTTTACTGGTTCCCAAACAAAAGAGTACATCATGGGCTTCCCAGTGTTCTTCTAAACAATAATGATTATCGTTGGTGGCCACTAAAGGGATGTTAAGTTCTTTAGCTACTTTCTTTAAAATTTCATGAGATGCAAGTTCTTCTGGGATGTTATGATTTTGAAGCTCAATATAAAATCTATCGGGGAAGATTTCCATATATTCAATGGCAGCCTGCTTACAGCATTCATAATCTCCTTGAGCGGCATATCGTGTAACTTCACCAGCTAAACATGCAGATGTTGCAATTAAACCTTCATTATATTGTCGAAGCAAATCTTTGTCTACTCGGGGCTTATAATAGAAACCATCTAAGTATCCGATGGATACTAATTTCATTAAATTCTTATACCCCGTTTCGTTCATGCAGAGTAATACCAGGTGATGATATCCCCATGCATTCCCGCCCTTGCCTACACTGCGTTCGGTATGTTTTCCTGCTGAGACATAAATCTCACAACCCAATATTGAGTTGATCCCCGTTTTTTGTGCCTTTTTATAAAATGGAATCATGGAAAATAGATTTCCATGCTCTGTTACAGCAATGGTATCCATTCCTAAATCATCAACACGATCGCACATCATTTGTACAGACTGCGCTGCGTCTTGCAGTGAAAAATCAGTGTGATTATGGAGGTGAACGAAGTCAGCCATATAATAAATTTTCTATTTTTAAAGTGATGAGCAAAGGATGGTAATCATTCCTCCGAATGTTATCCATTTTGTCGCTCGAGATATTATCGCACAACCAGAAGAAGTAGGATTCTTCCGCAGGAAAAATATACTGAGAATCAACGGAATTTCCACAGCGAAAAGGAGCGTGATAGCATATAAATTTCCATAAGTATTATTCACATAGGGCATCCACCACATCATGCAAAAAATGCCTATAAATATGTAGGTAAGGAAGAGTGAATTTTCAATTCCAAACTTTACAGGAAATGTGGAAATATTGTTCAATTTGTCACCCTCAACATCTGCAATATCTTTTATGAGTTCACGGATCAAGGAAAGCCCAAACGCCAACCATGCAGGTGTCCACATTATATTGATATCACCCGTAAAGGCGGTCTCTGAAAACAAAAATACCATACCCAACACTAATGCAACTGCAATGTTGCCAATAAGCGGAATGGATTTGAAAAATGGTGTATATAATACCAATGTTGGAAGTACAAAAAACAATGCGATTTCTATGGCCAATGGGGGAAGTTTAAATACTATAAATACACCAACAATATAAAGAAGAAACATGTACATTATGGCAGACCACATAGAAATTTCTCCCGATGGCAATGGTCGATGAGGTTGATTTTTTCTATCAATGTTGATATCAAAAATATCATTTAAAATATTCGATGCCCCCGCAAAGGTAACCACTACAATCGTGGCGTGAATAATCTGAAAGGTTTGATCTAGAGCATCAACAAGAATTGCTGTTATAACTACTGACACTGCCGAAAATATTAAATTCAGTGGCCGCAATATGTTAATATATGAAAAAATACGCTTCATTTTATGGGTGAATTTAGGGGGAAAAATTGAAATTCACATTTTAATTGTAGAATTAGTAAAACTTTTTTAGCTTTAACTTTCAATCTTAGAATAGAAAGGATAATAATGGACATCGGAACACTTACTCAATTTTTTAAATATTGCACCATTATAAATGGGTCGCTTTTTACATTTTTGACACTCTTTCTCATGTTTGCGCCAAACCTAACATACAAAACGCAAAGTATGTTTTTTCCCATCCCAAGGGAAAAATATGATATAATCATGTATGTATTTTTAGCTGCATTCAAATTGTTGTTTATCTTTTTCAATGTTACTCCATTTCTTGTTTTATTATATTTTTGTTGATGAAATTATAATAATCAATGGTGAGAATTATTGCTATAATTTTTATCTTAGTAGGCTATGTAATTCCAGATTCTTCTACCCCCTATAAATTTGACGAACACAATATACTTTTAGGGGACGGAAAACAATATACCATTCTTACGGGTGATGTGCTGGGTGATTCATTGGTTGATGTGGTGGCTCTTAATCGGTTAAACAACTCCCAAACCAATCTACAGATTTTTGCTTTTGAAAATGGTGAGTGGTTCAATAAAGTAGATAGAAATCTTAGTTCATATGTACTTCTTGTTGATATTGCCAATATTGGAGGTGAAGAAAAGCTGGTATTTTTCAATGGACATTCATTGAACTACTATGACAACAATACAAACAGTGAACAGCATTTATTAGATTTAAATTTCTATATTCAACCCGATACTACTATTTCAATTCCACACAAAAATATTACACAAGACCTAAACGGTGATGGTTTATCGGATTTTATTTTGCCTTCGGTTCATGGGTTCTGGGTATATATACAACTACCAAATGGTCATTTTACTGAAGGCATTAGAATGGGGCCACCTGAACCTTTCAGAGATAAAAATGCTTTTGATGATTCACGTCCCTATGGTGAAGTTGGTATTACCGCCCTCACTTTGCCTTGGTATTTAAGCCGTGTCCATAATTTTGATATGAATCTAGATGGTCGTAAAGATATTCTCTTCTGGAATGAAGATCACTTTGATGCCTACCTCCAGTTAGAAAATGGACTGTTTAATAATGAACCCACCCCATTTACTGTAGAAATTCCTTTTGATTCAGATGGCATGTACTCCATTGTATTTGGGTATTCCGACAGTAACCCCTTTTCACTGATAACTGGATTGAGAAAATCCACCTTACAAACCGTAATCCACTCTATACAAGATTTGAACAATGATGGATTGGAAGATTTGGTTACCCTTTCGTTATCGGGACGATCCGTATTAAAACAAAAATCTACTTATAAGATTTATTGGGGAAAAGAATCTACAAATGGCATCCAATTTTCTGTAAATTCTCAGAGTGCTATTTTTCCTGCCGGCAAGTCTGGAGGAGCAGAATCTGGAGGATATTCTCATCAATTTTTTGAAGATTTTAATGGAGATAATCAAACTGATATTCTTCGATATGATGTACAAATGACTCTGACTTCCATATTTAGAGTATTTATCTCCAAATATATTATAATTGATATTGAAGCATTTGGAATGGATTTTAATAATTATTCTGAGAAACCCAATTTTTCACATGGTCTCAAATTAGATGTTGATGTATATGATAGAGAAAATAGATTTTTTCCGCACTTTTTGATGGGGGACTTGAATGGTGATGATAAAATGGATTTCATTTTAGGGGCAAACCGTAATCGTTTGGACATTTATTGGGGATCTAGTCACAATGAGTTAATAAATAACACTGCTGAAACCATTAACATTAAAGTACCACATATAGAAAACAGGGCATGGACTTTAGATTTTAATTATGATGGAAAAGATGACATCCTCATGTACTATGAAAAAAATAATGAACCTAGAGAATTAAAAATGATTGTGTCTAGATGAATAGTAATACTCTTTGCAAATTAATTTTCTCCTCTTTCCTTCTCATTGAAATCCTTTTAGCAAACTCAAATATTCCTCATAACATGGTGCTCATTCCCTCAGGATTGTTTGAAATGGGAAACCCCAATAATCAAGGACCAGATGACAATATCCCCGTTCATATTGTAGAAATTGATAGTTTTTATATGGACAAGTTTGAAGTTACCGTAGGCGAGTTTAAGAAGTTTTTACATGATACTGGATATAATTTTCATTGGCGATTATGGGAAAAATATTGGGTATCGCCTACAGACAATCACCCCATGGTAAATGTTGACTGGTTTGAAGCTAGTGCTTATGCAAAATGGGCTGGAAAACGGCTCCCCACCGAAGCCGAATGGGAATATGCAGCGCGAGGTGGTTTAAATGGAAAGCGCTATCCTTGGGGCAATAACATAACCAAAAATGATGCTAACTTCCATAAATATTGGAAAGATGATGAAGAATATGAAAATAGTAATAAAATTGGAATTGATTCGTGGAAATATTCTACCGCACCTGTAGGCAGTTTTCAGCCTAATGGATATGGATTGTTTGATATGGCCGGTAATGTAGCTGAATGGTGTAGTGATTGGTATCAATGGGATTATTATCATCATTCTCCAATAAAGAATCCACAAGGGCCAAGTACAGGAACTAACAAGGTTACTCGAGGAGGTCATTGGTATAGTTGGCATAAAAATTTACGCATTTATAATCGCGGTAGTAGCCCGCCAAAGGTAAAATATTGGCAAGATGTTCAAGGATTCCGATGTGTAAAAGATTTAGAATAGAATACTAATTTTTGTAATTTATTATATGTTTAATTATGGGTTCAAAATAATTTTAAATGATTTAATAACTATAATTTAAGGAAAAGGATGAATGACCTAATTTTTTATATCGCACTCTCATTTTACTTTACCCACCAAGCTGATGCTTTCCGGTGCAGTGAGTGGCGTATTCTTCCTGGGTTTTCTGCATTAAATGATGGTGTAGCGGCACGACTTTTTGTGGCAATCCATCTTCCAGTTTACATCGCTATCTTTTGGTGTATTAGTAGTAATGACCCTCAACTTACTTACTATTTTCAATTGTCATTGGATGTGATGCTTGCTGGACATATTGGTAAGCATTTCTTTTTACAACATCATGAAAAAAATGAGTTTAATGAACTCTTTTCCAAATTGCTTATTTTTTTCACCTCATTATTCGCATTTATGCATCTGGGATTAATTCTACAGTTTTAAATGACATTCATTTTTACAAAATATTTAGTGACAGCATTCATCGTTGTATTGGTGTCTGAAGTGGCCAAACGAAGCGACAAATTGGGTGCATTAATTTCATCATTGCCGCTGGTAACAATTATGGTGTTGATATGGCTCTTTGTTGAAAAACAGTCTGCAGAAAAAATTGCAAATCATGCATATTATACCTTTTGGTATGTTATACCCACTTTACCTATGTTTTTAATTATACCCAAACTACTACAAAATGGCCAGCCATTTACAACTTCCCTACTTATTGGAATAGGAATTACATTTATAAATTTTATAATCATGGTGTTTATTGGACGGTTTTTTGGCGTGGAGCTTTTGCCTTAATATGAACTCACGATGCAAAAGTTGTAGCAAAACCTTTCAATGCAATGCCCAATGTAGAAGTGAATGCTGGTGCATTGAATATCCTGCCATTTCCCATTTTGATGATGCAGAAACGTGCTATTGCCCCCACTGTTTACCTCTTCACATTGCAACGCAATTAGAGACTTTCATTGAATCAAATTCAACAGATCATGTAATAAAGTTTGCAAAACAATATGAAGATAAAGAACCCATTGAGCATATTGATTATACCGTCAATAATGGTGATATAATTTTTACAAAATGGTTTCATCTAAAGCGGGGTGATTGTTGTGAAAATGGATGTGTGAATTGCCCCTTCTAATGGACGCAAAAAAAATTATATACCAATATTATCAAGCGTGGATAGACAACCAACGCCAAAACGCCTATCAATTATTAGATGAAAGCTTACACTTTAAAAGTCCGCATGATGAGTTTTTTAGTGCTTCAGAATTCATGAACAAATGCTGGCAATATTCACCATCTTTTACTGAATTTAATGTGGTGTCAGAGACCTATAGCGGTGATTCTGCACACATTGCTTACAATATGAACGGTACCATCATAACAGAAAAAATTACATTAAACCAAAATAAGATTAGTGAAATAATCGTGGACTACCCTCATTAAGTGAATAATGAATCCTCAAAAAATATGTATGATTTTGAGTAAATTTCGCACACTTTCATCAAGGGAATTATGGATAAGAAAATAAGAATTGTCATGGCAAAGCCAGGGCTAGATGGTCATGATCGTGGAATTAAAATTCTAGCACGGGCATATCGTGATGCAGGTATGGAGGTTATATATTTGGGGTTACGGCAAACCCCAGAGATGATTGTAAGCGCTGCCATTCAAGAAGATGCCGATGTGATTGCCCTTTCCGTTCTCAGTGGTGCACATATGACCATATTCAAAAAAGTAAAATCTCTCATGAATAATGAAGGATTAGATGATGTTCTTCTCACTGGAGGAGGAATTATTCCTGAGGAAGATATGACAGAATTATCTAACGAGGGTGTAGGTAAGCTCTTTGGTCCTGGAACCTCAATTAATGAAACCATAGATTATATTACCAAGTGGGTTAATGAGCACAGAAAATAAATCTCAACTTCTCAACGAAATGCGCGAAAAAGCCCGTGAAGGTGGCGGTGCTCAACGCATTCAAAAGCAGCATGATAAAGGTAAACTCTCTGCCAGAGAACGAGTAGAAATTCTCCTTGATAAAAATTCATTTATAGAAATGGATATGTATGTAACCCACCGTTGTAAAGATTTTGGTATGGAAGAAAAGAAATTCCTTACTGACGGCGTTATAACGGGATATGGCACCATTGATGGGCGAAAAGTGATGGTTTTTTCTCAAGATTTTACCATTTTTGGTGGCTCTCTTTCTGAAACCTTTGCCAAGAAAATTTGTAAAGTTATGGAAATGGCATTAAAATTAGGTGTACCTGTTATTGGGTTAAATGATTCTGGAGGTGCCAGAATTCAAGAGGGTGTGGTAAGCCTTGCAGGATATGCAGATATTTTCCTACAAAACACATTAGCCTCAGGTGTGGTTCCTCAAATATCAGCCATATTGGGGCCATGCGCAGGGGGGGCCGTTTATTCACCAGCAATTACAGATTTTATATTTATGGTTAAGGGTACAAGCCATATGTTTGTTACAGGACCAAATGTAGTTAAAACCGTTACCCATGAAGATGTAACCATGGAAGATTTAGGTGGGGCAAATTCTCATGGAGAAAAATCTGGTGTTTCTCACTTTATATGCAATAATGAGGTAGAGGCATTGCAAGGCATCCGAAAATTGCTATCTTACCTTCCATTAAATAATTTGGATGATGCACCTTTTTCAGACAACTATTCTGCACCTGAAGTTGAAAAATTAGACGATATTATTCCTCAAAACCCCAACAAACCCTATGATATGCATAATGTAATTGACCAGGTGGTAGATAAAGATTCCTTTTTTGAGGTTCACGAAAATTATGCGCAAAATATAATTATTGGATTCTCTCGTATTGGTGGACATTCTGTGGGGATTGTTGCCAATCAACCTGCACATTTGGCGGGCGTGTTAGATATCGATTCATCTATAAAGGCTGCACGATTTGTGCGATTTTGCGATGCCTTTAACATCCCCATTGTAACTTTTGAGGATGTACCTGGATTTCTTCCAGGAACAGATCAAGAGTGGAGAGGAATTATAAAGCATGGTGCCAAATTGCTCTATGCCTATGCTGAAGCCACCGTTCCAAAGCTCACCGTAATTACCCGAAAAGCTTATGGGGGCGCTTATGATGTCATGTCATCAAAGCATATTCGCGGTGACATAAACTTAGCGTGGCCAACGGCAGAAATTGCCGTCATGGGCCCCAAAGGTGCCGTAGAAATTATTTGGAAAAATGATATCGAAAATGCAGAAAATCCAGATGAAAAAATGGAAATGTTGCAAAATCAATATCGAGAAAAATTTGCTAATCCGTATATTGCAGCAGAACATGGTTATATTGATGATGTAATCCATCCCCATGAAACACGGGAACGGTTAATTTCTGGCCTTGAGCTCCTTCAAACTAAAGTGGATACAAATCCCAAAAAGAAACATGGGAATATACCTTTGTAGTGCATAAATCCTAATTTTTACCCCTTATAATCACACCTTTTAAGGGTCATGACTAGTTAATCTTATGAGAAAGGTCGTAAGTTATAGTAATGACAA